>DFWT01000092.1:2439-2691 GCA_002381045.1 Rhodoferax sp. UBA4127
ACCATCATCAGGTCGGCCAGCTCGTCAATCACCACCACGATGTGCGGCAGCCGGTCGATCGGCTCGGGACTTTCGGGCGTCATGCTAAACGGGTTGTAGATGAACTCGCCACGCGCCTTGGCCTCGTCCCATTTGGTGTTGAAACCAGCCAGATTGCGCACACCCATCTTGCTCATGAGTTTGTAGCGCCGCTCCATCTCGGCCACGCACCAGGTGAGGCCGTGCGCGGCCTGCTTCATGTCGGTGACCACC
>DFWT01000149.1 GCA_002381045.1 Rhodoferax sp. UBA4127
GCCGTGCCCACGGGCAAGTCACCCACCGCTTTGACCAGCCGCGCACCCGTGACCTTGCCCGCCAAATCGAAAACCTGTTCCACGTCACTTGGCCAAAAATAGTCCTTGCCGCCCTTGTCGGTACGGCGCGAGTAAATGTGATTCAACACCATGCCCTGCGTCAGCAGCTTGGTGAAGGGCTCATCAACCTTGACCAGACCCAAATCGCGCATCACCTTGGTCCAGAAGCGTGCNNCCATCGGCATCCAGTAGTCAGCACCCTCGGCCACCATCTTCTCTGAATTGCTTGGGTCACAGTAACGCATGAAGTACCAGGAGCTGTCCACAAACGTGTCCATGGTGTCGGTCTCGCGCCGGGCAGCTTTGCCGCAGATCGGACAGGTGACTTCCGCATGAAACGCCTCGCACTTGTTGAGCGGGTTGCCCGATCCGTCCGGCACCAGGTTGTCCGGCAGCAGCACCGGCAGGTCTTTCTCGGGCACCGGCACCGCGCCGTGCACGTCACAGTGGATGATCGGAATCGGCGTGCCCCAGTAACGCTGGCGACTCACGCCCCAGTCGCGCAGGCGCCAAGTGATCTTTTTCTCTCCCAGGCCGAGGGCGGCCAGATCCGCAGTCACTGCCGCGACGCATTCCTTGAACACCAACCCGTCGTATTTGCCGGAGTTCACAGCGATGCCCGTGCCCTTCTCGGCATACCAGTCCTGCCAAGCCGTTTTATCGAACACAAAATCACCCACCCTCACCACAGGCTTGATTGGCAACGCGTATTTCAGAGCAAACGCAAAGTCGCGCTCGTCGTGCGCCGGCACGCCCATCACCGCACCGTCGCCGTAACTCATCAGCACGTAATTGCCGACCCACACTGCCACCTGCTCGCCTGTCAATGGGTGGGTGACAAACAGCCCGGTAGGCATACCTTCTTTTTCTTTGACCGCCATCTCGGCCTCGGTGGTTCCACCCTTCTGGCATTCTTCAATAAAGGCCGCAAGTTTTGAATTGGTCGCCGCAGCATGCAGCGCCAAGGGATGTTCCGGAGCCACTGCGCAAAAGGTCACACCCATGATGGTGTCGGCACGGGTGGTGAACACGTACATGCGTCCGTCACCAATCCGTTGCCCAGACGCATCAGCAATGGTGTGAGGGAAAGCAAATCGGACACCCTCGCTTTTGCCAATCCAGTTTTCCTGCATCAGCTTCACGCGCTCGGGCCAGCCCGGCATCTTGGCGCCGGTGACATTGGCCAGCAGTTCCTCGGCGTACTGGGTGATGGCCAAGTAGTAGCCCGGGATCTCGCGCTTCTCGACCACCGCACCAGTGCGCCAACCCTTGCCGTCAATCACCTGCTCGTTGGCCAGCACCGTCATGTCGACCGGGTCCCAATTCACCACCTGGGTCTTGCGGTAGGCAATGCCTTTTTCCAGCATCTTCAAAAACAGCCACTGGTTCCACTTGTAGTACTCGGGCGTGCAGGTGGCGACTTCGCGGGTCCAGTCGATGGCCAGGCCCATGGCCTGCATCTGCTGCTTCATGTAGGCAATGTTTTCAAACGTCCATTTGGCCGGTGGCACACTGTTCTTTAATGCTGCGTTTTCGGCAGGCAGGCCAAAGGCATCCCAGCCCATCGGCATCAAAACGTTGTAGCCCTGCATGCGCAGCTGGCGAGTCAACATGTCGTTGATGGTGTAGTTGCGCACGTGGCCCATGTGCAGTTTGCCGCTGGGGTAAGGCAGCATGGAGCACGCATAGAACTTCTTCTTGGGCTTGCCATTGGCATCCAGCGCGTTCTCCGTGACTCGGTAAGCGTCGGTGGACTGCCAGTGCTTCTGCGCGGCAGGTTCTACGTCAAGGTGGGTGTATTTTTCTTGCATGGCAGTCGGGAAACGCGGCAGGCACGCCGCTTTGACAAAAGAATTCTGATTCTAGGGTTGTACCGTCGCGCTGGAGGTATCTGCCACAAAGCCGATGCGGCTCAAGCCCGCCTGCTGCGCAGCACCCATCACCTCCACAATGCGGCCGTAGGGCGCCAACTTGTCGGCGCGCAATAGCACTTCAGTCTGCGGGTTGGCCTGGGCAGTGATGAGCAACTGTGCCTTCAGCACGTCAAGGTCCACAGCGAGATCTTTCAGGTAGGTCTGTCCGGTCGCATCCATGACCACGGTGATGGACTGTGGCGCATCACCCGGCTTGGCCGCACCGGTCTTGGGCAAATCCAGTTTGATGGAACTGGCCAGCAAGGGCGCAGTGATGATCAAAATCACCACCAGCACCAGCATGACGTCAATCAGCGGCGTCATGTTGATGTCGCTCATGGGCTGAGCGGCGGTACCTCGATCCAGGCGACCAAATGCCATTGGGTTGACCCGTTATGGCGCTATTGCACCGGAACTGCCCAACTCGCGCAGATCGCGGGCAAAGCCTTCGAGTTCAGCCTCAATGCGGCTGACAGCGCGGTTCAAGACGTTGTAAGCCAGCACGGCGGGGATGGCAACCATCAAACCCGCGGCGGTCATGATCAGTGACTCGCCGACCGGGCCAGAGATTTTGTCAATCGTGACCTGCCCGGCCGTGGCAATCCCGAGCAAGGCGTGGTAGATGCCCCAGACCGTGCCAAACAGGCCGACGAACGGGGCGGTTGCCCCGACGGTGGCCAGCACCGCGAGCCCGTCCTGGCTGCGGCTCTGCACGGTGGCTACCGAGCGCTCGATGTTCTGCGTGAGCCACATGTTCAGGTCAACCTGCGCCGCCACGGTGTCGTGTTGCTGCAAGGAGGCCATTGACGATTCGGCGATGAAACGGAACGGGCTGCCCGGCTGCAGCAGGTTGGCGGCTTCGCGCAGGCTTTTCGCATCGGTAAGGGAGGCTGTGGCGCTTCGGGCCAATCGGCGCATGCGCGCCTGCTCGATCAGTTTGTGCACCAGCACGTACCAGCTCGCCATCGACATGATCAGCAGGATGAGCAAGGTGGCACGCGCAACCGGGTCGCCCTGTTCCCAGACGGCCTGCAGCCCATAGGGGGCGGCTGGCGATTCGGTCGATGGCGGGCGGATCAGCGGCAGGTCGCGCGACGGCGTCAGCGCCGGGGCGGCGATAGCGACCCGCGCTGCCGCCTCGCTGGCGCCGAGCTTGACCAGCAGCCGCGACAGCATCTCGCTTTCGAGCTCGGGCTCGCTGGGTCGCGGCTCCCATTTGGTGAAGTCTTTCTGCGTGTTGGTGTAGACCTCGACCATGCCGCGGTGGGTGATGATGATTTCGCTGCCACCGTTGGCGCTGCGTTCGACACGCGTGCGGTATTGGTCGAGCTCGCCGGTGGAATACAGCGTGTCCAGCACGGCGCCGAGCGACTTGCGGATCACGTCTTGCGGCAGCTTGGCGCGGTTCTCGGCCCAGTCGGTCTCCATGATGCCGACGGCAGGCTGGTCAACGGTCAGGAGGAAGCCGTTTTCCTGCCAGAAATCACGCACCGGGCCCCAGAGCTGCTCCGGCGTGCGGTTGACCACCAGCCAGCGCTGATTGGCCAGCTTCTCGATCCGAACGTCACCGACTGTCACGAGCGCCACACTGGCGCTGGGCGTTGCCTGGGCTGTCCTGGCCATGCCGCTGGCCGTCACGGATCCGCCTGGAACGGTGTAGCGGGTTTCGGTGCTCAGCTTGGTCAGGTCGGGTGGAACCTCCAGCGTGGGGGCGCTGCCGGCGCTCTTGTAGTCGACCTTGTCCTCTTGCAGCACGGAGCAGGCCGGCAGCGTGGCGATCAGGATGCTGGCCCATGCGAGCCGGTGGCCCGTCGTTGCGAATGGCTTCACGGAAAGTTTCCTCGGGGTTCTCATGACAGGCTCAGACCAGACCGGCGGCGCGCAAGGCGCCTTCGACCACGGGCTCGAAGGACGCCGACATCGGGGTCATGGGCAGGCGCAGCGTGCCACCACACAGGCCCATGCGCGCCATCGCCCACTTCACCGGGATCGGGTTGGCCTCGACGAACAGGTGCTTGTGCACCGGCATCAGCCGCAGCTGGATCTCCATCGCGCGGCGTGCGTCGCCCGCGATGGCGGCCATGCACAGCTCGTGCATCAGGCGCGGCGCNNGTTGCCGGTGGCTTCCTTGATGCCGACGATACCGTCCACCTGGGCCAGCCGCAGCACCGTGTCGTGCAGCATATCGGCGACGGTGCGGCCCGGTACGTTGTACAGAATGATCGGCAGGTCACCGGTGGCCTCGGCGATGGCCTTGAAGTGCTGGTACTGGCNNGGCCTTCCTGCGTCGGCTTGTTGTAGTAGGGCACGACCTGCAGCTGGCAATCGGCGCCGACCTTCTTGGCGAATTTCGCGAGTTCGATGGCTTCCGAGGTCGAGTTGGCGCCGCAACCGGCCATGATCGGCACGCGCCCTTTGGCCTGCTCCACGGAAACGCGGATGATTTCGCAGTGTTCCTCGACGTTGACCGTGGGCGACTCGCCCGTCGTGCCCACCACCCCGA
>DFWT01000156.1:0-8266 GCA_002381045.1 Rhodoferax sp. UBA4127
CGAACTTGTCGTATTCGGCCTTGATTTCTTCGTCGCTCACTGCATGACTCTTTTGGTAGTTGGTGAACAACTCGCGAATCAAAATGGTCTGGCGAGCCAGTTCCATTTGGGCTTTGAAATCAGCGGTGGTATCCAGGCCTTGTTTCTGGGCTTCCTGAATGAAAATCTCGCGGGCAATGACCTCATCCTTGATCTGCTGTTGCATTTCAGGCGTGACCTGGCGACCGGAGCGCGTGACTTGTTGGCTCAATGCCTCTACCCGTGACAGGGGTACGGCCTTGCCGTTGACGACGGCCACGTTTTGAGCTTGGGCGGCGAGGGTCATGCCACCCAGCAGGGTAGCCATTGCGATGCGTGATGCAAAAGTGTGTTTCATGCAAATTTCCTGGGGTTCAAAAACAGTAAAAGCGGGTTATTTGGCCATCAGGCCTGGGGAACTTGGGCTTCGATGGCCAGGGCATGCAAGCCTTGGACCATGAAATCTTGCAGCGCATCATACACAAGCCGATGCCGTGCCACGGGGGATTTGCCTGTAAAAACTGCTGCACGAATGCGCACCCTGAAATGCGTGCCGAACCCGCTGCCATTGGCGCCAGCGTGGCCGCTGTGCTGATGGCTCTCGTCAATGACTTCCAATTGCGTCGGCGCAAGGACATCTTGCAGGCGCTGCTGCAGTTGTTGGGCGGTGGGTGCTGCACTCATGGCGAGGGCGTCTTAGGTTCGTCGGCGCTTAAGTATTTGGCGATGTAAAAGCCTTGACCAACGATGAAAATCAACGGAAACACATAGCCCCAAAGCTTGAAATTGACCCAAGCCTCGGTGCTGAAGTAGGCCGCCACATAGGCATTGGTGAGAGCCATGAAGGCGCTGTAGGCCACCCACACCATGTTCAGGCGCATCCACACCGGTTCGGGCAGACTCATTTGACTGCCGAGCAAAAGCTTCAAAAAGTTCTTTTTATAAACCCAAACGGCAATCGCCAAGGCAATGGCCATTCCGGCGTACAGCACCGTGGGTTTCCATTTGATGAAGCGGTCATCGTGCAGGGCCAGCGTCAAGGCACCAAACCCCAAAATCAGGACCAGGGTGATTTTGTGCATTGCCTGCAATTTGCGGTCGATGCCGTAAATGAGGGCCATTTGGATCACGGTGGCACCCATCAGCACCGCGGTGCCCACGTATATGTCGTAAAACTTGTACGCGCCGAAAAAAAGTAGGATGGGGAAGAAATCGATCAGAATTTTCATGCAGGGCTGAAGTTTAACGAAGCCGAGTTCATGCAGTAGCGCAGGCNNTGGCCCAGGTGGGCACCGCAATCTGCGCAGTGCACTTCAGTGCGTTTCATCCACAGCAAGCCGTCGACCTTGGTGCCCACCGCAGATTCGTCCAGGGGTTGGAAAAAGCTTGGCCAACCGGTGCCAGATTCGTACTTGGCATTGGCGTCAAACAGCGGCTTGTCGCAGCAAATGCAGGTGTAAACACCGGGCTTTTTGTTGTCGGCCCAGCGTCCTGTGCCTGCGCGCTCCGTGGATTCGTGCCTTGTGACCTCAAAGGCTTTGGCTTCGGCTTGCTTTTCGCGCAACAGAGCATGCCATTCGGCGTCGGTTTTCTGTACTTTGTAAACCATGGGTTGCTTCTTTCAATGCATAGGGGTCAGGAACTGCAACTGATCTCGATCCGGCTGGCCCAATCGGGTGGCAAACCTCCATAGGCTTCACAACCAGGGTGCTCCTCAAACGGGGATTCCAGCAAGGTCAGCAGGCGAGCCACTTCGGAAAAATCCTTGGACTTGGCGGCTTGGATGGCGTTTTCGCCCAAATAGTTTCGCAGCACGTACTTCGGATTTTTCTTCAACATTAAATTGGATGCTGGCCCTTTATTTATATGTGTTAATAGCTCCTTATAACGTAGCAGCCAGACATCAAACGCCGGTCGATCAAAAAACAGGTCGCGCACCGGGTCGAGTGCACCACCTGCGACCCAGTGGCCCAAGCTCCGCCAAAAAAGCGTGTAGTCCACCTGGTTGGCGGCCAGTAGCGCCAAACTGTCGTCGATCAGCTGGGTTTGCTGCGCATCGGTTGACGCATCGGTCTGCATGCCAGCGTCGAAACCCAGCTTGGCACACATCAGCCGATGACGGTGGCCGATAAAGTCCCGCTTAAAAGCACCTAACGCCTGTAGGGCCAGATCCTGATCGCCAATCAGCGGCATCAATGCGTGGCCCAAGCAAAACAGATTCCAGTTGGCAATGTCCGGCTGCTGGTCAAAGGCATAACGACCGCCCCGGTCCGTATGGTTGCAGATGTGGCCGGGGTCGTAAGCATCCATGAACTGGAACGGGCCGTAGTCCAGTGTCAGCCCCAGAATGCTCATGTTGTCGGTGTTCATCACTCCGTGGCAAAAACCCACCGCCTGCCACTGCGCAATCATCAGAGCGGTGCGTTGTGCCACCGCCTGAAGCAAGTTGGAATACGGGTTACCCGAGAGGTCGGCCGCGCCAAGGCATTCGGGGTAATAGCGTTCAATCACATAGTCGGCCAGCGTTTTGAGTTGCGCCAGCTGATTGCGCGCTGCAAAGTGCTCAAAGTGACCAAAGCGAATGAAGGATGGTGCCACTCGGGTGACTACTGCAGCGGTTTCCATGGTTTCCCGTGGGACCGGTTCGTCTGATCCAGCCACGCACAAACACCGGGTGGTGGCAATGCCAAGCCCGTGCATGGCCTCGCTACACAAAAACTCGCGAATGCTGCTTCGCAACACTGCGCGGCCGTCGCCCATGCGCGAGTAGGGTGTTTGACCCGAACCCTTCAGCTGCACTTCCAGGCCATTGGTTTCACCCAGCAACAGTGCCCGACCATCGCCCAGTTGCCCAGCCCAATGGCCAAATTGGTGCCCGCTGTACACACTGGCCAGCGGCTGGGTGCCGCTGATGGGTTGGGTGCCTGTTAGCGCCGGCAGCAGCGCGTCTGAGTGCCAAAGTGGCTCGCTCAATCCCAGCAGCTTGGCCACCGCATCACTGCGACAAACCCAGTAGGGCTCAGGCAATGGGTCTGGCGCCAGCTCGGTAAAAAAATCTTTCCCCAGCGCATGGAAACCATTGCGCCAAACAAGTCCAGACTGCAAAAGTGGGGTGGTTTCTTCGACGTCAAGCATCTGTGGATTGTCCGGCAGGTGCGACAGACTTAGCGCACGCAGGGGCACTCGGCAGTATTTCCCGGGGTTGTCTGTTCCCGTAGCAGCAGGAGGGAAGGGCGATGCGGTGAAGCTTTGGCGGTACGATGCCCATCCAACAAAAGCACACAGGAGATGGCTATGCTGGGTTTGATGCAACACCAATCCTTATCGATTTCTACTCTGATTGAATTTGCGGCGCGCCATCACGCTGAAGGGCAAATTGTGTCGCGTCGGGTCGAGGGTGATATTCACCGCTACACCTACATAGAGGCAGCCGAGCGTTCACGGCAACTGGCGGGTGTTCTGGACGTGTTGGGTTTGCAATTGGGAGCGCGGGTCGCCTCGATTGCCTGGAACGGCTACCGCCACCTGGAGATGTACTTTGGCGTGAGCGGCTCGGGTCGGGTGCTGCACACCATCAACCCGCGCATGCACCCCGAGCAGATTGCCTGGGTCATGAACCATGCCCAAGACCAGGTGGTGTGTTTTGACATGACATTTTTGCCGATTGTGAAAGCCATTCACAACAAATGCCCCAGCGTGAAACACTGGGTGGCGCTGTGTGAGGCAGACAAGTTGCCCACCGACTCGGGTATCGCCAACTTGCATAGCTACGAGGCCTTGCTGGCCTTGCAGCCTAACCGATACGTCTGGCCGGAGTTGGATGAAAACACCGCATCGAGCATGTGCTACACCAGCGGCACCACAGGCAACCCAAAAGCTGCCCTTTACAGCCACCGTTCCACCGTGCTGCACGCTTATGCCGCTGCCTTGCCCGATGTGATGTGCCTGTCGGCGCGCGATTCTGTCCTGCCGGTGGTGCCGATGTTTCACGTCAATGCCTGGGGCATTCCGTATTCGGCCGCGCTCACCGGGGCCAAGCTGGTGTTTCCGGGCCCTGGGATGGACGGCAAGTCCATTTACGAGCTGATAGAACTCGAGCAAGTCTCATACGCCGCAGGTGTGCCCACCATCTGGCAAATGTTGCTGAGCCACATGGAGCCCAACGGCCTGCGCTTTTCCACCCTGAAGCGCACGGTCATCGGCGGCTCGGCCTGNNTGCTGCACGCCTGGGGCATGACTGAAATGAGCCCGCTGGGCACGGTGTGTACCCTCAAAAACAAACACCTGACTTTGTCCGAGGAAGACAAGATGAAAGTTCGCCTGAAACAGGGGCGTGCCTTGTACGGTGTGGACATGAAAATCGTTGACGGCAGAGGCGAAGAATTACCGTGGGATGGCAAGACTTACGGTGATTTGCTGGTGAAAGGCCCATGGGTGTTGCGCGATTATTTCCAGGGTGTGGGTGACGCGGCGCCGGTGCGGCCGCTGCGGGATGGCTGGTTTCCCACTGGGGATGTGGCCACCATTGATGCCGATGGGTACATGCAAATTACCGACCGCAGCAAAGACGTCATCAAGTCTGGCGGCGAGTGGATCAGCTCGATTGATATCGAAAACATCGCGGTGGCGCACCCAGCAGTTGCCATGGCCGCCTGCGTGGGCATGGCGCACCCGAAGTGGGATGAGCGGCCGATCGTTGTGGTGGTGAGAAAGCCGGGCGTCGAACTCAGCCGAGAAGAGGTTCTGGCCTTCTACGAGGGCAAAGCCGCCAAATGGCAAATCCCGGATGATGTAGTGTTTCTTGACAGCATTCCGCTGGGTGCTACCGGCAAAATGCAAAAGAGCAAGCTGCGCGAAACGCTAAAAGACTACACGTTGCCCGATTTGCGCTGACGGCGGTTGACAACCTCTTTTGAAATGACTTTTGTGGTTCTCACCTTGCTCAACGGCATCAGCTACGGCTTGTTGCTGTTTCTGCTCAGTGCCGGGCTGACGCTGATTTTCAGCATGATGGGGGTGTTGAACTTTGCCCATGCGTCCTTTTACATGTTGGGCGCATATCTGGGCTACAGCCTGACGGGTTGGGTGGGTTTTTGGTGGGCGCTGTTGCTTGCGCCCTGCCTGGTGGGTGCGGTGGGTGCCTTGTGCGAGCATTTTTTGCTGCGTCGGGTGCACCGTTTGGGTCAGGTACCTGAACTGCTGATGACGTTTGGCATGAGCTACCTGATTCTGGAGGTGGTGCAGCTGGTTTGGGGCCGCAGCTCACTTGACTTTCGCGTGCCACTGGCACTCGATGGCCCCTTGTTCACCCTGTTTGGCACCCAGTTCCCTGCTTACCGGGCGTTCATGATGGCCGTGGCGCTGTTGATGCTGTTGGCACTTTGGCTGCTGCTCAAACGCACTCGAATTGGTCTGGTGATTCAGGCGGCCCTTACCCACCCGGACATGGTGCAGGCGCTTGGGCACAACCTGCCGCGGGTGTTTGCCGGTGTGTTTGCAGCTGGTTGCGCGTTGGCGGGCCTGGCTGGTGTGCTGGGTGGAGCGGCCTTTGTCACTGAGCCGGCCATGGCGGCATCCATGGGCATACCCTTGGCTGAGCAAGCAACCCATCATGGGCTTTGGCGGCTCAAACTCAGCCAGCTGGCTCCGGTGCTGCCCTATGTGCTGATGGTGTTGACCCTGATCCTGCGCCCCAGAGGCTTGCTGGGTACGCGGGGCGACTGATGGTGGCTTTGCCTGGAAGTGATGCGGCGTTGTCCAGACGCCCGATCTCAAAGCAAACTGTGGNNAAATGGGCATTGCCATCATTGCTTGCCTGAGCTTCAACATCCTGCTCGGCCAAGGCGGCATGCTGAGTTTTGGCCATGCGGTTTACTCGGGCGTGGGCGCGTTTGCCGCCATCCATACCCTGAACCTTGTGACCGGAGGATGGGTTTTGCCAGTGAGTCTGGTGCCATTGGTGGGCGGCTTGGCCAGCCTGGCGGTGGCGGCTGTATTGGGATGGGTCACCACAAAAAAGTCAGGTACAGCGTTTGCCATGATCACTTTTGGCATGGGCGAACTGGTCTGGGCGGGTGCGCTGATGTTTCCGCAAGCTTTTGGTGGCGAGGCCGGCATCTCAGGCAACCGGGTGGTGGGCACAGCCGTATGGGGTATCAGCTGGGGGCCGCAGTGGCAGCTAAGCTATTTGATTGCAGCTTACACCTTGGTTTGTGCCTGGCTGATGTATGCCTTTACCCACACCCCTTTGGGCCGCATGCTCAATGCGGTGCGCGACAACCCCGAGCGGGTGGCGTCTGTGGGCTACAACCCGCAGATGGTGCGCTACCTGTCGTTTTTGGTTGCTGCATTTTTTGCCGGTGTGGCCGGTGGTCTGGCGGCCTTGAATTTTGAGCTGGTGACCGCCGAGGTGTTCAGCGCCTACCGGTCAGGCGCCTACCTGATCTTTACCTTTATGGGTGGTGCCGCCTTCTTTTTTGGCCCGGTCATCGGTGGCGTGTTGCTGGTTTTTGCATTTGTGCTGTTGTCAGAGTTCAGCCAGGCTTGGCTGCTTTACCTTGGGCTGATTTTTCTGCTCATGGTGATGTATGCCCCCGGCGGTGTGGCGTCTATCGCTGTGGCCAACTGGCGTGTCGTGCGGCATGGCTATTTGGGCAGACTCGCGCCGTATTACCTGGCTTTGTCTGCCGCCACGCTGCCAGCCCTTTTGGGTGCCGCTGCCCTGGTAGAAATGGTCTATCACCTGCAAATGGATGCTGCGCTGGGGCCCAATATGAGATTCATGGGGCTGACACTGAGCACACAGGAGCTCGCCAGTTGGCTGGCAAGCGCAGCGGTCTGCCTGTTGGGGTGGGGTTTGTTTGTGGTGGCGCGTCGGCGATTCGCCCACGCCTGGGAGGCCGTTCAGACTGAGTTGTCGCCAAGCATCCGCAAGGAGCTTGCTTGACAAGTCGCACCCTCCCGCCGGTCTTGGCCCTGAAAAATGTGTCCAAACGCTATGGCCAAACCGAAGTGCTGCGCTCGTTTAATCTGGTGGTGCAGCCCGGCGAGCGGGTAGGCATCATTGGGCCCAATGGGGCGGGCAAATCCACACTGTTCAATTTGATCAGCGGGCGTGATGCTCCCAGCGCCGGGCAAATCCTGCTTGATGGTCAGCGCATTGATGGCAAGACACCCTTTGAAATCAGCCGCCTGGGAGTGTCTCGCAGCTTCCAGATTACGCAGGTGTTTGCGCAATTGAGTGTGTTTGACAACCTGCGCTGCGCCGCGCTTTGGCGCCTGGGTTATCGGTACACCATGTGGAAATGGCTGGGTGGTCTGGAAGACGCCAATGCCCAAACCGAGCAACTCATGCACCTGCTGCGCCTGGACCATCAGCGTCACACGCTGGCCGCCCACTTGAGTTATGCCGAACAACGGGCCCTGGACCTGGGCATTGCCCTGGCCGGAAACGCCAATGTGGTCCTGCTGGATGAACCCACCGCAGGCATGAGCCGCTCGGAAGCCACCGCGTTCACCCGCCTGATTGCCCAGGCTACAGAGGGAAAATCGCTATTGATCATAGAGCATGATATGCAGGTTTTATATGGGCTGGCTCAGAATATTGCTGTGATGGTGGGTGGCGAACTGCTGGCCTATGACACGGCTGACGCGGTCCGCACAGATGCGCGAGTGCAAGCCGCCTATCTGGGCATGGCTTTGCAAGATACGTTGTCGCCAGTCGCCCAGGGGCAGGGCGCATGAGTCTGCTCCAGATTCGTGGTCTAGAGGCCTTTTATGGCAAAAGCCAAGCGCTGCACGGCGTGAACCTGGCGGTTGAGAAGGGCGAAATTGTGGCTTTGCTCGGCCGCAACGGCGCAGGCCGCTCCACTTTGGCCAAAGCGCTCATGGGGCTGGTGACCACGCGAGGTGAGGTGGTTTGGCAAGGCCAACCCATCCAGGGCAAAGCCCCCTACCAGATTGCACGCCTAGGCTTGGGATATGTGCCCGAAGGGCGCGAGGTGTTTCCCAAACTCACCGTCGAGCAAAACCTGCTGCTAGGTCACAAACGAGGTGCGAATCCTGGTCGCCAAAAAGGTGCCTGGTCCATTGATGACAGTTATGCCATGGCACCGGTGCTGAAAACCCGACGCCACGCCCTAGCCGAGGTGCTGTCGGGGGGCGAGCAGCAAATGTTGAGCTTGTGCCGAACCTTGATGGGCCAGCCCGATCTGATCGTTGTGGATGAACCCACCGAGGGCCTGGCCCC
>DFWT01000156.1:8294-8414 GCA_002381045.1 Rhodoferax sp. UBA4127
CACTTCTAAAATAAAAGCACGATCGTTCTAAAATTCAAAGGATTCGCATCATGACCGTTGACTACGCCGTGCAGCAAAACGTTGCAGTGATCACGCTGAATAACCCGCCGGTCAACGGCC
>DFWT01000187.1 GCA_002381045.1 Rhodoferax sp. UBA4127
CGCGCACCATGCTGTTCAATGTCCACACCAATCAATGGGACCCAGATTTACTCAAGGCCATGGACATTGCGTCAAGCCTGCTGCCAGAGGTCAAACCTTCAAGTGCCTACTTTGGTGAAACTGCCGCCGACCTACTGGGTGCGGCGATTCCGATTGGTGGTGTGGCGGGTGACCANNGCTGCTTCATGCTCATGCACACCGGGACAACATTTCAAACCTCCAACAGCGGCCTGATTACCACCAGCGCTGCCCAAACTACTTCACAAACCGAGTTTGCAACCGAGGGCAGCGTGTTTGTCGGTGGTGCGGTGGTGCAATGGCTGCGCGACGGGCTGCATGCCATCTCAAACAGCGCGGAGGTGCAAACCCTGGCCGAAACCGTACCCGACTCAGGTGGCGTCATGGTGGTGCCGGCCTTCACCGGTTTGGGCGCCCCGTATTGGAAGCCTGATGCCCGCGGCTCCATAACCGGTTTGAGCCGAGGCAGCACCTTGGCCCACATTGCCCGTGCTGCACTGGAGAGCATCGCATTCCAAAGCGCCTCGTTGCTGCAGGCCATGAGTCGGGATGCGGTGCAGGCGGGCGGGGTCGCCGTAGCCGAGTTGCGGGTGGACGGGGGTGCCTGCGTCAATAACCTGTTGATGCAGTTTCAGGCCGATTTGCTGGGCATCCCGGTGGTACGACCCGCCATCACCGAGACCACCGCGCTGGGTGCGGCTTACCTGGCTGGCTTGTCCTGCGGTGTGTTTAAAGATCTGAATGAACTCAGCGCCCAATGGCAAGTGGAACACCGGTTCGAGCCCAGCCGCCCCCCCAGCCATGCCGCGGAGTTGATGGCACGCTGGGAACACGCAGTGCGTCAAACCGTGCTGTGACCGCACCCGGGCCATGGTGAATCCCGTCTGGGGGTAGCAGCAGCGACCTGTGCCCACACAATTGATTAGACTTGGCGCCTTTACACAACATCGCGGCACTTGCGCTGCAAATTAGGCTTCATGAACGAACGCATTGCATTCATCGGCGGGGGCAACATGGCCAGCGCCATCATCAGCGGCCTGATCAAACAGGGCCACGCCGCCACCCAGATTGACGTGCTTGAACCCCTTGCCGAAGCGCGCGACAAGCTGCTAGCCAGCTTTGGCATCACCGCGCAGGCGCAAGCTGGCGCGTTTTTGTCAGCTGCCAGCATGGTCGTTTGGGCGGTTAAGCCCCAAGCATTCAAAGAAGCCGCGTTGGCTGTCGCCGCCCACACGGCCCAGGCACTGCACCTGAGCGTGGCCGCCGGCATCCGAAGCGACAGCATCGCCGCTTGGCTGGGCAGCCAACGCATCGTACGCGCCATGCCCAACACCCCAGCCCTGATTGGCCAAGGCATCAGCGGCCTGTTTGCCCGCGCCAGCGTTTCAAGCGCAGACAAGGCGCTGATTGAGCAAGTCATGGCCACCACCGGTGAGTCGCTCTGGCTGGACGCCGAAGAGCAATTGGATGCAGTCACCGCGCTTTCAGGCTCCGGCCCCGCCTATGTGTTTTATTTCATGGAAGCCATGACCATGGCCGGCGTTGAGATGGGCTTGAGCCGGGAGCAATCGCACCAGTTGGCCGTATCCACCTTTGCTGGCGCCAGCACCCTGGCCAAAACCTCAGCCGAACCACCGCAAGTGCTGCGCCAACGCGTCACGTCCAAAGGCGGCACCACCTTCGCCGCCATTTCCAGCATGGAAGAAAACGACGTGCGTGCCCTGTTCATTGATGCGCTGTACGCCGCCCGTGAGCGCGCCAAGGAATTGGGCGACGAATTCGGCGCCTAATACATCACATCCGCTACCGTTCCAGCCGCCTCATGAGGCGGCTTTTTTACGGCTGCATGGCGTAACTTGCGGCAATCCCCGCAAACATGGCAAAACCCAGCCAGTGGTTCTGCCGAAACGCGGTGAAGCAGCCCTCGCGGCTGCGCGTGCGGATCAGACTGAAGTGCCACACCACTTGCGCCAGCGCAACTGCAATTGCTATATAAAACAAAGCATCTTGCACATATTTCATAAGGACTAGGGCCCAAATTGTTATAAATCCTAAGTAGCACAACATGACCACCGGAACATCCCACGCCCCCAGGGTGATGGCCGAGGTTTTGATGCCAATGCGCAAGTCATCATCCCGGTCCACCATGGCATACTCAGTGTCGTAGGCCAGCACCCAACACAGGTTACCCAGCGTCAACCACCAGGCCAGTGGGGGCACCTCGCCCAGCACCGCAGCAAATGCCATCGGAATGCCCATGCCAAAGGCCATGCCCAGCACGGCTTGCGGCATGGACACATAACGCTTGGCGTAGGGGTAGGCGAGTGTGATGGCCAATGCCGCAAACGACATGCCTATCGTGATCGGGTTGGTAGTCAGCACCAAACCAAAGGCCAGCAGCGCCAGCACCGCACCCACCCCAAGCGCCTCCTTGACCGACACCGCACCGGAGGTGACAGGACGTGTCGCCGTGCGCTTGACGTGTTTGTCAAATTCGCGGTCAGCGACATCGTTGATGCAACAGCCCGCGCTGCGCATCAGAATGGTTCCCAGCACAAACACGCTCAGCAAATGCCACCCCGGAAAGCCACCGGCGGCCACCCAGAGGGCGGCCAAGGTCGGCCACAGCAACAGCAGCCAGCCGGCGGGCCGATCCCAGCGGATCAGTGCCAGGTACAAGTTCAGTTTGCTTCGGCCGACGCCCATCAACTCGCTCCTACCAACACGCATCAAGACAAACGCTGCACGCCGGGCAGTTCACAGGCGTAAATGGCGTTACGTAAGGCGGCGATGGCCTCATAGCGGGTGAAGCTGCGCCGCCAGGCCAACACCACGCGCCGGGTGGGTGCGTCGCCCGCAAAAGGCAGGTACTTCACGTATGCATCCTCGTGGCGCTTGGGCTTGCCAGTCAAGGCGCTTTTAGGAACGCTCAGCCGCGGCACCAGGGTCACACCCATACCCGCAGCCACCATGTGCTTGATGGTCTCCAGTGACGAGCCTTCAAAACTCTTGCGAATGCCCTCCGCCTTGCTGGAGAACCGGGCGAACTCCGGGCAGACTTCGAGCACATGGTCGCGAAAGCAGTGGCCACTGCCGAGCAACAGCATGGTTTCGTTTTTCAGTTCTTCGCTGGTCACCTCGGCCTTTTTTGCCAGAGGGTGGTTGGTTGGCACTGCCGCCAAAAAAGGCTCGTCGTACAGAGGGGCAATGGCCAGTCCTGCATCCGGAAACGGCTCGGCAAGAATCGCGCAGTCGATCTCTCCGGTGCGCAACATCTCCAGCAGCTTCACGGTGAAATTTTCCTGCAGCATCAGCGGCATTTGGGGGGTGCGGGCGATGATCTGGCGCACCAGGTCAGGCAGCAAATACGGACCAATCGTATAGATAATGCCCAGGGTAAGCGACCCGCCCAAAGGATCTTTGCCGCGTTTGGCAATTTCTTTGATTTCGGCGGCTTGCTCCAGCACACTTTGCGCCTGGCGAACGATTTCTTCGCCAAGAGGTGTCACCGTGACTTCATTGGCGCTGCGCTCAAAAAGCTTGATATCCAGCTCTTCTTCCAGTTTTTTTACGGCCACCGAGAGTGTGGGCTGCGACACATAGCAGGCTTCGGCGGCCTTGCCAAAATGCCGCTCGCGCGCCACCGCCACAATGTATTTCAGTTCAGTCAAGGTCATGTGCCTATTTTCCTCCAGAGCGCGTGATCTGACGCCACAAGCCAAAGTTAACGCGGCAACCAGGCGCCACAAGCCCAGCACTGCTCGAACCCGCCTTCCACCAATTCGCCACATGCACATTGCCAACGATGCTGAGGCACATGTTGCAGGTGGTAGAGCAACTCGCGCGCCCGAGATTCTTGCGCAGCATCGTTGATCCACACCTCGGGTAGGCACTGGTCTGGTGGCAGTTCACCGGCTACGCTGCTCAGGTACTGGCGCTGCACGCTGGTGGCAATCCCTTCTGATGCCAGTGCATCGGCCCACAGGGTGGCAATGGCCAGGTTAGGGGCTGGGGTGAGGCGTGGCATGGTGCGCCAGAGCATACGCGGTGTACAGACTATTGCTCTCAGGATGGCCAGGCATTTAGGTTGCAGTGATGCGGCGCCGGTTGAGATCTTTAGCGGCTGGGCGACTGGGTCAGGTGACCGGGCTTTG
>DFWT01000030.1 GCA_002381045.1 Rhodoferax sp. UBA4127
CTGGGCGAGATGCGCGTGCGCATCAAGGCCATGCGCCAGAAACTGGTGGACGGCCTCAAAGCGGCTGGCATCAAGCAGGACATGAGTTTCATCACTCAGCAAATTGGTATGTTCAGCTACTCGGGGCTTTCCAAAGACCAGATGGTGCGCCTGCGCAGTGAATTCGGCGTGTACGGCACCGACACCGGTCGCATGTGTGTGGCGGCACTTAACAGCAAGAACATTGACTACGTGTGTGCCTCGATCGCCAAAGTGATCTGATCGCATAGTTCTAAAGAAAATAGCTGCCTGGCCCATATAGAACGGGCGTCGGCAGCTATTTTTTTTTGATACCGACACATCCAACACCTCCAAAAGCATGGCCGATCCCCAGCGCATCAACCTGATCGGTGCCGGGCGTGTGGGCCAAACACTGGGGCGCCTGCTGCTGCAAGAAGGCAGCTACCAGGTGCAGGATGTCTTGACCCGTCGCGCTGACTCGGCGGCAGAGGCTGTGGCGTTCATTGGTGCCGGGCGGGCGCTTACCCAGCTGAACGATTTGCGCCCGGCAGATTTGTGGCTACTGGCCGTACCCGATGGCCAGATTGCAGGGGCGGCGAAGTCGCTGGCCGATTCGCAATTAGCAGCCAGCCCAGCCTTGGTTTTTCACTGCAGCGGCGCTTTGTGCGCGTCCGAATTGGCACCGCTGCAGGCCAAAGGCTGGCAAGTGGCCAGCGCCCATTGCTTGCTGAGTTTTGCCAAGCCAAGCCTTGCCCTCGCGCAGTTTGCAGGCACCCCTTGCGCCCTAGAGGGCGACGCCGCTGCGTTGGCACCCCTGCGCACCCTGTTCACTAGGCTGGGCGCGCAATGTTTTGATTTGGCAGCGGCTGACAAACTGCTGTACCACGCAGGGGCGGTGTTTGCCACCAACTTTTTGCCGGTGTTGCAAGACCTGGCAGAACAACTCTGGCAACACGCCCACATGCCACCCGAACTAGCCGAACAACTGCGCGCCAGGCTGCTTCAAAACGCCATCAACAACATTGTCCAACTCGGACCACAAAGCGCGCTCACCGGCCCGGCAGCGCGGGGCGACACCGCCCTAGTGTCACAGCAGACTCAGGCAGTGGCGCATTGGCAACCCCTAGCCGGCGAAGCCTACGCCGCTTTAAGCGCACTGGCGCAGCAATTGGCCAAGCGACCACCTGCCGACTAACCGCAGCTGACCTAACCCCAAACCACCGAACGCATCGCGATTGATACGGCTTGAAAACCGGTGTTGAAAAAGCGCGGTGCTTCAGTGGCATCGACTGCAGCTGCTGCATACAGCAAAGGCAAAAAATGTTCGTCGCTGGGATGGGCCTGCGACGCATGGGGCCAGGTCTCAAACGCCTGCAAGGCGGTTAGGTCGTGGGCAACCAGTCGCTCGGCCACCTGTTGGTCAAAGGCCTGCGCCCAGTCGTAGGTTTGGTCGTCCGCAACGCCCATACGCAGCGCGCGCAGGTTGTGCACCACATTGCCACTGGCCACCAACAGTACACCCCAGCCACGCAAGGTTTTTAATTGCTTGCCCAGCGCCAAGTGGCTGGAAGCTGGCTGGCTTGCATCCATGCTGAGCTGGACCACCGGGATGTCCGCCGCTGGGAACATGGGTTTAAGCACTCCCCAGGCACCGTGGTCCAAACCCCATTGGTCCGGGTCCAGATTGATCGCCTCACCCGATGATGGATTGCGAAGCGCCTGTGCCAATTCAACAGCGGCCCCTGGAAAGCCGGGTACCGGGTATTGTTGGGCAAACAGTTCCGCAGGGAATCCACCAAAGTCGTGAATGGTTTTTGGTTTGGGCATGGCAGTCAGCCACCAACCGCGGGTCAGCCAATGGGCAGAAACGCACAAGATTAATTGCGGCTTGGGCCAGGTGGTGCCAAACTGGGTACCCAAGGCCTGCCAACTTTGCCGGTAGACCGTGTCCTCGATGACATTCATAGGGCTGCCATGACCAATGAACATCACTGGCATGCGGGGGCTGGGGCGCAATGTTTTAAACACGACATTCTCGGTAGGATGGTGAATCAGTCGGATTAGACAGCGCATTCAGGACGTCTGGAAACAGACCTGTTATATTGCACCGCAACATTTTGTCTTAAAAGGTGAACCCTCGTGCTGTACAAACTCTATGAAACGCAACGTTCACTGATGGAACCCTTCACCGACCTAGCGCAAACCGCGTCCAAGGTCTATGGCAACCCACAGTCATTTCTGGGAAAATGGCCGATGTCGCAACGCATCTCTGCCGCGTATGACCTGGTTTATCGCTTGGGCAAGGGCTACGAAAAGCCCGAGTTTGGCATCCGCACCATCGATGTGGATGGCATTGAAGTAGCGATCCACGAACGGGTCGAACTGAAAAAGCCGTTTTGCGAGTTGCGTCGTTTCAAGCGTTTCACTGACGATGTGGCCACCCTGAACAAGCTCAAGGATCACCCGGCTGTGCTGATCGTGGCACCGTTGTCGGGTCACTACGCCACGCTGCTGCGCGACACGGTGAAAACCATGCTCAAAGACCACAAGGTCTACATCACCGACTGGACCAATGCGCGCTTGGTACCCATGTCCGACGGTGAGTTCCACTTGGACGACTATGTGAACTATGTCCAGGAGTTCATTCGCCATGTGCAGCAGCGCTATGGCAATTGCCATGTGATGAGCGTTTGTCAGCCTACCGTTCCGGTGCTGGCTGCGGTGTCTTTGATGGCCAGCCGCAAGGAACTCACGCCCCTGAGTATGGTGATGATGGGTGGCCCGATTGATGCACGCAAGTCGCCCACTTCGGTCAATAACCTGGCCATGAAGAAGCAATTGGACTGGTTTAAATGCCATGTGATTTTCCAGGTGCCAGATCGCTTTGCTGGTGTGGGTCGCAAGGTGTACCCCGGCTTTTTGCAGCACTCGGGCTTTGTGGCCATGAACCCCAGCAACCATGCGCGCAGCCATTACGACTACTTTCAGGATCTGATCAAGGGCGACCACTCCAGCGCGGAATCACACCGCAAGTTTTACGATGAGTACAACGCGGTGCTGGACATGGATGCCAACTATTACCTGGAGACCATCAGCACCGTTTTCCAGGAATTCAAACTGGTCAATGGCACCTGGGATGTGAAGGGTGTCGACGGTAAAGTCGAGCGGGTGCGCCCCGATGACATCACAACCACCGCACTGCTGTCGGTGGAAGGCGAAATGGATGACATTTCAGGTTCTGGACAAACTGCCGCCGTGCACGACATTTGTGGCGGTGTGGACCGGTCGATGCAACAGCATTACGAAGTACCTGAAGCTGGCCATTACGGCATTTTTTCCGGGCGGCGCTGGCGTGAACTGGTGTACCCCAAGGTGAAGAGTTTCATCCTGGCCTACCAGCCCAAACCAGCAGCGGCCAAGCTGGTTGTTGCAGCAGTGCCCATGGCAACAGTTGTGGCGAACACGGCAGCACCAATCGCAGCACCTGCCCCGATGCAAAGCAAGGCAAAAGTGCCCCCGACGGCCAAACCAGTCAAAGCAAAGGTGAAGGCCAAGGCGAATACCGTTGCAAAACCGGCGACCAAAGCAGTGAAAACAAAAGTAGTGGCCAAGCCTGCTGCCAAGGCAGCCAAACCGGCCAGCAAAACCAAAGCATGAAGGCCAGCGCCACCGCCATTCTGGCGGTGCTGCCCCACACGCAGTGCACCCGCTGCGGTTACCCGGATTGCGCAGCCTACGCCCAAACCATCGCTGAAGGTGAGGCAGCCATCAATCAGTGTCCCCCCGGTGGCGCGCAGGGCATACAGCGTCTGGCGAAAGTCACTGGCTTACCTGAGTTGCCCCTGAACCCCAACAATGGCGTGGAAGCGCCTCGCTCGGTGGTGTACATCGATGAGGCCTGGTGCATTGGCTGCACGCTGTGCATCGATGCCTGCCCGGTGGATGCCATCATGGGCGCCAACAAGCTGATGCATACGGTGATCGAACACTACTGCACCGGCTGCGATCTGTGCCTGCCGGTCTGCCCGGTGGATTGCATTCACTCAGAGAACGCATCTGGCAGCGCTAGCGGTTGGGCCGCTTGGACACAGCTCCAGGCCGACCAGGCAAAACAACGCTACGCTTTCAGTAGCTACAGACGCAAACGGCACGAGGGAGAAAACGCCAAAAAGCTTGAAGAAAAAGCGGTGATGAAGTTGGCCGACCTGGCCCAGCACTCCCAACACACCGACCCCGCGGTTCTTGAAAAAAAACGTGCGGTAATTGAAGCGGCTTTGGCGCGCGCGCGGGCCAAGCAAAACGACCGCCCAAGCTAAGCTGCATCCGACAACGCCGACCGTGGCCTGGCCACACCCACGCAAACTCAGGCCGCGATGAGCCCCTTGTAGACTCCGCAGCCCACAGCCAAGTCGTCTACCGCCATCACAAACGACAGCTTGCTCTGAACCTGGCCGCTGACCGGGTTGGTGATGTCGTATTCGACCCAACCTGGCTCCACAGCGATCTGGTTGAACATATCGTTGACCAGTTGCGGACCATCAATCCCCGGCACATCATGCACCAGCGTGTTGACCTTGTCCTTGTTTCCCGCAAAAGCCAGGTAGGCACCGCGTTGGTCCAGCGCAAAGACATACATGTCGCGGTCAAAGAACTTATTTCCCGGGTCGTTGACGCCGCGCAAAAACGCATCACGGGAACCACAACGCTCGCGGTACTCCGAGGCACGTTGCACCAGGTGCATGGCCTCTTCAGCCACCCCTTGTTGCAACTTGAAGCTGCGAATCGCATCCGACAGAGATCCCGCCCGTACCTCCAAGCCGCTGGACTGGGTAACCGCACGCTCGACCATCTGGGCGTTACGCTGGGTGATCTCGTCGAGCTGTTTGATCGCGGATGAAATTTCTCGAATCCCGCTGCTTTGCTCGGCGCTGGCACCCGAGATCTGCGAAATACTGGTTGAAACCGTGCGAATGCCCGCCAGAATTTTGGTCATGCCTTCGCCCGCCGCACGGATCTGTGCCACGCTGGCCTCTACTTGCGTTGACGAGGCTTGAATCAAGCCACGAATCTCGCGTGCGTTCTCAGCCGAGCGCTGAGCCAGCGACCGGACCTCGCTGGCAACCACGGCAAAACCACGGCCAGCTTCACCCGCCCGTGCAGCTTCCACCGCTGCGTTCAGAGCCAAAATATTGGTCTGGAAAGCCAATCCATCGATCACGCTGATGATCTCGTTCATGCGGCTCGAGCTTTTCTGTATGGCTTCAACGGATTCCACCGAGGTCACCATGGAGCGCGCCCCAGATTCGGCAATGTCGCGCACCTGCGCGGCTTGGGCATCTACTTCGACCGCAGTTTGGGCATTTTGAGCCACTGTGGTGGCCAGCTCTTGCACACTGGCTGAGGTTTGTTCCAGATTGGCCGCTTGCTGCTCGGTGCGGTCGGACAAATCCCGGTTGCCCACACTCAACTCGTGGCCAGAATGCGCCACCAACGCCGCATTGCTGCCCACCGAAGCCACCATGCCTGACACATTGGCCACCATGACCCTTAGCATTCTGGCCAATTCACCAATCTCGTCTTGCCCACGCACCGTGCCAACCACACGCAAATTACCTTCTGACAACTCCTTCATGGCGAAACTCAAGCGCCCGAGGTCGATGCGAAAACTCTTGTAGAACGAAAACATCGTATAAAGCAAAAAGGCGGCCACCAGCACAATGCCACCCACCACCAGTGCACGCTCCTGATGCAAACTGGCAATGCGGTCGGTGAGCCGAGCCTGCAGCCGATCTGTCATCTGATTTTGCGCACCAATGACGGCATCGATGGCCTGAGTTCCGGCCGCAAAGAACGCGGCCGAATCTGGCCTACCCACCGCATCCGGTTTGGCGGGTGCAATGGCTTTGCCGGCGGCGGGCGTTTTGGTCACATCAGTGGGTTTGGTGGCCTCAACATTGGCAAAGGCTTGGTTGCCCAAACGCATGAAATGGCTGGCGGCCTCCAACGCGGCTTCACCACCAAATTTGACCTCGTCGTTGCGCTTGAGCACCTCCAGCAAGAACTGCCAGTCTTTCAGGTCCGATTCCAGGTTGGTCAGCCGCACGCGCATAGCAGCGTAGGCTTCAGGATTGGCCTGAGCATTGGCCAGTACACCTGCCCCCGCCCCGCGAAGTTGTCCAATCAGTTCTGCCAGCGGAACAGTACGCGAGACCACCGCATCCATCAGCAAATAGGCCGATGCCTGCGGCTCATACAACAGGCCAGAAAACTCTCCTACGCTGTAGACAAAATGTCGCAGGTCACGCACCAGATCAGTATGCAAAGCAAAACTGGCAGGTGCCGCGGCCTGCTGGGTGGCAGACGGCAAAGCGTTCAGGCGTTGCAACAGATCGGTCCAGAGCGGCACCACACTGGGCAGGTCGGTTGCCTTGAGGGCTGCTTGGGTGTCGGTAATCGCAGCGGCCAAGTCCTGGCGGGTTTTGTCTAGATCGGCCTTGACAGCCACATTGCCCGACAACAGCACATTGGTCTGGCCGCGGTGCTTCTGCACCTGAGTGACCACGCGCATGGTGGGACGCAACAGCGTCAAGCCCTGGGCTTCGGTGAGCGTGAAATCAAGATCAGCGTTTTGGCGTTGAACCAAAAAGAAAGCCACCACCAACAAAGGAATCATCACAATGATGGCAATCAGTCCCAACTTGGTCGGGAAATGCATCCGCCGCAGCAGATTGACACCAGGTCGCCAAAACCCCAGCCCTTCGTTGTTCTTGCTCATCGATCGCCTCCCGATGGTTGATTTGCGTTTCGGACGCCAGCCTGCATTCTGCTGCATCCAGAACGCATTTCAACGCGCCTGAGGCATCAACATTCAAGAAGGTGCGTTGGCCAACTTTGCAAACGCATCAACGACAGCGGCAGGTGCCTGCACCATTTCGATCAACACGCCTTCGCCTGAAATGGGAAATTCGTCATTACCTTTGGGATGCAAAAAACAAATGTCAAAACCAGCGGCACCCTTGCGAATGCCACCTGGCGCAAAACGTACCCCGTTGTCAGTTAACCATTGCACTGCTTTGGGCAAGTCGTCAATCCACAAGCCCACATGGTTTAGCGGCGTGCCATGCACGGCAGGCTTTTTCTCAATGTCGACTGGCTCCATCAAATCCACTTCTACCTTGAAGGCACCCACACCCATGGCACAAATGTCTTCATCCACGTTTTCCCGCTCGCTCCTGAAAGTGCCAGTGACCTCCAGCCCCAACATGTCGACCCAGAGTTTTCTTAAGCGGTTTTTGCTGGTACCACCGATGGCAATTTGCTGGATACCCAGTACTTTGAAGGGACGAAGGATCTGGCTCATGACAACTTCTTTCGTGACATTACTATAAATTAGTGAGCTTCTAGCCCTTTATTGGAAAGGGCTAGAGCCGCACTTTATGCAAACTCAACGATGGGCTGATCAACCGACAGGCTTTCTCCCTTGTTGGCCAACACTTTGCCCACCACCCCGTCGGAAGTGGCAAACAGCACGTTTTCCATCTTCATGGCTTCGATAACCGCCAGTTTCTCGCCAGCCTTCACTTCCTGCCCAACCGTAACCGCCACTTCGCGGAGCAAACCCGGCATCGGAGAAATCAGGAACTTGGAGAGATCGGGCGCCTGTTTCTCAGGCATCAGGGAGAGCAGCTCGGCAGCACGAGCGCTCATCACCATGAAATCGGCACGAGTACCCCAGTGGAACAAGCTGTAGCGAGTCTTGTGACGCTCGACCTGCAAAGTGAATTCCTGACCGTTACAGGTTCCGTTGAACAGCGACTCACCCAGTTTCCAGGAAGAACGAAGTTCGTAGGGCTTGCCCAAGTACTCGATGTCATAACCACCATCAACCAGACTGGCCGTCACCGGATGGTGCTGGTTGCCCGCCGCATCAAGGCGAACCACCATCCAGTTGTCGCTGACCAGCCGCTCGTGGCCCTGCAACTGGCCAGTGATTGAAGCAGAACGATCGGTAAAGGCACGATAAACGTAGGCAGCAACGGAAACCAGCAAGGCTGGATCATCATGCGGAACCATTGAGGCATCGAAGCCCTTCGGATATTCCTTGGGAATAAATCCGGTATCAAAGATACCTGAGTGAAAGCCCGGATGCTGCATCAGCGCGGCCTGGAACGGGAT
>DFWT01000138.1 GCA_002381045.1 Rhodoferax sp. UBA4127
TTTCATTGTGCTGACCAGCAATGTGTTTGCTATTTTGGGCTTGCGTGCCATGTATTTCCTGCTGGCGGCTGTCGCCAACAAATTTCACTTACTCAACTACGGCCTGGCAGTGATTCTGGTGTTCATTGGCACCAAGATGTGCCTGATTGATATCTACAAAATTCCGGTGCTTTTCTCACTGGGAGTGGTGGTGGGCATTCTGGCCCTGACCATGCTGCTGAGCGTGCGCACAGCGAAGCCCGAACCCAAGACAAAAGCCTTGGCGCGGACTGAGTAAAGCGGATTGACGATTCTGTTCAAAGGAGCAATCGATGTTCACAGTTTATGGTGTCACAGGACAGGTTTTCAACGGAACGCTCGAGGAGATGAGTCGGGTGAGTGGGCTGGAACGCGCACGCACCGTCCGGACCGTTGACCGAGAAGAGGACAACTGGCAACTGGGTGTCCCAAATGCCGAAAGCTCCGGAACCAGTGAAAAGGCGGTGAAGGCTTACCGCGCCATGCTGCCACGTGAGATTGAACGTGGGCCTCTCTATCACGCGGGTCAGATCATGCGCCACAGGGTGATTTGCCTCAATGTCAACGACGATATTGGCAAGGCCTGGCGAACATTGCAAACCAACGGCATCCATCAGGCGCCAGTGCTGAACGATGCAATGCAGCTGGTCGGCATCGTCGGTGAACGCGAACTCTTGTCAGTGATCAACATGGACACCGGCAAGATTCTGGAAGCACTCGGACGCCGGGTAGGTGACGTCATGAATACGCCTGTCATCACAGCCCAGGCGGTGACCGACATTCGCCGGATTGCTGCCGCAATGCTGATGCACGGTATTGATGGCGTACCAGTGACCGGTGAGCTCGGACGTTTGGTCGGTTATGTGTCCCGTGGTGACATTTTGCGCGCCGTAGTTGCCGATCCGCCATTAAGCTTGTGGCGTTGAGCACGTCAACCGACGCAGCGAGCCCACGTCGGGGCGTGCTCAAGATCCATTACTCGGTCAGACAGTCCAGGCTCGGTACAAGTTAAATGTGCTGATACTGACGATGAGTCCACCCACCAGCATTAGCAGCACTTTGGCGGGCAAATGTCGGGTCATGAGGGCTGCAAATGGCGCGGCGACCAAACCACCAAGCGCCAACCCCGCGACCAGAACCCACACCGTCTGATCCAGAATAGACAAGAATGACGCTGCGACGGTCACGGTCAAAAAGAACTCTGCCAAGTTCACCGAACCAATGGTAATGCGCGGGTCATTGCCTGCACCCACCAGCGATGTCGTGACAATCGGCCCCCAGCCTCCACCGCCGGTAGTGTCCATTAAGCCGCCAGCAAAAGCCAAAGGAACGACCTTGCGAGTCTGGATACTTCGCCTGGCATTGATGCGGCGAAACGCCTTGGAAAACACATACAGACCCATGACCAGCAAGTAGGCGCTAACCAATGGCTTGAGCACTGCGCCGTCAACATGCCCCAGGATATACACGCCTACCAACGCACCCACCACACCAGGCAGCAACAAACTGAAGAAAAGTTTTTTATGAACGTTGCCAAGCCGCAGATGAGACACACCAGATACGCCGGTGGTAAAGACTTCTGCCAAGTGGGTCGCGCCGCTGGCCATCGCCGGAGGTGCACCAGCCGCCAGTAAAAAACTGCTGGATGTGATGCCGTAGGCCATTCCCAGTGCGCCGTCAACGGCCTGGGCAACCAAGCCGACAGCGACTGCTGTCCAAAACAAAGGGTCATGCACAGTCTGCTGAATCAGCGCGAACCCGCTTGGCGTGTGTCCACCCAGAAACAGCCGATAGGCAAGGTAGATCAGTAGCCCCGTCAGCAGACCCAGCACGCCAAAGCTCAGAAGGTGAATGGCTGAACGCTCAAAGGCATGTGTGACCTCGTACTCTATTGGCGGCAATGCCAACGCATCGTGGTCCGGATTGGCAACCGGATGGTCTAGATCTAGGTGGCGAATTTTCATTGAGTACCCGTAAACAAAGCTGCGCATGGTACGGGCGCCACCCTAGATGTACAACGACTGTTTTGTTATAGGCTTATATCCCAAACCTTCAGAAAAATCCTGCGCCAGCTTGCGGCATCTACAAGGCAGGTTGCAGTAAGCGCTGCACCAGTGGGTGATGCACTTTTTTCTCAGTTCCAATGGCATAAAAGTGCTCAGTAACGCCTTCACAAGGACCCAAACGCTGCACGGAGTAATGGGCTAACAAATCATCATGCACCCACTCTGCTGCCGGAAACACCCCCATGCCACTTGCGCCAAAAGTCTTTAGCAAGGCGCTGTCTTCAAACTCGCCCGCCACACGGGGCCGAATGGCACGTTGCTCAAACCAATGGTCCAAGCGGTCACGCACCGCAGTGTGGGCTGTGGGCAGCAGCAGAGGCACATCACCCAGGCTTTGCGGGAAGTCTTTGCGTGCCGCTTTGGCAAGGGCGACCGTGCCATACCAGGCGATGGTGGAGGACCCAAGCGCATGACTGTAGAGTTTGATATTGGGGTTGACGGGGGCCGGGCGGTCGGACAACACCACGTCGAGACGGTGCAGGGCCAGGTCACCAAGCAGATCGCTCAACTCACCTTCATGGCAAAGCAAGCGTAGGTTGGGTTCGGCTATGACGGGTAGCAGCAGGCGATGAACCACGAGTTTGGGTAGGCCATCACAAATGCCGACTGCCAACCTAACGGTGGGAGAACTTACCGCGTCGCGCACACGGGCCGGCAGGTTTTCACCCAGATGAAAAATTTGGTCAGCCTGCTGCATAGCCGCTTGCCCCGCATCAGTGAGCACCAGCCCGCGTCCAGCTGGCTTGAGCAAGGCATAACCCAGAGCGCGCTCCAGTTCCCGAACCTGCGCGCTCACAGTTTGGACGGCCATGTCGAGTTTGTCTGCCGCCTTTGAGATGCCGCCCTCTTTGGCGACAACCCAAAAGTAATAAAGGTGCTTGTAATTGAAGGGAGTGCTCATGGTCAGTTTTTATAAGACTGTGAATGCGAAATTATCTGCTTTTTAAGAATCAAATTGGCAGATATCGTCATAACACCATTAACCCACTGGAGAAAACTGATGCAAATTATTTTTGAGTCTCGCGATGCCGAAGGCACCCAAATGCGCGAACTGTCGGTTGAGCGGGTGCGTTTTGCCCTGCGCCGCCTGACAAGTTGGGTGCCGCGCGCCAAGGTGCAGTTCTCAGACGTGAACGGCCCGCGCGGAGGTGTCGACAAGCGCTGCCAGGTCGAGCTCAAAACCGATACCGCTGGCACCGTGGTAATCACTTCGCTGGCGCGCGACTGGCGCACCGCGCTGGACCGGTCACTCATACGCGCCACCCGTGTGCTGACGCGCAGTTTGCAACGCAACCACAAGACCGCACGAGGCCGTGTGACCAAGCTTGCCCTTGACAGTTAACACTTGAAACGACAAAAGGATTTCTTATCATGAACCACACCAATTCAGCGCTCACCACCGGCCAGTCAGGTCACCTTCCCGCGCGGGCAGGCAACTCGGGTGCCGTCCACTCTGACCAGGTCAAACGGGTCTTGCGCAACACTTATGCGCTGCTGGCCATGACGCTGCTGTTCAGCGCTGGGGTGGCAGTCACCACGTTGACGCTGCAACTCCCGGCACCCGGCTTGGTGCTGACCCTAGTTGGTTACTTCGGTCTTCTCTTTGCGGTATACAAACTGCAAAACAGTGGCTGGGCTTTGCCCGCTGTTTTTGCACTGACTGGTTTCATGGGCTACACGCTGGGGCCGCTGCTCACGCATTCTTTGGCCTTGCCAGGTGGTGCACAAACCATAACGCTGGCCTTGGCTGCTACCGGTGCCACCTTTTTGGCGCTGTCAAGCTATGTCTTGCTAACCCGGCGTGACTTCAGTTTCATGGGCGGCTTTCTGTTTGTTGGCATGGTCATTGCATTGATTGCCGGTATTGCCGCCATGTTTCTGCAAATGCCAGCCCTGGGACTGGCCGTGTCGGCCATGGTGGCACTGCTGTCAGCAGGTTTGATTTTGTATGAGACCAGCAACATCGTGAACGGCGGTGAGACCAATTACGTGATGGCCACCGTTAGCCTGTACGTGTCGGTGTTCAATCTGTTCACCAGCCTGTTGAGCTTGTTTGGTTTGGGGGGCTCCAATGAATGATCTCAGTGCCCCGGATTTGGTTTACGGCGCACTGGCACTTGCTGCTGTCGTGCTCTATGCCGCATGGCATGAATACCAGGCAAAGAACCAACGCGATGCGAAATTGCTGGCGGCAGTGGCCGCAACTGGCTTGCTAGGCGGCGCGGCGGCCTGGCTCCCATGATGTGTCACCGAACTGAAAGACCCCTATGAAATGCCCTAGCTGCCCTGACACAACCCTGGTGATGGCCGATCGCCAGGGTGTTGAAATTGACTACTGTCCCTCATGCCGTGGAATCTGGTTGGACCGAGGTGAACTCGACAAATTGCTGGATCGCGCGGCCAGCGCTTCACCGCCCCCAGCTGCAGCCTCTTCGCCGGCACCCAAAAGCCGCGAGCGACCCGACTTCGTAGACTCTGACTTCCGCAGTGGGCGGAGTTACCAACACAACCGAAAGAAATCGTGGCTCAGCGACATCTTTGATTAGCCACGGAACCTAGTGCATGCAAAGCTTCTTCGATCCCGCCATTCTGTTTTTTGTGTTCGGTGTTTTGGCGGGTTCGCTGAAGTCAAATCTGGAGATACCTCCACAGATATCGCGGTTTTTGTCGCTCTATCTGCTGATGGCTTTGGGGCTCAAGGGCGGCTTTGCTCTGGCCCAATCTGGTTTTACCGCCGACGTACTCATCAGCCTGGGGGCCGCGCTGGGTATGGCCGTCTTGGTGCCTGTGCTGGGCTACTTGTTGTTGCGCCGGTTTCTTAACGACTTTGATGCGGCCGCCATCGCCGCCACTTACGGATCGGTCAGCGCGGTCACATTCATTACCGCAGTGCAGTACCTCGACAACCATGGCATCAGCTTTGGTGGACACATGGCGGCAGCGATGGCCTTGATGGAATCACCCGCCATCGTTCTGGCTGTGGTATTGGCCAACCACGCACGCCAGAAGGCTGCACTAGCCAGTAACACGGCAACAAGCGGCGCCTCTAATGCACCGCTAGGGCGCATCTTGCACGAGGCCCTGACTGACGGTGCGCAGCTCTTGCTTCTCGGCGCGATGCTGATTGGCATACTCACAGGCGAGTCCGGACAAGCCGCCATGAAGCCTTTTTCGGTCGATTTGTTCAAAGGCATGCTGGCGTTCTTCCTGCTGGACATGGGCTTGCTGGCCGCACGCAATATGGGCAAGTTAAAGGGCCAATCAATCTGGTTGCTGGTGTATGCCATCGCCGGGCCGTTGGTGCATGCGGGTATTGCACTGCTGCTGGGTTTGGCGCTGGGCATGTCGCCTGGCAACCTGGCCTTGCTGATGGTGTTGTCGGCCAGTGCCTCGTACATCGCTGTGCCTGCGGTCATTCGCCACGCGATCCCCGAGGCCAACCCCTCGCTCTACTTTGGTATGTCTTTGGGTTTGACCTTTCCGTTCAATATTTTGCTTGGCATTCCACTGTATGTACACGTGGCACAGCTCTGGCATTGACATGCAGCTTTTTACGAATGTTCGCTTCTTAAAAATCTGCTTTTTTGGAGCATTTTTGCCGCCAACAATGGGGACGAGAGAACAACGCCATTCAGCGCCAATAACCACGTAGAAACAAGGAATTTGACATGCGTAAGTACCCTAAGAACAGCCCCCAAGCCGCCGCCCGAATTGTGGCCCTGACCCTCATTGCTGACGGCGACATTGGCCCGGAGGAACTCGCCCTGCTGGAGAACCTGGCAGTTCACCATCAACTGGGTTTGGAACGCGATGCCTTGCATGCGGTCATCGACACATTCTGCGAAGACCTGCTGTCAAGCAAACAACTGAACTGGTCAGATGCCTGCCCGGTGGACGAGTTCACCCTGGCCGAAATGATGGCGGAAATCGATGACCCCCTCCTGCGCCGCACGGTGCTCAGCATTTGCGTCAAGCTTGCTGAGGTGGATGACCACGTGGCCGAGGGTGAGTCCATGGTGCTGATCGCTGCGGTCGCGCACTGGAATCTGCACTACCAGATGCTGCGCTCGCCTGACACCGGACTAGAAGCCCAACCAATCTGATTCAATCGGGTACGAACACGGGTACCCCAGTTTCAACTGAATGCGCCACTTGAAACGCCAACGGGTGACCATCACTCGGGCCATTTGACAACACCGATAAGTTGTAAGTGGTCGGTGCTTCTGCAAGCAAAATCAAGGCAGCACCACTTGACGCCCTGAACTGCAACTAAGATACCTACCTTTCGCTTAATGCAAGTGCGCTTTGCAATTAGGCGAGCCGTTGCTCCCTGTAGCCGCGACTGCTAGGTCTTTCTATCTCGTGAAGCAGATTCATCACCATGCCTGATTTCAACTCTAGTCTCTTCTGGATCGCTGTTCTGCAGATCATCGTCATTGACATCATGCTCGGTGGCGACAACGCCGTGGTGATTGCGCTGGCCTGTCGCAAGCTGCCGCTTGAACAGCGGAACAAAGGGATTTTCTGGGGCGTGGTGGGAGCCATTGGCTTACGCGTCGTCATGATTTTCTTTGCACTGCAACTGCTGGCTGTGCCCTATTTGAAAATAGTCGGTGGCTTGTTGCTGTTATGGATTGGCGTCAAATTGATGATGCCCGAGCATGAGGACGAGCACGACAACATTGATGGCGGCACCACTTTGATGGCCGCCATCAAAACCATTGTGGTGGCCGATGCGGTCATGAGCCTGGACAACGTGATTGCCGTGGCTGGCGCCTCGCACGGTTCGATGGTACTGGTGACCTTTGGTATTTTGGTGTCGATCCCTATCGTGGTCTGGGGCAGCAAACTGGTGCTGACCCTGATGGACCGCTTCCCGGTGGTCATCACCCTGGGTGCCGCACTGCTCGGCTGGATTGCGGGGGGCATGGTGGTTTCGGACCAGGCCACACCCGAGTCCATTTCCAAAGGTATTCCTTATGCCCATTACCTGTTTGCCAGCACAGGAGCCGTGCTGGTCGTGATTGTGGGCAAGTGGCTGGGCAGTCGCAAGACGGCGCGTGCAGCCATTGAGTTGCCTTCATCTACCTCTGACCATTAACCCAGCTGAGACTACCCATGAGCACTTCCTATTTGATCGCAATTGATGGCTCTGATCCGTCACTCAAGGCGGTTGACTATGTGATCCAGGAAACCGCCGACCGTGGCACACCCGCGCAGATTTACCTGGTCAATGTTCAACCCCCGTTACCCAATGATGTGACCCGGTTTATTGACAACAAAACTGTGGAAGACTTCCACCGCGAGGCGGGTGATACCGCCTTGGCAGCCGCAAAGGCAAAACTGATTCAGGCCAACTTGGCTTACACGGCCCACCTGCTGGTGGGTGACGCCGCCTCTGCCATCGTCAACTTTGCCACCGACAAGAACTGCGGCGTGATCGTCATGGGCGCGCATGGCTTCAGCCACATCATGGGTCTGTTCATGGGTTCGGTCACCGTCAAGGTCGTTCAACTTTCTACCGTACCAGTGCTCTTGATCAAGTAAGTTTTTCTGTCGACGGGCCTGCAGACTGCAAGCCAACCCGCTGATTCCATTGCCTCACATCCACCCCCTTCACGATCAACCACAGGCAAAAAGACAGCTCGCCGACAAAGGCCGGCACCAACACAGCGGGGAAAATCAGCGATGCAAAGGCAGGTGCCAAAAGCGCAGCAAAACTGTTGGCCAGGTAGCTTAGCCCTGCCCCAAAAATCAAAACACCCAGGATCTTTGGAAAGTAGCCTGCCCTGTAAATCAGATAGCCACGAACCAGGCAGGCGAAGCCGAAGAAGATGAGACCGATGGCAAAACCGTAGCCATGGGCTTTGATGGCAAGCTGGGACAGTGCGTGTAATTGTTCTGGCGAAAAGGCCTTGAGGTAGCCGACCTTATCCAGCAGAAACAGCGGCACCATCAGGTTAAGTTTGTTAGCCACCAGAACAGCGGTTTGAATCAGGTTGACCCAGGTGGCCAACAGGGCCAGGTTCTCGCTCACCGGCTTGAGCAACAGGTACATGACCAGAATCACCGGCAGGTCGCACACATGCATCAACAAGTCACCCACAAGGCCAGCCCGCCACAGGAATGGCGAGTTTGATATCGCCTGCGCCGTCGCTTCCGCATTGCCAGGCACCACGAGCGTGCCTCTGACGTACAACTCACCGAACATGCCCAGCAGGATGATGGCCAAGTACAGCACGCCGCCAATACGTGCGTAGCGCTGGGGTGAAAGTTCAAAAGAAGTCATTATGGTTTTCCTATACGACGCTTTACACCATACCCAAACCACCGCTGCGCACCACCTGCTGCAGGACGGCCTGGCGCAGCACACCGCTTTGCGGCACCACCAGCGTTAGCTGGTTCTTGGCGCGGGTGATACCGGTGTACAGCAGCTCGCGGGTCAAAACCGGCGAGATGCGATCCGGCAATACCAGCGCCACATGCTCAAACTCGGAACCTTGCGACTTGTGCACGGTCATGGAAAACACGGTGTCCACCGCGTCCAGGCGGCTCGGCAACACCCAACGCACGCCCAACTGTCCGTCTGACGTGGTGTGTGTGAAGGCGACGCGCAAACCCTTGGCGGTTGGCAGGCACAGACCAATGTCACCGTTCATCAGGTTCAGGTTGTAGTCATTGCGCGTGACCATCACCGGCCGCCCAACGGCCCAGCCCTCTGTGGCCATGCCCAGCGCCTGGCCAATCAGCCGGTTGAGCGCGTGCACGCCCCAAGGGCCATCGCGCAACGCACACAGCACCTGAAAGCGCGCCAGCGCTTGCAACAAGGCTAGCGCTTGCGCGTCGCCGCAGGGCTGGACACCCAAACTTTGCAGCTGCTCCCGCCACAGGTGCCAGCCAGACTGCACCAAGGCCGCCAGCCGGGCGTCCCATGCTTGCTGTGGCTCCAAGCGGGTTACGCTGGTACTTGCGTCTGCTCGCCACGGTGGTGCATCCAACCACAGGTCGGCCACCGCCTGCCGATCCCCCGCATTCACCGCCGTGGCCCACTGACCTATGACGCTGTTAGACGCAAAGCGGTGGCTGTGGCGCAGCATCACGGTTTGCTGCGCCAAGACCGACCCAGCGCCGCCCCAGGCGTTGACATCCTGGCCTGGGGTTGCGCGCAGCCAGTCCACCGTGTCCGCCGTGTAATTGCCCTGCGCTGCGCCCCCGCACAGCTGCCCCATGACCGCACCGGCTTCGACCGAGGCTAACTGGTCTTTGTCACCCAACAGAATCAGAGTCGCGCTGATCGGCACAGCGGCCAACAAGCGGGCCATCAGTTCCAGGTCAATCATCGAGGCCTCGTCCACCACCACCAGATCGAGCGCCAACGCGGGCGCAGGCGTGGCTTGCACAGTGGAACGCACCTTCAGGAGCTTGTGCAGGGTGTGCGCTTGCATGGGGATGTGCGGCTGCATGGCCAATGGCAATTGCTGCACTGCCCGACCAATCGACTCACCCAGCCGTGCCGCTGCTTTGCCCGTGGGTGCCGCCAAGGCGATACGCAAAGGTTGCACGGCCTGAGACTGCAGCAACGCCAGCAAGCGCACCACGGTGGTGGTCTTGCCGGTGCCCGGACCGCCGGTGATCAGGGTGAAGCGCTTGCGCGCGGCCAAGGCACAAGCGACCTTTTGCCAATCGGGCGGGCCGCTGGTTTGTGCGTCCGGAGGAAACAACTGGTCCAGGTCATGCGCCAGCGTGGGTGCTACCGGGCAAGGCACATTCAGGCGCGCCAGGATGGAAGCACGAATGCTTTGTTCTGCCCGCCAATTGCGGCGCAGGTAGAGGCGCAGGCCATCCAGCACCAAGGGGCTGGCATCTCCAACAATCCAAGGCAGGTTGCTCGCAATGGATGCCAAATCGTCTGGAATAACACTTTGCAAGCGCGAATCCCAACCGAGAATTTGAACGCCCTGCTCGCTCAGCTGCGCCAGGTCAAGGCAGGCGTGGCCACGACCAAACTGATGGCTGACAAGTGCAGCCAGCCAAGCATGTCGTGGGTCAGGGCTGGGCTGTGCATTTTGGAGGTAGCGTGCAAAGGCCAGGTCGAGGGCGGTCAGGGGCAAGTCACCATCCGCGCGCGGCAGATCACTCGGGTTCACAGGGTCGTCGGCGATGACGCTGGAAACCGACGTGGTCTGCGAGGATGGGGTCATGGCGCCAACTCCCTCAAACCCTTGCCGGTGAAGGCCGCGTCCAGCGACTCTATCAAATCGCGCGACGGGCGCAAGTGCAGCAAGCCACTGCCAGGCTGATCCACACCGCGCAAAAACAGGTAGAGCGCACCACCGATGTGCTGGTCAAAGTTGTAGTCGGTCAGGCGCGATTTCAGCAACCGATGCAAGGCCAGCACGTACAGCACCGCTTGCACGTCGTAACGGTGCGCCAGTATGGCCTGCTGCAGTTGCTTCGGAGCGTAACCCGGCAGGCGGTTGGACTTGTAATCCAGCACGTAGTAGCGGCCCTCATGGCGCAGCACCAGGTCGATGAAGCCAGTCAACATGCCTTCAAGTTGGCGTTGCTCAAGCGCCACGCGCGCATGGGTGGGCCAGACGTGGCCGGTGATCAATGCATCCAGCTGCTGGCTGCCCAGACGCTGCACAGGCAATGAGAAACCCATCTCGGGCCACATGTCACAAGATTCAATCGCTCCTAAGGTAATAGCTTCTTGCGCTTTATTTTTAGGGGCTAGAGGCATATTTGTTGTAAGGATGGCAGTCACCCACTCATTCAGCATGTCGGTGTGCTCCGGCAGCAGATTCAGGCGCACTGATTGGCGCGCCAGCAGCGCTATCCAGTCAGCGGCATAGGGTGATTCGCTGGGTGATTCGCTGGATGATTTGCCGGTGGTGGCCGCAGGCCAACCACGCTGCGCTTGCCACTCCAGCAGATCGTGCAAGAGCGTGCCATAGCGGCTGCCGGCCGGGAAGGCATTGAGGGCGGGCCCGGTACTGAGCAGGTCTGAGAAAAGCGTTCCATCAACCACACCTGTTTCAGGGTGTGTGCCATCCTGGTTCAGATCAAACTGGGCATCCAACTGCGCGTCTTGCCACTGCTCGTCGCGCTCGCTGGGCAGCGTGGGTGAGCGACGGTCTTCATCAACGATGGCACTTGCCTGGCCATGTGCCAGGTCACGCGTTAAGGTGCTGAAACTGGCACTCCACCAATGCGCCGACAACAGACGCTGCGGAACTCTGGCCGGCTTGTGGATCGATGCGCTTTGGGCTGGCAGGTACACCGCAATCGTCAGCTCGGGCGCAGTTTCAATCGCGATGTGTTCACCCGCCCAATTCTGCAAACACGCCCACAGATCACCCGCAGTGCTGCGCCCAAGCAAAACCGACAAAGCACTTTTTGCAGTCGGTGTCTTGCCATCGACATCGCCCTTGACCTGGGCCACGCCCAGCCACAGCGCTTGTTTGGCGCGGGTCAGCGCCACGTAGAGCAAGCGAATGTCTTCGCTCAAGCGCTCGGTATCAGGGCGATCACTGTCTTTTTTTTCTTCCTTGAAATTTGAGATAAAGGGCAGAAACACCAACGGGTATTCCAGCCCTTTGGACTTGTGCAGCGTGACCACTTGCACCAAGTTGGCGTCGCTCTCCAGGCGCAGTTGGGCGACGTCGCCACTGGTTTGCGGGTTGCGCAACTGGTCTTCCAGGTAACGGATCAAGGCGCCCTCGCCTTGCAGTTGCTGGCTGGCGGTTTGTAGCAGTTCGCCCAGGTGCAACAGGTTGGTCAGACTTCGCTCGCCTTGCGCCGGGTTATGCAACAAACGCTCGGCCAGGCCCTGGTCATGCAGCAGCCGGGTCAGCATGGGCAAAAAGCCCTGCACGCGCCAGATGCGCTGCCATTGCATGAACTGCTCCACCACCGCGTCCCAGGCCACTTCATCTGCAAACAGCGCGTCCAGCACCTGTGGTGCCAGCGCCCAGGTGCGGGTGGCCAAGGCAGCACGCAACAGGCGCTTGTTGCCAGGGTTTTGCACCGCCCGCAACAGGCGCCAAAGATCATGGGCTTCCAGGCTGGCAAACACGCTGTTGCGCTCGGACAAATACACGCTGCGCACACCACGGGCGGACAAGGCATCGCGTATGGCCGCGGCCTCGCGCCAGTCCCGCACCAGCACCGCCATGTCGCCGCTGGGGGCAGCACCGCTTTGCAGAAGTTTGACCATGTGGGTGGCAAACACGGCAGCCATGTCAGCCAAAAACACTGGCTTGCGCGGCGGCTTGGCATAAGGCCGATGCCACACCGTCATGGCCGCCTGGGTTTGCCCCTGGCTCTGCAGCGGCAGCACCTCGGCATTACAAGCTTCAACCGGCGCATAGGGTACGCTGCCAAACGGCGCAACGGCGCTCCCAAACACCCGGTTCACCACAGCCACCACACCGGCGGTCGACCTGAAATTGCCTGGCAGTGTGTAGATACCTTGTACCTGCGCACGGGCCTGCAGGTAGGTGGCCAGATCGGCGCCGCGAAAGCTGTAGATAGCCTGCTTGGGGTCGCCAATCAGGATCAGGCCAAGGGCTTGTCCAGGGACTTGCGCTTGGCTATCTGCATCAGCAGTTGTCACCTCAGTGAATGAAGAAACAGGGCTGTAGCCCATGTCTTGATTTCGTTGGCAGCTATAAATTTTGCTGAGACTGCCAAACTGCCAGGGGTCAGTATCCTGAAACTCATCGACCAACGCCACCGGAAACTGGGCACGAATCGCGGCTGCCAAACGACCATCTGGCGCCTGCAGTGCGTGGTACAGGTTTTGCAGCAAATCGGCAAAGTCAAATTGCGCCGATTGGGCCTTGGCACGTTGGTAGTTTCGTGCCACCTCAGTTGCTGCGTGGGCCAGCAGCGCTGTGGCCACGTCGGGCTGGTTTAGCAGATGTCTTTGTAGGATTTCGAGTTGATCAAACGCTGGCCATTGGCGTGCCGTGGCCCATCCTTTGGCAACGAGAGTGGTGGTCGTGAAGCGCTCTAACGTCACTGGGTCAATCTCTGCGCCTTGAGCCCAGTCGGCCATCTGCGCCAGCCAGCCCGCGAGCCAGTCGGGACGGTAATTCTTCAAAGTCTTGGCAGCGGTCACATCCCCAATGGCTTGAGTGACCTGTGTCGTCCAAGCCGCACGTGCAGGCGCCTCCAACGTGTCACGCTGCCGCTGCCACGTGGACCAATGTGCCAGCAAGGCGTCGGGTGATGCCAGCGGCGACGCGGCTGGCATAGGCGCGCGCTCAGAACTGCGCCACAGGTCCTTAAGCCTTTTCAGCAACTCCTGCGGCGTGTGACCTACGCCCTTAAGTGCGCTGAGCGCCTGCGCTTCCAGCGCGTAGAACCAGCGGCGCCAATAGTCTTGCGTGGCTACCAGCTTGAGGTGATCGGTGTCTTCGACCACCCTTTGATCAAACAAACTGGCGCTGTCAAACGCATGGGTTTTGAGCATGCGGCTGCTCCAGCCGTGGATGGTGAAAATGGCCGCGTCGTCCATCCACTGCGCGGCCACATCCAGGCGGTAAGCGCAAGTCGGCCACAGCGCGGGTGCGATTTGCCCGCGCAGGGTTTGCAAGAAGGCATCGGCTTTGCTCGCATCACCGGTCTGGAAAAACCGCGCCGCTTGTGCCAGTCGTGCACGAATGCGTTCACGCAACTCCGCCGTCGCAGCTTCGGTGAAGGTCATCACAAGAATTTGCGGCGGGTACAGGCCGGCCTTGAGCTGGTCAGAGCCCGGCGTATGTCCCAGTACCAATCGCAAGTAGAGCGCGGCCAGCGTCCAAGTCTTGCCGGTGCCGGCAGAAGCCTCAATCAGCTGTAGGCCACTGAGGGGTAGCGTGAGGGGATCTAGTGTTTGACTGGTCTGGCTAGGGCTCATGGCTGCACCTCGGGTACAGGCATCACGGCAGCCAGCAAATCGCCATACAGCTCGTCGGCCCAATGCGGCAAGCCTTCCCTTGGATCGCCCGTGGAATCGCCAACCAGATCGTCGTAGCTTTCGAAGGCGCGTTGCAGATAAGCTGATTCAGCGCGCTCGCCGCCGAACTGGCCACCTTCGAAAGTTTTTTGTGCTTCTTCGTGCGGGTCTTTGCCGGGCTTGTCTGTGGCCTCCTGTGCCCTATTGCGCTGCTCAGCCACAAGGTAAGTCCAGGCCGTTTTGCAGGCCACTGGCAGTGGCTTCGCCCAGGCTTGCGCATAGGCCCGCAGTAGCCTGTTCAATATCGCCCGTGCCTTGCCTGAATCGATTGGGGGAAGCTGCGCCTCACCATCCACACCAAGCAACACACTGGTCAGATTCAAGCCACTGGCGCTGGCCGCCAAGTGGTTCACCCACAAGCGCATCAGTACATGGCCACGTGGCATTGGGGTCTTGCCACCCTCCAGCACCGCGCCGGGTCGGGCTTCAAGTTGCAAACACGGTGCACCGGGCAAGTGTGTGCCGTTCGACATCGTACGCAGCCCGCTTAAAGTGCCGGTGAGCGTCATGGCGTTGTCAAGTTGCAGGTCAATCGCCTGCGCTGGCAAGGTCTCAGGATGCCCCTGCCACCAGACTTCCTGTTTGGCGCGCACCTGCTGCGCCTTCTCTGCCAGTGCATTTAGCGCCAACTCACCAAAGCCAGCCAGCGGAAACTGGCCACTGGCACGCAGTTTGATGGCGGCTTGCGCTGTGTCTCTGGCCTGCAGCATCGCGGCGCCGGCCTGGTGTGCCTGCAAGGCCTTCAATGCGAAGGGCTCGTCGGTCTGCTCCAACTCGTCCAGGCTGTCAAATTCCACCTGCAAGCGGTTGCGGAAAAACACCTCGACAGGCTGGCGCAGCAGGCGCTGCAAGTCTGCCAACGTTAGATTTTTCGGCGCGTTATTGGAGGCGATCTCTGATTGACCGGCTGCTTCACTATTTGTAGTTGCTAGCGCAGTATCTACCTTGGCTAGAAGCCCAATTCGTTCCCAATCCGTGTCATAGGTCTCAAACCCGGACCCGGCATCGAAGTACGCTGGAGAGAACGCCTGCAAGGGCTGCGCTTGTGGCTTGCGTTCTGGTGCCCAACAGGCGTTGACATGGTCCAGCAACTGCGCAACCAGCACCGACGGCGGGCGGGCGCTGTTGTCGCTGGCACTGTGGCCTTGCCAGCTGACATACAGCCGTTGGCGCGCCGACAGCAGGGCTTCCAGAAACAGATAGCGGTCATCTTCGCGGCGCGAGCGGTCTCCTGCGCGCCAGGTCTGAGCCATCAAATCGAAATCACGCGGTGCTTGGACACGCGGGTAATCGCCATCGTTCATGCCAAGCAATGCAATCACTTTGAAGGGAATGGAGCGCATTGGCATCAAGGTACCAAACTGCACACCACCACCAAAGAAACGCTGCTGCAAACCGGCGTCCTGAATCTGCGACAGCCAGTGTTCGCGCACGACCTCCAGCGGCAGCGCAGTGTCCAGGCTGGCTTCCTCACAGGCCCACAGCCAGTCATCCAGCGGGCTCAACAGATTGGCAATGGCGCGCTCATCCGCGTCGTCAGCCGGCGTAAAAAAGCGCGCCACCAATGTACGCAAAGTGACTCCCCACTGGGCCGGTGTTTGGTCTTGCTGCATCGTGATCAGAGTCGACTCAACTGCGGCCAGCCAGTCCAGTAAACCGGCCAGCACTGGTGCATCCAAACCGCTGAGCGCCGGTTGCGCCAGGGCGCCTTGCCACAGGTCTTGTTCGGCATCGGCACCGAGCGCATAGCCCAGCAGCAAGCGGCGCAGGCCGAAGGCCCAGCTGTTTTGGTCCAGGTCGGGTGTGCCCTCAATCAAACCCCAGTGCATTCGGTGCGCCGCATCCAGCCCCCAACGTACACCCGCCGCCGTGACCCAAGTCTGCAATTGCTGCACGTCGGACTCTGTGAGTTTGAAGCGCGCGCGCACCGCAGCCACTTCAAACAGGCTCAGCCAATCGGCCAGTGACAGGCGCGAGGTCGGCAGGTTCAGCAAAGATTCCAGCGCCTGTACCAGCGGGCTTTGACGCTCTGTGGTGTCAGCCACCGAGAACGGCACAAAACGTGACTCACCCGGCCGAAAGCGGCCAAACACGGCGTGGATATGCGGGGCAAAGGAGGCCATATCGGGCACCATCACCATCACCTCGCGCGGCTGCAACTCGGCGTCCGCATCGAACCAGGCCAGCATGCGGTCGTGCAGCACCTCCAGCTCACGCTGGGCGCTGTGGGCGGTGACAAAACTGATCGATCCATCGTCTGCTTGCAACACGGGTACAGATGGTGGCGGCGTGAGGTTCAGCATGGCCGATTGCAACTGCGCCAGTTGACTGGGCAGGGTCGCGCCCTCACCCGCCGCCGGATCCACAAACACATCCACCCGGCGCCACTGGGCGCGGTAGCGCTCGGGCGCATCAAAACCATCGAGCAGGTGCAGGTAGTCGCGCCCCTGCTTGCCCCAGGAAGCCAGCAGCGGGTGTGCAACTACCGGCAGGATCAAATCGCCCACTGGCACCGGTTTGGCGGGCTGACGCCGACGCACCTGTTGGCGCAGCTGCGCATGCCCTTCCACCAAATCGCCCCAGTAGTACTGACACGGGTTTTGCACCAGCATCAGCACCTGGCAGTGCTGCCCCAGGCCAGCCAGCGCCTGCACCGTTTGCATCGGCAAGGACGAGATGCCAAACACGACGAGCCGCCTGGGCAGGCCACGCAGCACGTCAGGTAGCGGTGCATTCAGCGCCGACATGAAGCGCGCATGGACGCTGGAACGTGAAGCGTCGGCCAATGCCTCACCCACGTCGCTGCGAATGTCGCGCCACAGCTGCGCCTGCCAAGCGTGGTCGGTTGGCAAGGGCTGGGGCAGCCCCAGCGGGCCACGCAACTGGTCCGACCCCGCTGCCCAGTCTGCCAACCAGTCGGCACGGTAACTTTGGTAGCCATCCAGCACATCGGCCACCTGCTGCGCCAACTGGTACAGCTTGCGTGCCGAGTTGCCACCAGACAGGTAGCGCTGCAAGGGCTGGTACACCGGGTTGGACGCGCACAAACTGGGCAGCAGCCGCACCAGGCGCCACAGCAGCCGGGTCTTGTCAAACGGCATGTGGGCGGGCACTGCATGCGCGCCCAGCACCGCACGGTACAACTGCCACAGGTAACCGCTGGGCAGTTCCATGCGCGTGGCGGCGCAAATGCCCAGCGCGGTGTCATCGGCCAGTGCCAATTCCAGCCAGTGCTTCATGCCATTGCTCTGCAGCAAGATGACTTCGGGTTCCAGCACGCCCAAAGGGTTGGCTTTCAGGTACTGGGTCAGCAGGTCACGCAGGTCTTCCAGACGGTTGCCGTGCAGCACCATAAAGCCGCTTGGCAGCGCTGGAGTCACATCGACCGGCATAGGATTTCTAATTGGCAAATTAGCCTCTAGCCCAGGTATTAAATGTGCTAACAGCTATCGAATGTATTGCAACACCAGGGCCACACCAAACGCCACCGTGACCACCGCAAGTACCAGCAGACGCTTGCGGTTGAGTTCGATGCGCTGTACCAGTTGGGCGTTTTGGTCGGCCAGGGATTGGATCAGCGCACTCGATTCAAACATCTGCTGGTGCAACTCGGCCGTGGCCACCTGCAGGTCTGCGACTTGGGTTCGCAAGGCCGCAATCGCATCCTGCCCGGTCAGCGCATGTGGTCCAGACGGCGCATTGCCATTGGCAGAAGCGGCACCAGGCGGTGGCTTATTGCCGACCTTGGCCCAAAGCTTTTTGGCGCCAGAGGCCACCTTGGGCGCGTTCTCAATCACATCCCCCCATGGGACCATCTTCAGCACCGTCATCCAGCCCATTGCCATTGCCACCCTTTCGTTGCATCTCTACCTATGGTCTCATTGAGTTTAAGCCGACGCACACGAAAAAAAGGCTGCCTCCGAAGAAGCAGCCTTTTGATGCAAGGGGTGAACTGGGTGAACTAGCCTTTATGGCCTCGCCCACCTGCCCCGCCACCATTGTCTGATCCACTGCCAGTACCACCACTGCCGCCCGCACCGCGACCGACGCCACCTGCGCCGGCGCTGGATCCGTTCCCAGACGCTGCACCTGCGCTGGAGCCTGTAGAACCCGCACCATGGCCTGGCCCGGCGCTGGCCGAGCGTCCCATGCCGGCGGTATGGGCGTCGGCACCCATTGCGCTCTTGAGGGCTGCCCGGTCAACTTGCAAGGCCTGTTGCGCGGCGGCCAATGCGGCTTTGTCAGCAGCGACCGCTGGGGAGGCTGCCAGCGCTGCCGCACGGTCCGCCGCGAGCTGCGCCCGGGCCGCATCCAGCGCGGCTTTGTCCGCTGCCAGAGCAACCGTGTCGTTGGCGGCAATATCAGCCTTTACCTTGGCCTGAAGTGTCTCCACAGCAGCTTTGTCCGCGGTAATGGTGGCGGTGTTCAAGGCGGCTGCCACATCGACTTTGAGCTGGGCCTGTTGCGTTTGAGCTGCCAGACGATCTGCACTGAGTAACGACTTGGCGGCGGCTTCAAGCGTTTCCTGGTCGGTGCGCAACTGCGCACGAGCGGCTTGCACGGCGGCCACATCGGTGGTGAGGGAAACGCCAGCGGCCTTGTCAGATTCCAGCTTGGCGATCGCCGCCTTGAGCGCTGCCAAATCATTGACCACTTGGGTTTGGGCAGCGGCAACTTCAGGCGGCAATGCGGTGGCGGCTGTGTCGGTGGTTGTTTGGGCGCTCGCACTTGCCATAAAGGCCGTCAGAACCAGAGCAGCCAACGTGAGATGTTTGAAGGGTTTCATGGATTTCCTCGTCTAGTGAATGGGATGAGGAAATCTTAGAAGCAAGGTGTTAATGCCGCGTAACGCAATTGCTGTTGGATTGCACCCGTTTGTATCCAATGGCCAGAATGCGAAGGGCATCTTGCGCTTGTCCACCCCCCGCGTGATCAGCTAGCCGCGATCCTGTTTGCACGTTTCGTCCAGCAACAAATAGCCAGCCGCGGGGCTGCCGCGTCAACAGCAGACTGCAAATTCAACGAACGATGTTTTTTGCCGTGTCCCAACCGAAAGTGGCTGCAGTGCCAAGTGCGCCCTTGGCATCTTGTGGTTTGTAGGCAAAGTCAATGTCACGGTAAGCCAGTGACACCGATTCATGCACCCCACCATCGCCAGAGGCATCCACCAAAACGCTGGTCACCAGCACTTCTTTCATGGTGATTTTCAAGAAGTCCTTCTGCCCCTCGCCCGCCTTTCGCGCGGTGAGGCAAACCTGCTTGAAAAACTTCCCTGAAGCAGCGTACTTGCCAAGCGCCGGAGAGGCTTTGTCGTATTGGTGCTGAAACGAAAACGACCCCGGCACACTTTTACCCACACCAACCCCGCCAGAGGCGGGTGGCAGCGTATTGGTCGCACTCCAGTTCCAGGACACCACGTCAATTTCACCTTTGTGATCTTTGTTGGTTGACTCGCCCGTCACGCCATCAAACTTGATGAAGCAATCGATTGCCATGATGTACCCCTGTTGTGTGAATAAGCAGTCAACCTCTGTCTGCACTGTGTGAGGCCGCCTGCCACACACACCCTTCGGTTGGATTGACGGTAACCCGAAGCGGCGCAGTATAGGGAGCGACACAAAAAGACGTCAAGCAAAGCGCTGATGAACACGAGATCAAACCTCGCTGGCAATGATCAACGGAATAGGCAGGCGGCACCTGCCGCTATCAAAATCTCTCCCAGGCAAATCGAATGTCCCAACTACTTTTGATGTGCATCAAGCTTGCGTTAATGATCTTGTAAGGTTCCTTAAGCGTTCTGGTTAGACTCCAAGCACAAGGTCGTAAAAGAAGTTTTCGTTGGAACATTAGGTGGTATGTCTCGCGCCCAAGATCGAGGCAGCCATCGCCGCAAATTTATACATGCAGACACCTAAAGAAAAGTTTTCAGTTGGCTCGTTACTCGGCGTGTTTGGGCTGGGCAAGAAAATCCAGGAAATCCACTATCAGGACACTGTTTTTTCTGACACCCTTCAGCCCGATTTCGAAGACACCTCGCCGGGTGTGNNTGACGCTGACGCTGACGCTGACAAGTCTTGACCCGGCCAGCGACCACGCCGACTTTCGAAAAATACTGACAAGCTTTTTCGCTTCTGTTCAGCTTGGGTTCAGGCGGGCACGCGCAAACTGCGTTCCATATCAACCCAAGGAGCTTTCCATGAAACGCCTGATCACTGCCGGTTTGTTTGCCACCACATTGCTTGGCGCGCAAGCCCAAACATTCAACGACAACGCGCGTGTTCGCAGTGCTGAACCCCAGTACGAGAACGTGAGTGTGCCGCGCAACGAATGCACCAACCATTGGATCAATGAACATGAACGTGGTGGTCGAGGTGCTTATGAGCGCCAAACGCAGAACCAAGACCGAAACTATGGCGGCGCCATTGTGGGCGGCCTTGCCGGTGGTGTGATTGGTCACCAAATTGGCGGCGGCGCTGGCAAAGATGCGGCCACTGCCCTAGGTGTGGTGCTGGGTGCAATCGCCGGTGACCGCATGGAAAACAACCAGCAACCCCGCGTTCAGTACGATAGCGGGCCGGCTGAAACGGTCCAACGCGAAGTCCGCCGCTGCCGCACTGTGTACGACACACAAACCCGCATCACTGGGTACAAGGTGACCTACGACTACCGCGGCCAGACCCAGACCACGTTCATGCGTACCAACCCAGGCAACAACCTGTCGGTGCGTGTGACGGTGGACCCGGTTGAGCAGTAAACCCCTCGCCGGGAGGATGGGGCAAATGGTAAGCGCCAGTAGTACCATTGCCTTACCCAATTCCAACGCCTGATCACACCATGAAAACCATTGCCACCCTGGTATGTGCCGCCATGCTAGCCTGCTGCCTGCCCGCCTGGGCGGACGTCAGCCGCGATGACGCCGCCAGCATGGCGCAAAAAGCCAGTGGTGGGCGGGTGCTGGCGGTGGAACGTGCTGAACACAAAGGCGCGGCAGTGTGGCGCGTCAAGGTGCTGACGCCCCAGGGCGAAGTCAGGGTCATGCTGATTGACGCTGCCAGCGGCCGTGCCCGATAGCAAAACCAAAGCATCAAGCCCATGCGCTTGTTATTGATTGAAGACGATGCAATCCTGCGCTTGAGCGTGAAACGCCAACTGGAGGCAGACGGTTATCGGGTGGACATGGCTGCAGACGGTGAAGATGGCTTGTTCCAGGCACGTGAATACCCCGTGGATCTGGCCATCGTCGACTTGGGGCTACCCAAAATCAACGGCCTGTCGGTGGTACAGGCCCTGCGTGCGGAAGGCCGGACACTACCGATCCTGATCCTAACAGCGCGGNNGACAAGGTCAAAGGTCTGGAAACCGGTGCAGATGATTATTTGGTCAAACCCTTTGAGTACCCCGAACTTGCGGCACGCGTCAAAGCCTTGTTGCGGCGCGCCCTGAAGGCGACTTCGGATGTGCTCGCGCTTGGCCCGCTGGCCATTGACTTCTCTGCGCAAACTGCACAGCTGCAAGGTGTGCCATTGGAGCTCACCAGCTTTGAATTCCGGGTGCTGGCTTACCTAGTGCGCGAGCGCGCGCGGGTGGTCACCAAACAGGAACTGTCTGACTACCTCTACCCCCACGACGAAGACCGTGACAGCAACGTGCTGGAGGTGTTGATTGGACGGCTACGGCGTAAGCTGGACCCACAAGGGACGCTGGCGCCAATCGAAACCTTGCGCGGTCGCGGTTACCGCTTCGTGCTGCAGTGAAAGCGCCTCTGTCTATTCGGAGCCGACTGGTTGCTGGCGGTTTTCTGGTGCTGTTGGCGTTCTTGGCCTTTGCCGGCTGGGCAGTGCAGCAGGCCTACGCAGACAGCCTGCGCACACAGCGATTTGCCCGGCTGCAAACCACCGTGTATTTGCTAATGGCAGGCGCTGAGTTGGATGCAACCGGCAGTTTGGTCATGCCACCGTCCTTGGCTGAACCTCGCCTGTCTTTGTTGGGGTCCGGGCTCTACGCCAACGTCAGCAATTTGGATAAAGGTGAAGAGTGGCAATCGGCCTCCACGGTAGGGCTTAATTTGCCGTTTCAGCGCCATCAAACCACCGGCGAATGGCGTTTGGAAACCGTAGCTGCGCCTGCCACGCTGCGCATTGACAAGCCGACGGCGGGGCTGGCTTTTCTTGCAGCCACCTACGCGGTCAAATGGTCGACCAACAACAAAGACGCCCCGCTGGTGTTCTCTGTTCTGGAAGACAAAGCCGAGTTCGATCAGGAGGTCTCTGCCTTCGAGCGCACCCTGTGGAGCTGGCTGATCGGCACTGGTCTTTTGCTGCTGCTCACACAAACTCTGTTGTTGCGCTGGGGTCTGCGGCCTCTGGGGCAGGTGGCGCGGGAAATCCAGCACATTGAGCAAGGTGTAAAGACGCACGTTGAGGGCAACTACCCGCGTGAACTCGTTGGTCTGACCCACAACCTGAACCTGATGATCGACCAGGAGCGGGCTCGGCAAACCCGCTACAAAGAGGCCCTGGATGACCTGGCTCACAGTCTGAAAACACCGTTGGCGGCGATGCGTGCCTCACTTGACGAGCCCACAGCCTTGGCAAACATCGTAAACCAACAGGTGACCCGCATGGACGACATCGTGCGGCACCAATTGGGCCGGGCCGGTGCCGCAGGCGCCACGCGTTTTTCGCCGCATCTGGCATTGGCTCCCGTCCTGTTCAGGATTCGTGACACGCTGGCCAAGGTCTATGCCGAGAAGAACCTGAGCTTTACGATCGACTGTCCACCAAACCTGTCTTGGCAAATCACGGAAGGTGATGCCTTTGAGATGCTGGGCAATGTGCTGGACAACGCAGCCAAATGGGCTAAAAGCGAAGTCGCGGTGACCGTCAGTTTGGAGCGAGACCGATTGTGTATCCGCATCACGGACGACGGTCCCGGTTTCATCGATCCGCAGGCGGGTCAAACGCGTCGCGTCCGGCTGGACGAAACCGTTCCCGGCCACGGCATTGGCCTGGCCGTGGTTCGTGATCTGGTTGCCAGCTACCAGGGTGAATTAACTATTTCACGCGCTCCGTCAGGCGGCGCACAACTTGACATCATCTTGCCTGGCAACTGATGCATCGGAAAGTGTTGTCAAAAAGGCAGTCCCACGTAGTTCTCAGCCAGCGAACGCTGTGCTGATTCAGACGAAAACAGGTACTCCAAATCAATTTCCTGGAGCTTTTTGTCGTAGTCGATGGCTGCCGGGAAAGTGTGCAGCATGGAGGTCATCCACCAAGAGAATCGCTGTGCTTTCCAGACGCGGGCCAGTGCCTTGGCCGAGTAATTGTCCAGCCCGGAACTGTCGCCCTCTTTGTAGTGGGCCAGCATCGCGTGGTACAGGTAGTAGATGTCAGACGCGGCGCTGTTAAGCCCGCGTGCGCCGGTGGGTGGGACGATGTGCGCCGCATCCCCCGCCAAAAAAAGATTGCCATAACGCATCGGCTCGGCAACAAAAGACCGAAGCGGTGCAATCGACTTTTCGATGGAGGCACCTGTCACCAATTTGTCGGCAATTTCCGTTGGCAGGCGACGTTTGAGTTCGTCCCAAAAGGCGCTATCAGACCAGTCATCAACCGTATCGGTTAAAGGCACTTGAATGTAATACCGGCTTAAGACCTGAGAACGCAGCGAGCAAAGCGCAAAGCCTCTCTCGTGCTTTGCGTAAATCAACTCTGGCGACACCGGTTTGGTCCTGGAAAGCACACCCAGCCATCCAAAGGGATAAACCTTCTCGTACTCCTTGAGCACGTCCTTCGGAATGGACTTGCGGCTTACGCCATGAAAGCCATCGGCACCAATCACAAAATCGCAGGTGATGCGCACGATGTCGTCGCCATTGCGATAAGTCACATAGGGCTGGTCACTCTTCAAGTCGTGTGGCTGCACATCTTCTGCGTTGTGAATCACCACACCTTTCATCCGATCCCGGGCCTCGTACAGATCCCGCGTCAGCTCGGTTTGCCCATACACCACCACAGAACTGCCACCACTGTATTTGTGCAAGTCAACTCGTTCCAACTTACCCTCATGGGCAATCAAAAAGCCGTCGTGGATTTCACCTTCTCTGTCCATGCGCTCGCCACACTCGGCCTCACGCATCAGTTTGGCAAATCCATGTTCAAGCACACCTGCCCGTATGCGGCTGAGCACATATTCACGACTCTGGCGCTCCAGCACAACGGTGTCTATGCCCTTGAGGTGAAGAAGTTGTGACAGCATGAGGCCAGATGGTCCGCCGCCGATGATGCAAACTTGGGTTTTCATATTGGTCTCCAGGTCGACTTAAACAATAGTCCGGGACACGCGTCGATACCGCAAATGTCTCAGTGAGCTCGTCCTGCGAGCTGTACCTCCAGCGCATGCAACACCTGATAGCAAGGCAGCACACTGGCGACGCTGCTGTTGGGTGCCCTGCCCTCACGAATGGCGGCGAAGAACTCGCGGTCTTGCAATTCAATGCCGTTCATGCTCACGGCCACATTTGACACGTCGATCTTTTCTTCCTTGCCGTTGAACAGGTCGTCATACCGGGCGATATAGGTGGCGTTGTCGCCGATGTAGCGAAAGAAAGTACCCAAGGGGCCGTCGTTGTTGAAGCTCAAAGACAAGGTGCAGATCGCTCCATTGGCCGCCCCGAGCTGGATGCTCATGTCCATGGCAATGCCCAAAGTGGGGTGAATCGGACCCTGGATGGCGTTGGCTTTGACCACGGGTGAGCCGCACTGGTAGGCAAACAGATCCACCGTGTGCGCCGCGTGGTGCCACAGCAGGTGGTCGGTCCAGCTGCGGGGCTGGCCCAGCGCATTCATGTTGGAGCGGCGAAAGAAGTAAGTCTGAACATCCATCTGCTGAATGTTGAATTGACCCGCCTTGATTTGCTTGTGAACATACTGGTGGCTGGGATTAAAACGGCGGGTGTGGCCGCACATGGCAACCAGGCCACTTGTGTTGGCCAAACGCACCACCTCTTCGCCGTCCTTGAGCACATCACACAGCGGAATTTCCACCTGCACATGCTTGCCTGCATTCAAACAAGCCAAAGTCTGACTCGCATGCATCTGGGTAGGTGTGCACAAGATGACGGCATCCACATCTTTGAGCGCCAAACTGTCTGCCAACTCGGTTGTGACATGGCCAATGCCGTACTTCGCCGCAACCTCTTTGGTTTTGTCGAGCTCGCGACTGATGAGCGAGACCACTTCAACGCCGTCAATGTTTTTGATGCCGTCCAGATGTTTGATGCCAAAGGCACCGGCACCGGCCAGGGCAACGCGGATCGGCTTCATGCGTTCTCCATAATCACATGGCCCACCGCAGTGTTGCTTGCAGGTACATGGTAAAAGCGATGGCTAACCCTTATATCGCCTTTCTTCGGCGCTATATCCTGCATAGCACCTCGGGCAATCAGCCACATCACCAACTCGATACCTTCGCTGCCGGCCTCACGCACATAGTCGATGTGCGGCACTTTGGCACAAGCCGCGGGATCGGCGATCAACTGGTCGAGCCAAGCGTTGTCCCATTCACGGTTGATCAACCCAGCGCGTGGGCCCTGCAGCTGGTGGCTCATGCCGCCCGTGCCCCAGATGTGCACGTTCAGGTCTTCGTCGTAGCTCTCCACCGCCTTGCGGATCGCCTGGCCGAGCATGAAGCAGCGCTTGCCCGAGGGCACCGGGTACTGCACCACGTTGACCGCGAAGGGAATGACCTTGAAAGGCCAGGCCTCGGGCTGGCCGCACATCAGCGACAGCGGCACGGTCAGGCCGTGGTCCACGTCCATCTTGTTGACGATGGTGAGGTCGAAGTCCTGCTGGATCACCGACTGCGCGATGTGCGAGGCCAACTGCGGGTGACCGATCACCTTGGGCACCAGCCGCGGGCCGTAACCCTCGTCGGCCGGCGCGAACTCGGCCGCGGTGCCGATGGCGAAGGTGGGGATCACGCCGAGGTCGAAATTGGTGGCGTGGTCGTTGTAGACGAGGAAGATCACGTCGGGCAGGTGGTCCTTCATCCATTGCTTGGAGAACTCGAAGCCCTTGAACAGCGGCACCCAGTAGGGCTCCTGCGTTTTGCCCAGGTCGACCGCCGCGCCGATCGCCGGCACGTGCGAGGTGTAGACGCTGGCGGTGATGCGTGCCATTTCAGCCTGCCTTTCTGCCGGCCGCGCCTTGGGGCTGGCGATGCGCCTGCGCGTCGCCGTCCTCGCCGACGAAGCGGTTGCCCGCGATCGAGCGGCCGCCGCGCACCATCATGTCGCGGTACTCCTCTTCGCTCATGCCGGTCATGCTGCCGGCCATCTGCTGGAAGCTCTTGCCGTCGGTGGCGCCGATCTTGGCCAGGAA
>DFWT01000108.1:0-8797 GCA_002381045.1 Rhodoferax sp. UBA4127
CGCCGTGCAAACCACCCGAAAAGCTGTAAGCCCCGCCACTGCCCTTGTCGAATTTGCCACCGGCGTGAAGTTGTGTGAACACGAGTTCGATCACTGGCGCGTGCTCGGTCGGGTGCATGCCAAACGGAATACCGCGGCCATCGTCCTCCACCGTGATGGATTCATCCAGGTGAACAATCACTTTGATTTTTTTGCCGTGNNCGCTGCTTGACCGGCTCCAGGCCCTTCAGGACGCGGATGGAGCCTTCAGAATATTCGGTGTTGGGTTTGATCGCCATAGCGACGCATTGTAAAACAGCAAGCCCCAAACTACTGGATATCCAAACAGTTTTGTCGCGACGGCGACCCACCCTGCAAATTAGCCAAAGGCTTTCGGTATATTTCGCAGCATGACATACCAAGCCAAGCCTCTCTCAATTACCCAAGTATTGATCTGTGGGGCTGCCATCGTGACGCTTTCTATGGGGATTCGGCATGGCTTTGGCATGTGGCTGCAACCCATCACACAAACCCAGAACTGGAGCCGAGAAACCTTCGCGTTTGCACTTGCGATACAGAACCTGATGTGGGGGTTTTCCGGCATCTTTGCCGGCATGGTGGCTGACCGTTTTGGCGCGTTTCGAGTCATCGTGGGTGGCGCGGTGTTGTACGCGCTGGGATTGATCGGCATGGCTTATGCCACCTCCACATTGGTGTTCTCGCTGACAACTGGGGTGCTGATTGGGATGGCGCAGGCTGGCACGACCTATGCCGTTGTTTACGGCGTGATTGGGCGCAACGTCAGCGCCAGCCGCCGTTCCTGGGCCATGGGCGTGGCTGCGGCGGCGGGTTCCTTCGGGCAATTTTTGATGGTACCAACTGAGGGTTTTCTTATTGACAGCTTGGGCTGGCAAACTGCGTTGGTGGCCCTCAGTGCGGCTGCATTGATGATGATTCCACTCGCTTGGGGACTGCGCGAACCTCAGCTGGGCTCGGCAAGCGGACACTTTCGCGAGCAATCCATTGTTCAAGCGGTGCGCGAAGCATTCGCCCATCGAAGTTTCCAGTTGTTGATGGCAGGCTTTTTTGTCTGCGGGTTTCAGGTGGTTTTTATTGCCGTCCATATGCCGAGTTACTTGAAGGACCACGGGCTGCCAGCGCAAGTGGCCAGCTATTCACTGGCCTTGATCGGACTCTTTAATGTGTTCGGTACCTATGCCGCGGGCATGCTAGGGCAACGCATGCAAAAGAAATACATCCTGGCGGCGATCTACTTCTCACGCTCAGTAGCCATCAGCGCATTCCTTTGGGTACCGCTGACGCCCGTGAGTGTCTACGTGTTTTCAGCAGTCATGGGTTTGCTGTGGCTCTCCACTGTGCCACCCACCAACGCTGCGGTGGCGCACATCTTTGGCTTGTCACACTTTTCGATGCTGGGCGGTTTTGTCTTTTTCAGCCACCAGATTGGGTCTTTCCTGGGGGTCTGGCTGGGCGGCTATTTGTATGACCGGCTCGGCAGCTATGACATTCTTTGGTACAGCGCCATCGCGTTGGGCATCGTTGCAGCCCTGCTGAACCTGCCGATTCGAGAAGTCGCCATTGGACGCACACCCCGCCCCTTGACAGCCTGACGCAATGAAACCTGTTATTTATCGGTTGATCAGTTACCTGGGTGTTTTGTTGGTACTCGGCTTGGTGTTCGCCATGTACACACGACCAGATTTCATGTTTAACCTGGCCAACCAGGTATGGGGCTGTTTTTGAGCGGGTCTCACCAGCTTGGTGACGCTTCAGAATGGGTAGTTCGCTGGAGCCATTTGGCTCAATCTGGTGCCAGCGTGCTCGACATCGCATGCGGCTCGGGTCGCCATATGGCGTGGTTTGCCAGCAGGGGTTGCCATGTGACTGGCATCGACCGCGCCGAGGAAGCGCTTGCTTCCGCAAGCGGGTTTGGCACAACGGTTTTGGCAGACATCGAAAACGATCCCTGGCCGTTGTTGATTGACGGTTTGCCCCAGCAATTTGATCTGGTGGTGATCACGAACTACCTATGGCGGCCGATTTTTCAACACATGCTTGCCAGTCTGGCACCCGGTGGACTGCTGCTCTATGAAACCTTCGCCCAAGGCAACGAAACCCTTGGCAAGCCCTCGCGACCTGACTTTTTGCTTAAGCCCGGTGAGTTATTGCAGTTGTGTCAAGGTCTGCAGGTGGTCGCCTATGAAAATGGATTTCTGAGTCAACCTGAACGGTTTGTGCAACGGATTGCGGCTTTCAGCCCCTGTGACAATGCCGATGGGTCGACCCCAATTGCCAAGCACCTTCTCTCGCTAAAATGACGGGTTAACTCGTCCTTCGTTCCATGACTTCTCAGCACAGCCCCATCACCGGCAGCATCGTTGCCCTCATCACACCCATGCTTGCCAGCGGTGAGGTGGATTACCCAGCGCTGCGAAAACTAATCGACTGGCACATTGCCGAAGGCACAGACTGCATTGGTGTGGTTGGCACTACGGGTGAATCACCCACCGTCAGCGTCGATGAACACTGCGAGATCATCCGCGTGTCGGTGGAGCAAGCCGCCAAACGCGTACCGATCATGGCAGGATGCGGCTCCAACAACACCACGGAAGCCATTGACCTGGCGCGCTTCGCAAAGAAGGTGGGTGCGGATTGCCAGTTGCAAGTGGTGCCGTACTACAACAAACCAACACAAGAAGGCCAATACCTGCATTTCAAGACCATCGCCGAAGCAGTGGACTTGCCGATGGTGCTTTACAACGTGCCGGGTCGCTCAGTAGCGGATATGTCGGTTGAGACCACGTTGCGGTTGGCACAGATCCCAGGCATCGTTGGCATCAAGGAAGCCACCGGAAACATTGAGCGTGCCCAATGGCTGATTCGCCAAGCACCAGAAGGCTTTGCTATTTATTCGGGCGATGACCCAACGGCAGTCGCCTTGATGCTGTGTGGTGGTCAGGGCAACGTCAGCGTCACGGCCAACGTGGCACCGCGCCTGATGCACGAGTTGTGCATGGCCGCCATCGCGGGTGACCGCAAAACCGCTATGGCCATCCAGTTCAAACTGATGCCGGTGCACAAACACCTGTTTGTTGAAGCCAACCCCATTCCCGTCAAGTGGGCAGCTGCTCGCTTGGGTTTGTGCGGTGGAACCTTGCGCTTGCCCCTGACTGAACTTACCCCACCCAACATGCCTGTGGTTGAATCCGCGCTGCGCGATGCAGGCTTGCTGTGAACGCTCATTGACCGATCACCGACCTCAAAGGATATTTGTGAACCGATTTTCTAGACTAACCTTGCTTGGCGCGACTCTCACCTTAGGAGCCTGTACAGTCCTGCAAGGCGATAAAGTGGACTACAAAAGCGCAGCGAAAGCCCCTGCTACCTCCTTGGAAGTGCCCCCTGATCTCACCCAATTGACACGTGACAGCCGCTACAACGTGCCTGGTGCACCTGTCACGGCGTCCAGTTACCAACTGGGCCAAGCCGCCACGCAACCGGCCACAGTTGCCACCACCTCCGCATTGTCGTTTGGTGATGTGCGCATTGAGCGTGCAGGCACCCAACGATGGCTGGTCGTTGACCGGCCTGCGGATAAGTTGTGGGATCCGGTGAAAGACTTTTGGCAGGAGAGCGGCTTTTTGCTGGCCATGGACCAAGCCAACTTGGGCATCATGGAAACCGATTGGGCCGAGAACCGGGCGAAGATTCCACAGGACTTCGTCCGCCAAACGCTTGGCAAAGTCTTTGACTCACTTTACTCGACTGGCGAACGTGACAAGTTCAGAACCCGACTTGAGCGTAATGCCAACGGTGGCACCGACATTTTTATCAGCCACCGCGGGATGATCGAGGTGTACAACTCTGCCCAAAAAGATCAGACTGTTTGGCAACCGCGCGCGGTCGATCCCGAATTGGAAGCAGAGTTTCTGCGCCGACTGATGGTCAAACTGGGTGTCTCGCAAGAACAGTCAAAAACATTGATCGCAGCGGGAGTCGTCCAAAAAAATTCGCGGGTGACCTCGGTCAATGGGCAAGCGGCAGTTCAGATAGACGATGGGTTTGACCGCGCTTGGCGACGGGTCGGATTGTCGCTGGATCGCACCAACTTCACGGTCGAAGACCGCGACCGCAGCAAAGGCATTTACTTTGTCCGTTACGTCGCCCCCGCAGCTGACAAAGTTGACCAAGGTTTCTTTGGCAAGCTCTTCAGTGGCTCCAAACCAGAAGCTGCGCTACAAAAGTACCAGGTGACCGTCGTGGGCCAGGGTAATCAGACTCTGGTATCGGTCAAAAATGCCGACGGGTCAGCAGCTGCCTCAGCGGACGCTCAACGCATCGCCACAGTGCTGGCAGATGACTTGAAGTAAACCGGAAATGCGCTGCGCGTCGACTGAAAAGATCAGCCGGACGCAGAAAAGCGTGTGCCGGCTTCTTTGATGCCCCACATCAGTTCTACCAATGCCGGGCTGTTGAGCAGTGGCTCACCAATGATCACCAGCCAATAGCCAGCACCGTCCACCCAGAACGGCACAAAGCAGTAACTGGGCAATAAAAACTCGCGGTCATCATGAAATGCCAAGTAGTTGGATGCGCCATGCCAGCCCCGGCGTGCCTGTCGTGCAGCATACTCACCAAAATCTGCGGCTGCCGCACTGAGCACTTCCGCTTCATCCTGTTCAATACCTGCTCGACCCAAACAAAAACCGCCGTCAGACGCCAGCACCACCTTGCGTTCACCAGACAAACCGGCAATCACGTGTTGCAAAAAATCGTCCAGTTTGGCGTCAGGGCCCTGCAATGGCCTTTGCAACCTTTGTACCCAGCCGGGCGCTTCCAGTGACCACAACTCAGATTTATCAGCACCACTCTTGCTTGACCATGCCGTTGCATCAAGGGTGTGCTCGCCCGTAAGCAAAACTTGCAAACGCAGGGCAATGTCATCAGGTTTGGACTGTCCAAACGCGCGTAGCGCACCCGCAGGTGTCAAGGTAAACCAATCAGTTGCGTCTTTTGTCATGATGGGGTGGGGTTAGTTTGCCAAGTAGGCACACTGGCGACAAACAAATCAAGCAAGAACTCGTTGAGATCATGGGGAGTCATGCCCATTTGATGCAGCCGCTCCTCAACTTGTGAACTGACCAGTTCACGAATGGTGACCGAGGCCGCCAGAGCGTCGCTGGCGCACACACGCAGCACCACCGACTTGGGCGTATTGCTAGCCACCCAACCCTCCATGGGGTGAACAATCAATCCGTGTTGGATGGTAAAGCGAACTTCAACGGGCGACTGCGACTGAAGCGCAGTGTCCAGCTTACGCAGCATCACATGCTGTTGCTCAGGCAATTGTCCAAGGCGCTTGTTCAACTCCACCAACGACAAACCGGATTCACCCACTGGTAAGACGATTTGTGGCAGCGCATTTCCACTGGTAATCTTCCGACGCATTGCACCTGCGCGTGCGGTATCTGTAGGTACCGCAGAGGCCGCTTTTACCAGCGCCTGTGCCTGCGTCAACGCAACGCGCATGGATTCTGCGTTGTAGGGTTTGCCAAGCCAAACCCAACGGCCAGGCTGATCAGCTGGCGCCGAGCCAGTCCAGGTGACATCATGGCCGGAAACCAACAGCACCGCCACACAATCACCAACCACTTGTTTGAGCGCAGCGTAGTTGTCATCGGAGCGCTGTGACCAGCCGCAAGCAGTCAAATCGACAATCAAGACATCAGCAGCAGGCAAACTCTGACCCTTGATTGCAGACACACTGCGCCAATGCCAAGAGGGCATGGAACGCTTGAGAAAAAGGTCAAACGCCATCTGATCCCGACCCGACAGACCTACCAATATCAGATTCATGAAGCCGAACCACCCCGCTCAAGCTGTTGGCTAACCTCTTCCCAGCCGGGAGGCAACTGCGATGCCACCTTCAATAGAGCGCGGCGCGCTAGCATGAAGGCCATGTTGTCATGGCAAGTCAGACAATGGTGCAGAAAAAGTTGCTGCGCTTGCTCGTCTGATTCAGCCACGGCCTTAAGTGCCAACTGAGCCAAGGCACGTGAATCATCTGCACTGCAGCGCCTGGCCCGGGTGCTGATATCAGCTGATGGCGTGGCCAACACGCTCCATCGCGTGGCAAGCGGGCTGATTCTGGGCAGGGCTGGCGCATGCGTCTGTGACCCAAACCATGCAGCCACATGGGCACTGAGCCGTGGTCGCACCAAAGCCAGCGCTTGTGCTTTGAGTGCCGAATGGTCCGCACCCAGTGCGGTAAACAGGTCGGCCAACACACCTTGGACGGGTTCGGTACCAGGCATGTCGGTCGCCGCATGCAAGCGTGCCAAATGGGTCGCGGCGTCNNAGCGTGCCAAATGGGTCGCAGCGTCAGACGGGGTATGCACCAGCAATCGCGCCCCACGTCGTACCGCACGGCGGGCGTGCTCATGACTGTTCACAAGACTCATGCGAAAAACTCAGTCCAGTAGGGTGTCCATCAGGTCAATCATGAAATCGGCCTGCTCATGCGTCATTGGCTCAAATCCTTTGGGCAGACCTAAGGAATCGAGCAAATCCTGATCACCCGCAGTCTGACTAATCTCTGAAAATGCTTTTTTTATAGCATCCAGATCAATATCCGTCTGGGGTTTAGCCAATAAAACATGCGAGATGTCACTGATAGCGCTTTCGACCAGCACCCGCAACTGACTGCGCGTCAATCGCGTCAAGGAGGCATAGGCGTCGGCCAAGAAGAAGGCTGCATCCACCTCACCTTGAATCGCCCGCCGTGCCGCGGCTTGGTAGCTGTCGACCTTGACCCACTCAATCAAAGACTCGGTCAGGTCGGCGGGTTCCAGCAAGCGCAAACCGATCAGTTTGACGTCCCGGTTCTCCGTCACCGCAATGCAGCAGCCAGGTTTGAGATCTTCCAGTTCGGCCACAGGGGATTCAAGGCGGGTGGCAATCACCATCTCATCAAAACGTTGGGCGGGGCGCGCGAACGGTACATAACCCAAATTGCGAATCATGTCAGCGGCATCAAACGGGTTAGCGTAAACAATGTCGGCATGGCCGCTGGCCAGCATGTCGGCCTGCTCGTGCGCCGACGCAGGTGTGACCAAGTGCAAGTGAATGCCAGTGCGTTTTTGCAGCACTGTGTTGAGCAAATGCCAGCCACCAAAATGTTCCGGCGAAAAATCTGGGGCAATCAAAAAATTAAGCTTCATGCGGCCGCCTTCTCTTGCTCCAGCCATTCACGGTATACCGGAATCAACTCATTAACACGGGTGCGTGATGGTTTGCGACGAACCGAGGTGAAGCCGACGATGGCACCATTGCGAATATTGGGAACTGCGGTGGCGTAGACCCAGTAAAACGCACCATCCTTTCGCAAATTTTTGACATAACCATGCCACTTTTTGCCAGCCTCCACGTCGTCCCAAAGGCTCTTGAACGCCAGCTTGGGCATATCCGGATGGCGCAAGATATGGTGCGGTGCACCAATGAGTTCCTCACGGGTGTAACCACTCATTTCGACAAATGCATCGTTGGCATGGGTAATGATGCCTTTGAGATCCGTGCGGGAGACAATCAGCCGTCCCAACGGAAACATGACTTCGACATCTGTCGCAAAAACTTGGCGTACGCTGCCATCGGTATAGGTTAGCGTCGCACCCACTGAAGGCGCCAATGGCAGGGACATGTCTGCAAGCTGCATAGCAAGCTCCCTAAATCAGTTTGGACAACGTCTCTGCGGCACGCTTGATATCGAGAAATATCAGCCCCAGTTTGGCGTTGGACTTGGCAAGCACCGTCAACACAGCCTCAGGGCCAGCGGCGCTCATGATCACGTAGCCTCGCTCACCCTGGATCAACACCCGCTCGAGCTTGCCACGCGATAGCTCACGCGCTGTCCGTTCACCCAGCGACAACAGCGCCGCTGACATGGCGCCGATGCGGTCCTCATCCATCCCCTGTGGCAGTGCCGAGGCAATCATCAACCCATCAGTTGAGATCAGGGCGGAGGCCTCAATGTCGGCCGTCGAGCCATTGAGGTCTTCCAGGGATTGCTGAAACATGTCTGTACGCATTTTTTTCTCCTTCACAACCAACGTGTAAATTCTTCAACAGGTACCCTGGGTGTATGAAACGTATTCACTATTTCACCGGGCTCAGCATAACCCAGCGCCATGCCACACACCAACATTTCGTCTGGCCCCGCGCCAATGTGAGGCATCACAATTTTGCCGAAAACATTCCAGGCGGCTTGCGGACAAGTAGATAGACCCTCGGCGCGAGCGGCAATCATCAGGGTTTGCAAAAACATACCGTAGTCAACCAGTGAGCCACGGCCCATCACCCGGTCAATGGTGAACATCAGACCCACTGGCGCATCAAAGAAACGATAGTTGCGCTGCGTTTGCTGGTGCATTTTGTCTTTATCTGCCTTGCCAATACCCAGCAAACCGTAAAGACTCCAACCGTTTTCCCGCCTACGATCAATGTAAGGGCTGACCCACTTTTCAGGGTAGTAGTCATAGGTCTCTTGGTAATGACTTGCCAGTGCCGGGTCAGCGCGCAAGGCATCATGCGCAGCGCAGACTTTGTTTACCAGTTCGTCTCGGCTGGCGCCTTGCAGCACATACACCTTCCACGGCTGCGTGTTCGTACCTGAAGGGGCACGACTGGCAAGCGTCAACAAGCGCGCGAGGGTCTGTTTGGAAACCTCCTGCGGGGTGAAAGCACGCACCGACATGCGAGAGGTAATGGCGTGATCTACTGAGGCGATGGATGCCTCGGTGAC
>DFWT01000108.1:8804-8999 GCA_002381045.1 Rhodoferax sp. UBA4127
TCTGAACTCATAAAAGCTTCTCCAAAACGTGTTTGAGACTCTCAGGCAAGACGGTTGTGTGACGGGTGTGCCGAGCTGCTAACAGCCGTGTCGACCCAGCTGTAATAGACCACGTTGTTTACGTGTGCGTAGGCATCGTTGTCCGCCCACTGAGTGCAGATGGTCTGAAAGACCATGTACGCAGAACGCGGCTCC
>DFWT01000088.1 GCA_002381045.1 Rhodoferax sp. UBA4127
AGAGGCTTTTGCACTTCTGGATACTGGCGATGTGCGCTGGCGTCGGGCGGCAGAAAAAGCCCTCAAGGTGGTGGACAAGCCGATTCCGCTGCTGATTCAGGGTGAGTCAGGTGTGGGCAAAGAACTCTTCGCCCGTGCTGTGCACGCCAGTGGGCCACGCCGCCACATGCCGTTTGTCGCCATCAACTGTGCGGCGGTACCTGAGAACCTGATTGAAGCCGAGCTGTTTGGCTACAGCCCCGGTGCGTTTACCGGTGCCCGGCGCGAGGGCAGCCAGGGCCGCTTGCGTGAAGCTCACGGAGGCACCTTGTTTTTGGACGAAATCGGTGACATGCCGTTGAGCCTGCAGGGCCGTTTGCTGCGCGCCCTGCAAGAACGCCAGGTTAGCCCGCTGGGTGGCGGGCCAGAGGTGACGGTGGACTTTGCCTTGATCTGCGCGACCCACTGCAAATTGCGCGAGGCCGCAGCACAAGGGCGGTTTCGCAGTGATTTGTTTTACCGCATCAATGGTTTGATGGTGCAACTGCCCGCTTTGCGCGAACGTACGGATTTTGTGACCCTGACCGGCCACCTACTGGCGGACCTGAATCCGCAGCGCAGCATTCATGTGACACCAAGCTTACTGGAGCGCCTGGGCCGCCACGTTTGGCCCGGCAACCTGCGCCAATACGCCAATGCCTTGCGCACGGCAAGCGCCATGCTGGAGCCGCACGATACCTGCATTGACTGGCAGCACCTGTCGGACGACTTGCTGGAAGACCTGTCCGATCAGGAAGCCAAAGCCCATGTGCATCGAGCCATGGTCCCTGAGCCATCACCGAAAGCGGCTGACACACAGAACCTGGCACAACTGTCTCAAGTTGCGATGCAACAGGCGCTTGACCATTGCGGCGGCAACATGTCGCAGGCGGCGCGGCGCCTGGGCATCAGTCGCCAGACCTTATATCGCAAGTTGGGTTGATTTGAACTGCTGGATTGATACTATTTATATAGCTGCTCGCGCTTTATTTATAAGGTCTGGCGCCTGATTTATGCCTATCTTCCAGTGGCAAACACCACATGATTGCGGCCCTGCGCTTTGGCCTGGTACATCGCGGAGTCGGCCAGCACCATCTTGGCTTCCATGTCGGTAGCGCCGGGTTCAACCAGAACGCCACCCATGCTTGCGGTGCATTGGTGGGTGAGCACTGTTGGGTTGGCTTGTGTGTCTTGTTTGGTCAGCACATAGGGTTCAGCCAAGCGGGCGCGAATTTTTTCGGCCACCGCGTGCGCTTGGGTTTCTGACAGTTCGGCATCTGCGTCAAGCTCGCTGAGCATCACCACAAATTCATCACCACCGATGCGAGCCACTGTGTCCATTTCGCGTACGCTGGCCTTGAGCCGGTTGGCCACCTCAATCAGCAGCAAATCACCCATGGCGTGGCCGTGGGCGTCGTTGAGCGGTTTGAAGTTGTCCAAGTCCAGAAACATCAGCGCGCCAAAGCGGCCACTGCGCCGGATGGCCAGCAGAGCTTGACTCAGGCGGTCATTCAACAGACGCCGGTTTGGCAAGTTGGTCAGTGCATCAAAAAAAGCCAGTTGATGAATGCGCTCTTCCATTTCCTTGCGTCGTGTGATGTCGGAAAACAGCGCCACATACTGTTGGGTCACACCCTGGGGGTCGCGTACGGCACTGATGTTCAAAATCTCCGGGTGAATCTCACCGGTCTTGCGCCGGTTCCAGATTTCGCCGCTCCAGATGCCCTCTGTAGCAAGGGTTTGCCACATTTCCTTATAAAACGCAGCATCCTGGCGCCCAGACTTGAGGATGCTGGGGGTTTGGCCAATGACTTCCTCGCGGCTGTAGCCAGTAATGCGGCAAAAAGCTTCATTCACCTCCAGTATCTTGCCGTCTGCGCTGGTGATGGTGATTCCTTCATGGGCGTAGTCAAACACATTGGCAGCCAGCCGCACACGCAATTGCGCGAGTTTGGCCTCGGTGACATCCTGCAATGAGCCATACAGCCGCACCACGGAGCCATACTCGTCCACCTCGACCTCGCCACGGACCACACAGAAGCGCTGGCTGCCATCGGGGCGGATGATGGTCATCTCCAGTTCATAGGGTCTGTGGTGGGCGATGGCATCGGCCACGGCGTCACGCCAGCGCAGCAGATCAGGGCTGAGATAGAGCTTTTCCTGTTCGGCAAACGACGGTGCTTGATCGGAAAACTCAAGCTGAAAAATCTCGAACAATTCTTCAGACCAGGTCACTTTGTCGGTTTCCAGCTCCCACTGCCAACTGCCCAGATGTGCCACCCTCTCGGTGCGTGCCAGCATGGCATGCTGGCGCTGCAAGGTGCTTTGCTGCTCAGCCACTCGGACCAGCAGCCCGTTGAAGCCTTCCACCAGGGCGCCAATTTCGTCTCTGCCGATCGGCGTCAGCGGGACGAGCGCGTCACCAGAGTGAGTTCGCTCCGTCAAAGCCTTGATGGTTGACAGCGCCGGGTTGAGCAATTTGCTGAGCAACCACCAGGTGAGCGCAGCGGCAAACAAGGTCAGCAGCGCGGTGGCGGCCAGCATGCGTTGCTCCATCTCGTGGATGGGTGCGAACGCTTCGTCGGTGGGCAGCATCACCGACAAAACCCAACCGCTGGGGTGGAGGCGTTTGTCGGTGGCCAACACTTCGATGCCAAGCGGATTCTTAAAAACCTGCGTGCCTTCAAAGCCAGCCAAAAAGCGGTCAATCGCCGGGATTCCACCGATCGCGGGCAATGGCTCAAAGATGCGCTTTTTGTCCGATGCCGTGATCACTAGCCGGCGCTGTGGGTCAAGAAGCAGATAGCCACCAGTTTCACCGTAATGACCTTCGCTGATGACGCTGAGAAAGCTGGGTTGGCTCAAATCTGTCATGCCCACCAAGGCGCCAATGACTTCGCCCTTTGGGTTGTGAATAGGTGCGGCGATGCCAAACGCCGGGGCGTTCAAAGCCCGACTTAAAGTGGGATGCCCAATCGTGGCTTTGTTCTGGCTGAGCGCCTGCATGATGAAATCTTGGTTGGCCAGATCGCTTGCACCTTGACCCCTGCTGCCCGGTGTATCTGCCAATACTTGGCCCTGCGGGTTGACCACAAAGGCGCCACCGTTAAACAGTCCTTGCAAGCTCACGCTTTGGTTCAGTCTGTTTTGCAAATCGGCGCTTGGCTTCATTTGTGCCAGGGAGATCTGTTGCGCCACCTTGCCCAGCGCTGCCAAACGGTCTTCTAGGCCTTGGTTGACAAATTGGCTGAGCAGGTTCAACGCCGAGCTTTGCTGCTGGCCCAGCCCACGTTGCATGTCGGCGTGCAGCATCCGGCTGGTCATGAACGACAAGCCCCACAGGCTGACGATGAAGACAGCAATGGTGAACAGGGTCACCCGGGTTTTGAGCGAGTGCCGTTGAAAGTGGCCGGCAAGCATGAAATTGATGGTAACGCCGACCCAGGGAAAATACCAAGTTCAGGTGGGCTGAACAGGAACCAAATGTAACTGTGGTGCCCATCGAGGTACCCGTCACGGGTTACTAAAACTTCATATGAAGTTGAGGCAATTGCTGCCAACGACCGTTGGCCTAAGCGCCAGATTTCTGGCCAAGCTTGCGGTAGAGCGTGGCACGGCCGATGCCCAAAGCGCGCGCGGCCTGCCCGACATTGCCTCGGGCGTCTTCCAGGGCTTTGCGGATCATGGATGCCTCCATGTCGCGCAAGGGCAGCGCACCTGGGGCGTCGCCAGGCAGAGGCTTGGCCACCTTGCCACTTGCAATCACCTGCGCTTGAAGCCGCAACCCGCTCCATAAGGGGAGTTCCAGCAGTTTGTCTGGCCATCTGGCGGCATCAAACAGTTGCACGTAGGGCAGGCCAAACAACTCGCTGGCGTGCACCAGAGGCTGGTTGGTGGTGTTCAAGCCTGGCACCAGTTGCCGCGCCACCGGGTTGGCGCCCAGCACCCAGCCTTCCGCATCCACGCTAAGCAGCCCATCCGCGTCACTGCCCATGGCATTGCCCGGCCAGTTCAGGCGTAAGAGCAAGGCGTGTCTCTGGCCAATCACCAGTGCGTTTTCGATCTTTCTGGCGCTTTGGGTCACCAAGTGGGTCAGTTCAGGACGCTCCTGGGTATCGACTCCGGTGACATCGAGCATGCCGGCGCAGGACCCATCTGGCGCAAAGATGGGGGCGCCTGCGCAACTGTAGGCGGACGTGGCGTCAAAGAAGTGCTCGCCTCGGTGCAACCAGACCGGTTGCATTTCGGCCAAGGTGGCGCCAATCGCGGTGGTGCCCATGCGCATTTCAGACAAATCCGTGCCCACCCGGGTGAGCAGATGGGCCCGTGGGTCGCTGTGGTCAATGGCACCCTGGGCATCCACCACGACACCTTGGGCGTTGGTCAGGATGACAAAGTAACGTGTGTTGACGATGGCGCGTGCCAAGTGGTTCATGGTGGGCGCTGCCACATTGACCAATTGCGCATTGGACTCCTGGGTGCGGCTCGCCAGACTGCTTGAACAAAGCTCGAATTCCACAGGTGTATCCGGGCGCAGGCCGGCCGCCAGACAACGCTGCCAAGATCGCTCAATCCAATGTGCCAGCGATGCGCCAGCAGGCGCGTTGTGGCCATCAAGCAGCCGCTTGCGCGCCAGCGCAATCGCGGTCAGTCGAGGGGTGAGGGCGGTTGCGGGCATAGGTGCAGTCTCAAGCTGCGGGATTGTGAAGCATATTTGCAGTCCACAAAACCCATGCTGCCGCCCGACCCACCGCAACGTCCAATTGCCAGCCCGGCCATTTGCCTTGTCTCATTTTGAGAAATTCTGAGTGCTGAAGCGGCAACCTAGGGTTTGCCCTAGGAGTCAAACTTTTTGAAAAATCAACAATCCTATGCAGTCGGTTTCATAAGCCTTTGCGCTTGAAGCCGCTGATATTTTTACAAATCAACCCTAGGAGACTTTTCTCATGCAAAAGGTGTTGCACATCAACGCGGACAAATGCACTGGCTGTCTGCAGTGCGAGATGGCGTGTTCATTTGAGAACTACGGCACATTCGCCACAGCCAAATCGCGCATCAAGGTTTTTAACTTTCACCACACCGGCAAGAAAGTACCTTACACCTGCACCCAGTGTGACGAGGCCTGGTGCCTGCATGCTTGCCCGGTGGAAGCCATCACGGTGGACAAAGCCACTGGCGCCAAAGTGGTGAATGAAACCACCTGCGTCGGCTGCAAGGTCTGCACCATTGCCTGCCCGTTTGGCACCATCAACTACGTTCAGGAAACCGGCAAGGTGCAAAAGTGCGACCTGTGCGGTGGCGACCCGGCCTGTGCCGATGCCTGCCCCACCAGCGCCATCACCTTCATTGATGCCAACTGGACCGGCCTAAGCAAGATGGAACAGTGGGCTGACAAGCTTGGCAATCAAACTGCCGCTGCCTGAAACCAAACCACCAAACATTTAGGAGACATCACTATGTCATGGGCAGGAAAAATCCTCCGCGTTAATCTGAGCGCCGGCACCGTCAAATCAGAACCCCTCAAGATGGATTGGGCGCAGGCCTACATCGGCTCGCGTGGCCTGGGTACCAAGTACCTGGTCGAAGAAGTCGATGCCAAGGTTGACCCTTTGAGCGCTGACAACAAAATCATCTGGGCTACCGGCCCGTTGACTGGCACTATGGCCTCCACCGGCGGCCGGTACACCGTCATCACCAAAGGCCCGTTGACTGGCGCCATTGCCTGCTCCAACTCGGGCGGTTANNGGCTGGGACATGGTCATTTTTGAAGGCAAATCAGCCACGCCGGTGTACCTGTACATCAATGACGATGTGGCTGAACTGCGTGATGCCTCCCACCTGTGGGGCAAGAGCGTCTGGCAGACCGAAGAAATCATCAAGAAGGGTCTGCAAGACCCACTGGCCCGTGTGTCTTCCATTGGCAAGGCAGGCGAAAACGGTGTCTTGTTTGCCGCCGTGGTGAATGACCTGCACCGTGCCGCAGGACGCTCTGGCGTCGGCGCTGTCATGGGCAGCAAGAACCTCAAAGCCATCGCAGTGCGCGGCACCAAGGGCGTGGGCAACATCCGCGATCCCAAAGCCTTCATGGCGGCCACAAAAGCCGCCAAGAAAGTGTTGGCTGAAAACGGCGTGACCGGCACCGGCCTGCCCGCCATGGGCACCCAGGTGTTGATGAGCGTGATCAACGAAGTGGGTGGACTGCCCACCCGCAATCACCAGGACAGCCAGTTTGAAGGCGCGATGGACATTGGTGCCGAAGCCATGGCCAAGCCCCGCGCAACCGACGGCAAAAAGCACCTGGTAACCAACCAGGCGTGTTTTGGTTGCACCATTGCCTGCGGACGCATCAGCAAGATGGACGAAGGCCACTTCACCATCGAGAACAAGCCGCAATACCGTGGCGCCAACGGTGGCCTGGAATACGAAGCGGCTTGGGCGCTGGGTGCCGCCAATGGCGTGAACGACCTGGAATGTTTGCAATACGCCAACCTGCTGTGTAACGAAGAAGGCATTGACCCCATCAGCTTTGGTGCCACAGTCGGCGCGGTCATGGAACTCTATGGCATGGGCGTGTTGACCAAGGAACAAATCGGCATTGAAGCGCCGTTTGGCTCGGCCCGTGCGCTGGCTTACCTGGCTGAAGAAACTGTGAACGGTCGCGGCTTTGGCAAGGAAATTGGTCAGGGCTCCAAACGCCTGACCGCCAAGTACGGTCATCCGGAGTTGAGCATGTCCAGCAAAGGCCAGGAATTCCCGGCTTATGACGGGCGCGCGATTCAGGGTATTGGCTTGGCCTACGCCACCAGCAACCGCGGTGGCTGCCACCTGCGCGGCTACACCGTGGCCAGCGAGGTGGCGGGCATTCCGGTGAAGACCGACCCGCTCACGGCCGAGGGCAAGCCCGAGCTGCTCAAGGCCTTCCAGGACGCCACCGCGGCGTACGACTCCGCGGGGCTGTGCGTGTTCACCACCTTCGCCTGGGGCCTGCCCGACCTGGCCAACCAGCTGGCGCCGGCCTGCGGCGAGGAATTCACGCTGGACAACGTGGCCACCATCGGCGAGCGCATCTGGAACATGGAGCGGGAGTTCAACAATCGTGCCGGTTTCACCAGCAAAGACGACAGCCTGCCCGCCCGCTTGACCAGCGTGGAAGGTGCCTGCAAGACCGGCCCCGCCAAAGGCAAGTTCAATGAACTGGCCACGATGCTGCCGCTGTATTACGAAGCACGCGGCTGGGACAGTGAAGGTCGCCCCACCGCCGCGACCAAGGAACGCCTGGGACTGTAAAAGCAGAGAGGCTCTTGGGGCCAGGGTTCATTGGGGCCGGATCACTGCGCATGCAGCCAACATGTGCGCTGACCCCAACGCAACCGGACCCCAACCGGCCCAAGCGGTGCCCAAAGCGCAACAAGCAAGCGGTCTTCAATGACCGCTTTTTTTTCTGGAGATCTCCATGACCCACCACGTCATCATCGGTGCCGGCCCTGCCGGCGTCATCGCCGCCGAAACCCTTCGCAAACTGGCACCGCAAGACGAAATCGTCATCGTCGGCGATGAACCCGAGGTGCCGTACTCGCGCATGGCCATCCCCTACCTGTTGATGGGCAATATCGATGAGCGCGGCACGTACCTGCGAAAGAGCGGGACCCACTTTGAAGACTTGGGAATCAAGGTGCTTCAAGCCAAGGTGGTGTCGGTGCAAGCAGCGACGAAAACGATCGCGTTTGCGAGTGGCGAAACGCTGGTCTACGACACCTTGCTGATCGCCAGCGGCTCGCACCCGGTGAGTCCGCCCATTCCGGGCATCCAGTCCGAAGGCGTGCACACCTGCTGGACGCTGGCCGATGCCCGTGCCATTGCCGAGCGCGCCAAACCCGGCGCGCGGGTGCTGCAACTGGGTGCCGGTTTCATCGGCTGCATCATCATGGAGGCGCTGGCCTCGCGCGGCGTCCAGCTCAGCGTGGTGGAGATGGGCGACCGCATGGTGCCGCGCATGATGGGGCCCACGGCGGGCGGCATGATCCGCGACTGGTGCGAGGCCAAGGGAATTGAAGTCTTCACGGGGACGCGGGTCGAGTCGATCGAGCCCGGTGAACCCTTGAACGTGAAACTGTCCAACGGCACCACCAAGCAGGCCGATCTCGTTGTCAGTGCGGCCGGCGTGCGTCCGGCCATCGGTTTTCTGGAGCACTCCGGCATCACCTGTCTGCTGGGCGTGTTGACCGACGAGCATCTGCAAACCAATGTGCCCGGTGTGTTCGCCGCCGGCGACTGTGCCGAAGCCTTCGACAAGGTCAGTGGCAAGACCATCGTCAGCGCGATACAGCCCAATGCCTCCGAGCAGGCGCGTATCGCCGCCACGAACATGGTCGCCTTCGCGCGCGGCAAGCCGGCGCAGGCCGATCTCAGCGGCGTGACGCAGATCAACGTGCTGGACACGCTGGGCCTGGTCTCGGCGAGCTTCGGCGACTGGCAGGGCAAGCCGGGCCATGATCACGTGGAACTGACCGACAAGGCCACGGGGCGGCATCTGAGCTTGCGTTTTCAGGACGACGTCATGGTGGGCTGCAACGCGGTGGGCTGGACCGAGCATATCGGCGTGATGCGCGGCCTGGTCGAAGGCCAGATCAAGCTGGGTGAGTGGAAGGACAAGCTGATGCAGGATCCGACCCGCCTGGTGCAGGCCTATCAGGCTGCGGCGCTGGGGCAGCACGACTGGTCCGGTGGCAAGACCGGGCGCAAGCGCTAGGGAATCGTGCGCGCATGAACATCACCTTCAAACTGTTTGCCTCGCTCACGGACTACCTGCCCACGGCCGAAAAGTACACCAACCAGGTGACGCTGGACATTGCGCCCGACACCACGATTGGCCAGCTGGTGGAACGGTACCGCCTGCCCGAGAAGCAGGTGCATCTGGTGCTGGTCAACGGCAGCTA
>DFWT01000089.1 GCA_002381045.1 Rhodoferax sp. UBA4127
CGGTGAACAAGAAGCCGCCCGTGCCGCAAGCCGGGTCGGTGACATGCTCGCCCGGCTGTGGGGCGATGCAGTCCACCATGGCCTGAATCAGCGCCCGTGGCGTGAAGTATTGGCCCGCACCGCTCTTGGTGTCTTGCGCGTTTTTCTCCAGCAGGCCCTCGTATGCGTCACCCTTCACGTCGGCACCCAGAATGGTCCAGGTTTCGGCATCGATCAAATCCACGATCACGCGGCGCAGCTTGGCCGGGTCTTGAAACTTGTTTTGCGCCTTACCGAAGATCAGGCCCAGCGTGCCTTTCTCTTGTCCCAGCTTTTCCAGCAAATGGCGGTAGTGGTCAAACAGCTCGTCGCCATCCCGGGCCAACAGTGTGAGCCAGGCGTAGGCGTCGGGCACGATGCTGGCCTGGTTGTAGGGCGGCGCACTGCGCTCGTCGGCCATCTTGAGGAACAGCAGGTAGGTAAGCTGCTCCACATAGTCGCCATAGCTCATGCCGTCGTCGCGCAGCACGTTGCAGTAGTTCCAGAGCTTCTGGACGAGGGAGTTGGTGGTGGTGTTCATAAATTCCTAGTTGTATTCAACCCCAAGATCGCGTCAGCAGCTCATCCAAGGCAGGCTGCCGATGCCGGACAGCACAAAGGCTGCGCGGCAGTTTTGGGCGAGCACTTGGGCCTCCAGAGCGGCGCGCAGGTCCTGGCCGGGGGTGAGGCGGATGGGGAGCGTTTTCATGGCGGTCATAGTAATCAGGTTGAAGGCAATGGCAGTCTGGCGCAAAGGCCGGGTGACACCAATTTAAAGTTGCAAATTGCAACCTTTTAGCCGAGATAGGAATAAAAAAGACCGCTAGACCCTGTAGATATTCCGCAAGCTGCTATCAAACTTGAAGTCACAATTTGTGACTTCAAACGGCAACTGCAGCTACTTGCGGCCGTAAACCACCTCATCACCGATGAACCATACGGAGCCCGCAGCCTCCAGCTTGGCCACCATCACGTCGATTTGCTCGGCAGTGCTGCCTTTGCCCAGCAGCGCGCCCACATGCCGTAAGAACGGCTTCACCTTTTGTGGCGCTTTGCTGCCCATCTTGATAAAGCCTTTCTGAATTCTGGCCAGGGTCTTGGCATCGGGGTTTGCTGTTGGTGCAGATGAGGGCTTTGGCTGCTTGGCCGGCACGACTGCTTTGGCTGGCTTGGGTGCAACGGGTTTTTTGGCCGCTGCCTTCTTGGCAGGCGGTGCTTTCTTGGCTGCGGGTGCTTTTTTAGCAACTGCCACCTTGTCGGGAGCCACGGGTTTAGGTGCAGCCTGCTTCGCCACTGCCTTCTTCACTACGACTTTCTTGGCTACCGCCTTCTTAGCCGCCGGCACGTCTGTTGGTGCAGCGGGTTTCACCGCAGCAACCTTCTTGGCAACAATAACCTTGTAACCAACACGGCGGGCCCGGAACTTGAGCATGCGGGCGTGTGCCAGCATGGGGTCATAGCCACGGTCGTTGGCTACCACTACCAGCTCGGCGTCCGGGTGCTTGGCCGCCACATAGCCCAGGTAAAACGCCACATGAAAATCCAGTGCATTTGGCCCCTGGCCCGAGCGTGGCACCAGCGTCACCCGCTCGTGGCTGGCTGCGAAAGCCTGCGCCTGCTTGGCCTGGTGCGGGCCATGGAACAGCCACACATCGGTAAACCCCGGCGCCAGCTTGGCCAGCGCCTCCAAAGACGGTTGGACGTTTTCATAGTCCACCAATGCATGCAGCTCTTTCATGCTCTTTCTCCCAGAAGAAATCAGGCTATAGCCTTCGTAGTTATTTCTCAAGCAGCTATAAAAGAAGAAGCGATTTGGGGCTATTGCCCTGCCTCTGCCTCTTGCAGTTCCTTCAACGTGCGCCCTTGCGCATCACGCCACTTGGTGCGTCCATTACTACTCATTCCCAGCACAAACGTAGCAGCAATGCTGGGCGACGAAAAAACATAGTCCTGTGCAAATCGATATGTGCCTGAAAGCATCTCCACCACCCCACGGGCAATCAGATCTTCGCGCTGAGCAAAGCGGGCGGGCTTGTTGGACTCCAAGGAGGGAACCACGTCAGCTACCGCCTGCGAACCCTTGCACACCACGAAACCCTGGGTGGACTCGTACCCCATCGCCTCCACACCTTTGCCTTTGCAATACAGAAAGGTACGGGCAACGGAAGTGGGCCCACCTGCAGACAAACTCGAAACCACCGCAGACGGCGCCTGCTCAAACGCATGCACGCCCAGCACCGGCAGCATGCCCAGCATGTGACCCAGGAAGACTTCCATGTCGGCCCGGTCGGCCTCGCTCAGGGACGGCTCGGCGGGCTGGTTGGCGTTGTCCAGCGGCAGGCGCTTGGCGGCGCGGGCCAGGGCAATGAGGCGCGACTCCAGAAACTGCACATGCGCCTTGTTGAGCTGCCCGGCCGTGGTGGTGGTGAAGCCGATGGCGCGGGTCCAGAAATCCTTTTGCGCATAGTGGCTTTCCAGCCGGGGGCGGATGGGGTCGCCCTCGCCCACGTAGAGCATGTCGCCCTCACCGTCCGGGCGCGGCCCCAGCAACAGGTACACCCCGGTCTGCGCCAGCTCGGGCCGGGCCTTGACCTGCGGCATTAGCGCACGCGGGAACACCAGCGCCTTGCCGATCCAGTTGGACTTGTCGACGATGCGGAGACCGTCGGGGTCGCCGTCAGCGACGAAGATGCGAAGGGAGAAAGGAGTTTGCATGGCTTTGTTCAACCCTTTGTTTGATCTTTGCTAATTAACGCGCTTAGCAAAGATCAAACAAAGCCTAAGTCGTTGATTTGTAAAGATTTTGGTTCCAGATAATTCCCTCAACCTTTGTTGAAAAGGCCGACCGAGCGGTACGCCTGATCAGGCCGATTCGGCACATCCGGGAAGCGCAGCTCCAGCAAGCCCTTCTTCACCATCCCGCCAAGAATGCGGCCCTGCAGGTTTTCCGCATCGCGGTTCAACAGAGCCGCCAAGTCCTTGGATGTGAGCCACCGGCCATCGCACAGGCGCAGAACCAACGCCTGCATTTCAGCCGCTGGCAGCTTGCCTTTGAGCCGGGCTGGTTCTGCCAATGACAGGAGTTCCGGGGGCAAATGAGGGGAGTTCGCCGTCAAATGAGGGGAGTCTCCACTCACTTGGGGGGAGCATTGGGGGGAGTCCTCGGCCACGCGGTAGCTTGCCCAGCGCCGCTGGTTTTGCTGCGTCAGCAGGCCATCGCGCACCAAGCTTTGCAGCACGCCGGTGATGTCTTTGGAGTGCTCACCGGTGATTTCTTGCATGCGGCTGTTGGTGACGCTGCCCTCCACTTGGGCCGTGACCACCGCCTGCACAGCTGTCTTGTCCAGCTTGGCAAACCGGTCGCCAAAGCGCACCCGCAGCGCCTGGTCCACTTCATCCGGTATCAGGCTGACCATGGGCAACACCAGCTTCACGCGGTCGGGCTGCAAAGATTCTTCCAGCCGGGGCGAGCGCCAATGCTGTGCGCACCAGCCAGCGCGAATCTTGTCCATGCCCGAACCCGCCTTGTCGCCACCGCCCATGAGCTGGCACATCAATTGCAAGCTCTTGTTGCGGCACTCGCTCGTGCTGAAAATATCAAACCCAGTAAGGCACATATTCAGCAAACTTCTTCCCGCTGCCAACATCCTTGCGCTTTATGCGCCCTGCATCCACCGCATCGCTGATCAAGTTGGTGATTTGGTTGCGGTTTTTGTCGTGCAACTTGAACCGCTCACGCAGCGTCGTGTTCGTCAACGGCTGGCTGGAGAGGTACTGCAACACAGCATGCTGGTAACACGCCTCAATGCGCTCTTGAACCGCCATGTCTGCAAACTTTCTGGGTGCACCAATGGTCACGCGAAAGGCATTTTCATGTGGGGTGAGCAGCAAGGGCGGCAAGCCAAACAGCTCGATGGCGCTGATGACCTTTTGAAAGCCGGTACCCCGCTCCTCACAAATGCGAAACCTGCGGAATGATGACGCCAACTTTTCATTGCGCGACTCGGGCGTCGTACCGATCAAACGGTCTGGCTTCTTGCTGGGCAATAGTTTACCGGGGTTGGTTATATCGATGCGGTCATCGTAAATTTCGACCATAGGCCCAGCGCCGCTGACAGAAAAATCCTGGTGAATCAGTGCGTTGGCAATCAGCTCGCGTAAGGCAATCTCGGGGTACAGCGACACCTCAGTCCGTAGCGACTGCTGGATCACCTCTGAGTGCGGTAACACGCGTTTCAAGTGCGTCACCAGCCCTTCAAAACCCACCGCATAGCCGCGCTGCCCAGGCAACTCATCAATGGTGTTGACCTTGTTGGTCCCCCGGTAACGAATGAGCCGAATGCCCTTGCGATCCAGCGGCGGGAATTCGCCCAGCTTGCGGGCCGCAGCAATCGCACCAAAGTTCGTCACGTAGAAGCCTCGCCCCTCAGGCAGGATCATGTTTTCGTCGACAAGCCAACGGGCAAGGTCTTGCTCATCCTCTGGCAGTGGGCGCTGCAACAGCTTGGCAATGGCCTCCAAGTCCAGCATGCGCTGCACATCGGCCAGCGAGACCAAGGGCGACGCGCGCAAGTCTTCCCACCGGGGCGTCGAGCTGTGCAACATCAGAGCGCCAACCTCTTGGCGCGAAGCCTTGCGCGTAGTGCCACCAGAGCGAATCCACGTCTCTTCAATCGACTTGCCCCTGCGGTGCACCGGCTTGACAGACTGCTCTGGCACGCGAACCAACAGTACATTGCTACCACCAAACTCGACCGCGGCGTGGTCCAGCGCCAACGGTGGCTCCACCGCGTCCCGCCCCAAATTGGTCAAGGTGCCGACCACAGTAGCCACCTCTTCAGCCGTGATGCCATGTGCAGCGCCATCATCGTCCACCCCAAACACCAGCGTGCCACCGCCGGGGTGGTTGGCAAAAGCCATCAGGTGCTCAGCCAGCCGCGCACTGTTGTCTGACAGACGGGCCTTCCAGTCGATTTCGTTGATCTCGTGTGGCACTGGTGCCAAGCTTTCGGCCAAGCTCCTCAGTGCCTCAGGAATCCAGTGTTTTGCAGCCATGTGATAGCAAGTGGTTGATTTGTATGGATTTTTTACGGATTTCCGGATTCACGTGTGATAAACGTGAAGGCCAGTAGGTTTTCCGGCTACGCCCAACACAATGGTGCCGCCCTGGGTGTTGGCCATGGCTGAATAGGACTCCCAAAAACTACCGGGCATGCCACCGCGCGCCGACTTGAATTCGGTGTCGATGCCCTCGATGCTGGACTGCAGGGCTGATAAGAGGTCGAGTTGGCGCATGGGGTTACGGATTCGGACCGCTACAAATTAACGCTTTGTCAGCGTCGACTTCGGCAGCTTTCTTGCCTCTTCAGCGGCAACTCGCGCATTCTTAGTCGAAATAGGTTCATGAAACAAAAGCTTCATACGAGAGTCTTGCGCAAGTTTCCCGTCGCTCCCAATTTGCAGCATCTTTTTTAATTTTTTCTCAAACTCCTTGACTGGTTTACTGTGCGCAAATGTTTTACCCATGTAACTCATTTCGCACTTCAAAGCGAATGAAATTTGAATCGGCAGGTCCGTTGCCGTACTGTGCTTCAGCAAATAAGTGAAGCCGCTTGTATCCCCAATATCTGCAAGAGAGCACGCCGCAAAGAAAAGTGCATACGATCGCGCCTCATCATTTTGGGGCAAATCCTCATCGATCTTTAGCATACTCAACGGCAACGCTTTCTTGAAGAAATCGTAACCGTAACAATGCCTAATGGCAGTGGCAAACGACCATAGTAGCTGCATTTCGGTTAAACCCACCAAACCGTTCGGAACCCTCCCGTGTCTAATATCCAAATACAGTCTAGAAGCTTCCAGAATAGTTACATTCAACGCCCCTTGAATGTGCACATATGGTGTTTCATACCCAGCCAACATATAGTTACCCATATTTAGCAAACGATGCACCCTGTGGACTGTTTCTTTTACATCAATAGCCACCAATGCATCGATCAAGTCTGGACATTCAGATCGTATCCCTATATAGAAGAAATATATGTTTGACCAGTAGGTATCAAACGCTCTCGTATTTATTTCCAAGTCCCGTGTTTCGTAAGCATCCTTGGCATACAAATACTCGGCAAACGACCGATGCTTAAAGAAAACTGCATCCGTATCTTCAAAGACGCCGAACAAAGTGGAACGATTTATTAAATAATCGAAGGTCTCATCAAGCGATATACCAGTTTGACGATCTGCTAAAAAGGAATGAAACATTTCCTTTATCTCATTCTTTGACATATATACCAGTTGATTGTCGATCATATGGCGCGCCAACAACCTAGCCAATCGTTCTGATGCTTTGTATTGCTTCTCTGTCGAGATTTGTCGCCGCTCATCCCATCTACCCAGCATCAACTCAACAGTTTTGGCATATAACTCGGTCAAACTTGAAGGCAATTCATATTTCTCTTGTTTCAAGATGTTTGCCAACAATGCTGCAGCGATTGGATTGTGCGGCAATTGTTTAAATAAGCCAGAATTGGCCAAATCATCTACCAGTCTGTTAGGTATTTTTAGGGTTTCAAATACCAACCTAATATATGAAACTATCTTCCCTATACTTAAGGGGCGAATGCGATACCGTTTAATTCCAATCTCTTTGGTGGCAAGCTCTTCAAGCGCCTTCCAAGGCCTACTGGTAAGCACCAAAGTCCAGTTATTCTGAGCTTTCACTTGGGCGATCAGTTGATCAACCTTAATTTTACAACTCTCATGTTCCGCCAGCGCCTCATCAATACCGTCAAGTATTATTAAAACCCTACCACCATTTGAATTCAAACTATTCAGACAAACATTCCCAACCTGTAATTTAATAAAATCTTCTAGTCTTAGATTTGAATCAACATATGTCTTGAATGTTGAATACACAGGAAGAACTTCTGTTCGCTTGTAAAGTGTTGAATCAGCAAAATGAATTGCGATTCGCCTTGCCAAATGAGATTTACCAAAGCCCATTTGGGCCTCTATTAAGCTCACTTTATTGTTTAGTACTTCCTCCTTAATGTTTACCAGTCGCGTCTTTGGTGGACGTTTGTTTTGAACATAACGATCAGATGGAATTTCTTCAACATCAATATCAATTTGAATTGAACTAACCTCTGTCGCTGTAGAAATTGCGGTTTGCGCTGAAATTACACCTAGTCGTTTATCCAGATTCCCAAGATACCGTCCTACAGCACCATCTATAGCTTCCCAAAAATGCGGCGCATGCTGATCTATCTGACCCACTAGCCAATCCGCATCAAAGAAGTTGACCTTCTTGGTGGAAAATTTCTCTAGGATTTTTTCCTTTGCGTTTTGACTGATATTCTTTGAGGTAACAACCCAAACCTCAGGCAAACGAACAGTTTGTTCACCATTCTTTATGAGCCGAGGGTGGCCGCACTCATCAATTTGTCTCTCAACATCTGCAAACGACTGCAAGATTTTGTCGCATTTCGCTACTACACCAATAAAATTGGTAGTACCTAACGCATCGTCTCGCCGCTCAATAACAAAATCTGCGCCTTTTTCATTGGTACCGTGTGTGTACTCAACATATTGCACATGGGCCAAGCGATGAAAAATATCCTCCAATAAGGGATGAAGTGAATTCACTTCATTGTCAATTTTTTCTACCAACACTCTTTTTGCTGCGAAATCCATATCAACCCTTCATTTGGCATTTAAATTTTCAAAGCTCGTTATAGCGACTGGCTCAAGAAAACAGGCAAGCTGTTCTTACTTTCTACGAGCCCATGGCAATTCTTTCGGACAAAAGCTGCGACTGACCTCATTGCACATCGCAATACCGCTGCCACCCGGGGACAACGGCACACGCACATACGGCCCATTTACCATCATTTACTCTCCACTTTCTCAATTTGCAGCGCTTTTAAACCATCTGCTTAGCAAAGACTGCCTTAGCGCTTGCGCACGCCGGAGGTTGGCGTCGACCTCGCCTTCGACTTCGCGGATGATGGACAGGTGGCGGTCGACTTCGGCGACGATTCGGGTTTGTTCTGCGAGCGGCGGCAGGGCAATTGGCAACGCCCGCACTTGCTCAAGACTCAATCCGGGTTTTCCTGCTCCGTAAGCCCAGGACTCCAATGTCTTGCGGCCATTCGCAGGAGAAACAATCCAATTGAAAACAAACGATGCTGTCTCAGGCATAGACAGCTTCATAAGCGCAACGTGCTGACTCACAAATGCCAGTTCATCCAACGCGGGCACCAAAGCGGACTTGGTTACGTTTGCGCCAGTGATTGTGACGAGGATGTCTCCTTCCGACACACTGCTCCGCGTGCCTTCAGCATCTACCGGGACGTCCACTCGCGCGGCATCAGGCAAGTTCAGCGCATCCGTTTTGATGTCTTGGGCACGGATGAACAGGACACCGGTGTCTGAATAAAAATCGCCCCATCCGCGTGAACCGCTCGTGATGAGGTGCGTCAATTGATCCGCATTTGCCCAAGCCCACCCATCCGGTAATGAGGGTAGCCCCTCTTTCAATGGCGCGACTGGTATCTTGTACTTTCCACGGCCCGTCCACTTCGCCCGCCGTTCCTCAAGAATCCGCTGCAAAAGCTGTTCGCCGGTCTCAAAAGTGCGGCCTTCGCGGCGGGCCAGGGTGGCTTCGGTTTCTACGAGGCGGCCTTCGACGGCGGCTTTGAGGACGGAGGCTTTGTAGCGTTTGAGGTTGGCTTTGACGCGCTGGAGGTTGGCGACGGCTTCGTCGAGGCGGGAGAACTGTTTTTCGAGTTCGGCGACGATTTCGATTTGCTGTGCTGGCCCGTGAACTGCCACTTCGACAGCGTTGTAATCATCACGGCTCAGTCCAGGAATCGCGGTGGACTTGTCCAACCTAACGAGGTTGAGCGATGTGAGCAAATAGCGGTAGTAAGTTGCTGAATGTCCTGCCGGTGGCTCAACAAAGTAGGCCGTATCAATGGGCCAGCACGGCACCGCAGAAAAATGAACTGCACCAACATTACCTTTGCGACCAACGATGATTGTTGGACCGGTGGTCAACGCGGATGAATGTTGGCCCACGATGCCGCTTGAGCCGAAAACGGGAACGGAGCCGGACGCATCCCGTGTGGCGGCAGGCAGACTTTTTCCGTACTTCAGTGGAAGCAATTCCCCAAGTGTTCCGCGAATACGATCTTCAGACACTACCTCACTCACGCCGCCAACTCCCGAATCAGTTCCTCAATCACCTTGTGCAGTTCCGCGCCAAAGAGCTGGTGCACCTTGCCCAGGCCGCCTTGGGCGTTGAAGGGGGCGTATTCAAAGTCGTCTATTTCAATGCCAAGGTTGGCGGCGATGTGGTCGCGGATCATTTCTAGCCAGTGTTGTTGTTCTGGGGTGAAGCGGGGAGAGCCCTCACCCCTGCCCTCTCCCAGAGGGAGAGGGGTCGAAGACTGGTGCTGCGCCAGCCAGGCCCTGAAGTTGGCCTGCACGCGCTCGGGGTAAGGCACCAGTTCGTTGGTCTGCTGCATGGCAAAGCGCACCAGGCTGACCAAATCGGTGAGCAGGCGGCGCTGCGTGGCACCTTTGACCTTGTCTTTGCGCAGGGTGGCGTAGGCCTGCCACAGGGCACCTTCATCAATGTTCACCGGTGGGGCGTGCAGGGCGTCGGCCAACTCTTTCAACTGCTCAAACATGAGTGGTGCGCGCTGCATTTCCACCGCATACCGGCGGCTGTACAGGATTTGCAGGGCGGTGATTTC
>DFWT01000191.1 GCA_002381045.1 Rhodoferax sp. UBA4127
AGGGCAACGTGCTCGACCCGGTTGATTTGATCGATGGCATTGCCCTGCACGAACTTCTGGTCAAACGCAGCGAAGGCCTGCGCAAACCTGAGACCGCACCTCAGGTGCGCAAAAACACCGAGAAAGAATTCCCGGCTGGCATCCCCGCCTTTGGGGCCGATGCCCTGCGTTTCACCTTTGCGTCATTGGCCTCGCTTGGCCGCAGCATCAACTTTGATGCCAAACGCTGTGAGGGTTACCGCAATTTTTGCAACAAGCTCTGGAACGCCAGCCGTTTTGTGCTGATGAACTGCGAAGGGCAAGACTGCGGCTTACTCGACCACACAGCCGACCAATGTGACACCGGTTCGTACTTGGAATTCAGCCAGGCCGATCGCTGGATCGTCTCACTGCTGCAAAAAGCTGAGGCTGAAGTGGCACAAGGCTTTGCCGACTATCGCCTGGACAACGTGGCCAGCACCATTTACGACTTCGTCTGGAACGAGTTCTGCGACTGGTACCTGGAAATCGCCAAAGTGCAGATACAGACTGGCAACGATGCTCAAAAGCGGGCAACGCGCCGCACCCTGATTCGCACGCTGGAAACCATTCTCCGTCTGGCCCACCCTATCATCCCGTTTGTGACGGAAGAACTCTGGCAAAAGGTGGCGCCGGTTGCAGGGCGCGGCGGCGCATCGGTGGCGATTGCCGCCTACCCCAAAGCCCAGCCCGAACGCATTGACGAAGCATCCATTGCTCATGTCGCCAAGCTGAAAACGCTGGTCGATGCCTGCCGCAATTTGCGCGGTGAAATGAATGTGTCGCCCGCCACCCGCCTGCCGATGTTTGCGCTGCTGGGTTCTGCCACTGATGCGGCCTTCATGCGCGACGCCGCACCAGTATTGCAAGCCCTAGCCAAGCTCAATGAAGTTCGGGTGTTTGAAGACGAATCCGCCTGGGCCGCCGCCGCTCAGGGCGCCCCAGTGGCTGTGGTGGGTGACGCGCGTATCTGCCTGTTCATGGAAATAGACGTGGCCGCTGAGAAGGCTCGCTTGGGCAAAGAACTGACCCGACTGGAAGGTGAAATTGTCAAAGCCAACGGCAAGCTGGGCAATGAATCGTTTGTGGCGCGTGCCCCCGCTGCGGTGATTGACCAGGAGCGCAAACGTCTGGCTGACTTTGAAGCCACCGTGGCAAAACTCAAAGACCAGTTGATCCGTCTGAATTGATCCGTCGGACGCTTTGCCAGCCGCGTTCAGCGGCGGCGCAGCACGTGAATGAACTCAGCGCCTACCGTTTGCTGGTCCAGAAGTTCATTGCCAGTTTGTTTGGCAAAAGCCTGGAAATCACGCAGCGAGCCTTTGTCGGTGCAAAAGACCCTAAGAGCCTGACCGCTCTCGATTTCGGACAGCGCCTTTTTGGCTTTCAAAATGGGCAGCGGGCAGTTCAGACCACGGGCGTCGATTTCTTTGTCAATGTGCATGATGGGTTCCTGATTCTGTGGCGTTTGTATCACGCCGGGAAAACACCGGTCGACAGGTATCGGTCGCCGCGGTCGCAAACAATGAACACAATCGTGGCGTGGCTCTCGCGTTTGGCGATTTCGCGCGCGACCCAGCAAGCGCCAGCCGCTGAAATACCGGCAAAAATGCCTTCTTCGCGTGCCATCGTTCGGCACATGTCTTCTGCATCTTCCTGGCTCACGTACAGCAGCTCGTCCACATGGGTCGGATCATAAATTTTGGGCAAATACGCTTGTGGCCACTTGCGAATGCCAGGAATGCGTGAACCGTCGGTGGGTTGCACACCAATAATTTTGACGCCCGGCTTTTTCTTTTTGAGGTACTGCGACACTCCGGTGATGGTGCCGGTAGTGCCCATGGCGCTCACAAAATGGGTGATCTTGCCCTTGGTATCCGCCCAGATTTCTGGCCCGGTGGTCTCGATGTGAATGCGCGGGTTGTCGGCGTTGGAAAACTGGTCGAGCACATGACCCTTGCCCTCACGCGCCATCTGGTCCGCCAAGTCACGCGAATACTCCATGCCACCGCTCTTGGGTGTCAGGATCAGCTCCGCGCCAAACGCCTTCATGGTCTGCGCCCGTTCAATAGACAAGTCCTCCGGCATGATCAGCACCATGCGGAAACCCTTGATGGCCGCGGCCATGGCCAAAGCGATGCCGGTGTTGCCGGAGGTGGCCTCGATCAGCGTGTCACCGGGTTTGATGTCGCCGCGCTCCTGCGCGCGCTGAATCATCGACATGGCGGCCCGGTCTTTGACCGACCCCGCCGGGTTGTTGCCTTCAAGCTTGCCCAAAATCACGTTACCGCGCTCGGCACAGGCATCCGCCCCAATTCGCTGCAAGCGCGCAAGCGGCGTGTGGCCAATCAAATCTTCAATCGTCGGGTATTTCATACCCTGCACTGTGCCATAATTCCGCCCTTCCCCCCGCTGCCCGGGTGGTGAAATTGGTAGACGCAGGGGACTCAAAATCCCCCTCCGAAAGGAGTGCCGGTTCGATTCCGGCCCCGGGCACCATTTATAAGGCCGCAACGTTCCAAAAACGTCCGGCCTTTTTCTTTTCCCCTATGAAAGCCCCTCATTTGTCGTGCGGCAGCATCCGCCGAAGTGTGCCACATTCCAGACAAACACGGGGGCATTTTCGGGGGCATCGTTTCGCAAAATGGGGGCATCTAGGAAAAATGCCCATGCCCCAGTGATCAGGGGCACATTGGCCAGGGGTGCACCCGAAACTTGCGTACGCAAAAATCATGTGAGCCGGTCAGTCCTTGATGGTCAGGTGCCAGAGATTGCCCTTCCCGTTTACCGCTTCCCCGTGCTTTTTCGAACGCATGATCGCCACCCATGCTCAAAAAAAGTGGGGGCACTGGGGGCAACTGTGGATAACTACCCTAACCCGTTGTCATTATTGAAGAATTCTGTCCCCAGTTTGACTGGGGGCAAGTCGACTTTAACTGGGGGCACTGGGGGCAGTCGTTTCCGTGAACGTCCGCCAGCGTGCGGCCGTTCATTTACTTGGTGCGGATGCCGTTCTCGCTGGCCAGGAACGGCCGGCCATCTGATGCATGACTTGTGCTATTTCGAGCCGATCAGAAATCAAGCTCAAAGATCGTAGGCGGTACGCGGTAGCACCAGGTATTGCCAATGCCAGGCAGGCGCGGTCTACAGTCATATGCTCGACCCTTGTCAGGCATCAGGCAGCCATGCTCCAACAGCACACGGGCCACCGTCTTATGGTCAAAGCCTTGGCAAACCTCGACCTTGAATGTCTCAGTCAGGATGAAGTATTCAAAGCTCACGCC
>DFWT01000182.1:0-228 GCA_002381045.1 Rhodoferax sp. UBA4127
TATCGAACGACGACCGCGGCAAGTTAAAAACCCTTGAGCGCGATTTGCGCAACGTGGTGTTTGGTCAGGATGCCGCGCTGGACAAACTGGCGTCGGCCGTGAAGATGGCACGTTCAGGTTTGGGCAAAGGCGACAAGCCGATAGGCTCCTTCCTGTTCAGCGGTCCCACTGGGGTCGGTAAAACTGAGGCCGCCAAGCAGCTTGCGTACATCATGGGCATTGAGCTGA
>DFWT01000182.1:335-6333 GCA_002381045.1 Rhodoferax sp. UBA4127
GCCGAGACCATGAACAAGGCGACCATTGGTTTCACCAATCCGCGTGAAGCGGGGGACGAAATGGCGGATATCAAGCGCTTGTTCACCCCCGAGTTCCGCAATCGGCTGGATGCGATTGTGGGCTTCAAGTCGCTGGACGAAACCGTCATCCTGCGGGTGGTGGACAAGTTCCTGCTGCAACTGGAGTCCCAATTGGCTGACAAGAAGGTTGAAGTGACCTTCACAGACAAGCTGCGCAAGCACTTGGCCAAGAAGGGCTTTGACCCGCTGATGGGTGCACGCCCAATGCAACGCTTGATTCAGGACACCATCCGCCGTGCCTTGGCAGATGAATTGCTGTTTGGACGTTTGACTGACGGTGGCCGCCTGACAGTGGATCTGGATGACAAAGACGAGAGCAAGACCGAAGTCTTGCTCGATATACAGCCCTTGCCGAAAAAGGAAGGCAAATCCAAGCCTGAGCCGCAGGAAGCGACGACCACTTAGCGGTTAAACCGCGCGCGGATATCTTCCATCCGTGCGCGGTTGGCACCTAAGTCGCTGTACCCCAAGCGACTGGCAGAACGCAGGTGAATCAGCGACTGTTTGGCGTCGAACCAGAATTCCAGGTCGTCTGTGAACTTCATCAACTGGGTGCTGGCCTGGGCGTAGACATAGTCTGGCTCTGCAGTAATGACCTTGACGCCTGGCGTTGTCTTCAAGGTTTGCAGCAGTTTGTCCATGGCAAGAACTTGGGAGTCGGTGTAACTGATTGGCGCGATGGCAGCGGCTTTTCGCTGAGGGTGATCGGGGTAAAGGTCGGCCTGACTGCTGATGCTGTTGGGGGACATCGCTGGTGGTGAGAGTTTGCCCTCATGGACACCCAGGTTGTTCGGTTGGGTGCCCGACAGAAGTCCCAATTGCCCCGATACCAGGGCCAAAANNTGTTGCACCTTGACTTGGTTCATGCCCACCACACTGATTGGAACGGTCTCACTTTTGAAATTGCCACCACTCATGGCCTGAAGGGCAGGGTTTGCGATTTGGATCCCTTTTGCGGCTGGCCACTCGTTGTTGCCATCCGCAAAATGACTTTGCGCCGTAGGGCTGGCCAAGTACTCCAAGAACTTGATGGCGTTGGCTTGGTGGGGCGCATTTTTCGCGACTGCGCCACCCGCGATGTTGACGTGTGTTCCCCAACTGGACTGGTTCGGAAACACGACACCCACCTTGTCAACCACCGCCTTGTCTTCGGCTTTGTCAGACCGCAACAGTCGCGCCATGTAATAGGTATTGGTGAGTGCCACACCGCATTCCCCTGAAGCGACTGCTTTGATTTGATCGGTATCACCGCCCTTGGGTGACCGAGCCATGTTCTGAACCAAACCGGCCAACCATTGCTGAGTTTGTTTTTCACCCAAGTGCTCCATCACCGCGCCAAACAAAGACAGGTTGTACGGGTGCGATCCCGAGCGAACGCAGAACCGACCTTTGTTTGCAGGTGAGGCCAATGACTCGTAGGTATTGACGTCTTGCGATTTGACGCTTGCCTTGTTGTACACAATCACACGGGCACGTGTGGAGAAGCCAAACCAAGTGATACCATTTGGCTCGGCCTTGGCACGAAACTGTTCCGGAATCGCTTCGGTGAGCGCCTTAGATTGAATTGGTTGAAACAAGCCCTCGATCTGACCGCGCCACAATCTGGATGCATCTACCAGCAATATCACGTCGGCTGGGGAGGCGCTGCCTTCGGCCTTCAGGCGGGCAATGATGCCAGCATCATCCGCATCGACCCGGTTGATCTTGATCCCGGTTTTTTGGGTGAAGCCGCTATAAAGTGCTTCGTCCGTTGGGTAATGACGAGCGGAGTAGATATTGAGTTCGGTGCTTTGCGCGTAGGCTAAAGGGTATGACAGGCAGCAAAGGGCGGCAAATGTCAGGAATTTAGTGTTCACTTGGCAATCCTTGAGTGAATGGGAATGCCTGAATTCTATCTCAAATGAGAATGATTCCTATTTGATGTGTTTTCCTGACTATCTGGCCGATAAAAGCTCGAAAAAAAAGGGCCGGTCTTACGACCAGCCCTTAAAGGATCCCTGAACCTGAGGTTACGAAAGGACCCGAGGAGACAACTTGTAGAAACCAACGGTTTCAAAAAACTTAAGCTATAACAAGTATCCCAGGGTTTTCCCTTGATATGGATACTTGCCGCAAATTTTTAAAACCCAAGTTGTGGCACTAAAGTGACAGTTAAGAATTAGCGCTTTTTGCTAGCGGGCTTTGCGGCCACGGTCGTGGCATTGGACAAGCTGTTGAAATTGGACTCGGCCACTTCGGTTGCTTGTTTGACAGCTTTTTGCACTGACTCGAGTGCCGTGTTGGCAGCAGAGACAGCATTTTTCATCACAGCCACAGCGGCTTCAGAGCCAGCGGGTGCATTTTTGGCAGCGGAGTCAACCATGCCCATGAACTTTTGCTGAGCTTCAGCGGCCTGGCTCTCAAGTGCCTTGGTGAACTCGCTGGACGTGCCACTGGCGATTTCATATAGGTGACGGCTGTAGGCAGCAGTTTTCTCAGCCAAGGGCTGCAGAATGCTCGATTGCAGGGCCAACAGTTCTTGCGCGTCTTTGACACTCAACATGGCTTTGGCATGGTCGCCAGACTCGGCGAGGGCAGCCTTGGAGGCGCTCAAATTGAGTTCAACGATTTTCTCAACGCCTTCAAAGGCTTTAGATGTCAGGCCCAACAGGGTCTCGACGTTGGCTTTTTGGGAGGCAATAACTTGTTCGACGGTCATCATAGTAAAACTCCAATAGGATGATTGAAAGGGTATCTGCGCCGTACCTGGGACTCACTCAGTCTATGTTGCAGTGCAGCATGAGACGAATTATAGAGAGAACCTGGTTGCATGCAAGACCTTTTTGTTGCAATGCAACAATTTAGAGGATTTTTTCTAGAAAATGCAAAAGTCACTGGCGCGACACAATGCGGCGATGGATGCGTATTACTCGGATCAGTTTGTATTACCTCTGCCAGAAGGACATCGCTTTCCGATGGCGAAATACGCGATGCTTCGCGAAGCAATCTCCACGAATTTGCCAGCGGTTTCTTTGCGCGAGGCACCTGCTGCGAGTGATCTCGAACTGGCAATGGTGCATACGCCTGCCTACATTTCTGCCCTGTGCGACGGCACCATTGAAGCGTCTGCGATGCGAGAGATCGGTTTCCCATGGAGCACGCTGATGGTTGAGCGAGCCCGGCGTTCAGTCGGTGCCACAGTGGCGGCGGTCCAAGTGGCCATGCAAACAGGTCTGGCTGCCAACTTGGCGGGTGGCACGCACCATGCCTATGCCAGCAGAGGAGGTGGCTTTTGTGTGTTCAACGACATTGCCGTTGCGGCGCGCGTGGCGCAGGCGCAATGGGCACAAAGAAGCTCAAATCCATTGAAGGTGGCCGTGCTCGACCTGGATGTGCATCAGGGCAACGGCACTGCACACATTTTTCAAAGTGATCCGTCGGTGTTCACCTTGTCTCTGCATGGCGAAAAGAACTTTCCGTTTCGCAAAGAGGCCAGCGACTTGGATGTAGGGTTGCCCGATGGGTGCCAAGACAGTGTTTATCTGGATGCACTCGACCAGGCCTTGTTGCAGCTAGAGCATCGATTTGAGCCTGATGTGGTGATCTATCTGGCCGGCGCAGACCCCTATGTGGGTGACCGTTTGGGTCGCCTGAGTTTGTCTGTGGTCGGTTTGCATGAACGAGACCGTCGCGTTTTTGAGTGGTGTGACGCCAAAGTCCTGCCTGTTGCGTTTGTCATGGGAGGAGGCTATTGCAGCCGCATTGAAGAAACGGTGCAGATACAACTCAACACCTATCGGGCTGCGTACCAAGTCTGGGCGAAACAACGGCGCTGATTTCCCAGTGCCTTAACAATGATGTCAGAGCGTGAAAAAAATCACATGGTGCGCAGCTGAATTTCACCTTGAGTGAATGCCAGACTGTTTGACAATGTCAACGTCAGCAAAAAAGATGTATGGAGACAAGCTATGAGCGAAAGCATTGCAGGGGGACGGACCTACCCGCCTAAACCGTCTGATGTGTATTTGTTTGCCACTTGCCTGGTGGATCAATTTGCACCCCAGGTGGGAGTCGACACGGTAACCCTGTTGGAGCGAGAAGGCATTCGTGTGCATTACCCTGAACAACAAACCTGCTGCGGTCAGCCCGCGCACAGCAGTGGTTATCCGGGTGAGGCAAGATCCGTGGCGCTGGCACAGTTGAACTTGTTTTCAGAGCCCTGGCCTGTGATCGTGCCGTCTGGCTCTTGTGGTGGAATGATGCGAACCCACTATCCGGATCTTTTTGCAGATGACCCGGATTTGCACGTCAAGGCACTTGCGTTGGCAGATCGCATTTTTGAGTTGAGCGAATTTTTGGTTCACGTGGTGAATTTCGACCATGCAGATACTGGTGAGCCATGCACCATTGCTCTGCATACCTCATGCCATGCGCGTCGGCAAATGGGTGTACATGACACCAGTTTGGCCTTGATCGAAAGCATGGACAAGGTGAAATTGACGTTGCATGCCCGGGTCGAGGAATGCTGCGGGTTTGGCGGCACCTTTGCTTTGTTGTATCCCGACATTTCAGAGGCCATCGTGACTGACAAAGTGGCTAGCCTCAAGGCCACGCCGGCGCAATGTGTGGTCAGCGCAGATTGTGGCTGCCTGCTTAACATCACTGGCCGAGCTGCCAAGTTGGACGAATTGGCGGGTTGCGCCACACCGAGCTTGCCAGGCGAGCACTTGGCCAGCTTTTTGCTGCGCCGTACCTCAGGGAGCCCGTCATGAGTGCTCGGGATAATATTTTGAGACGCCTAAGCAGCGTCAATGTGGGCGCGTTGCCAAAGTTGCCAGATGAGGCGAAGTGGTTTGTGACGCATCGGCGGACAGAGGACAACGCCCAACGGGTGGTTCGTTTGCGCGCGGCGCTTGAAGCCGCTCATGCCGAGCTGTATGACGTGACGGAAGCGGATTGGGTGAGCGTTCTTTTGGGCGTTGTTGCGAAAAAAGGAATTCGGCAATTGCTGATTGGTAAGGATACCTTGCATGGCATCGAGGTCACTGCGAAAGCCCCTGATAGTCTGGAACTTGTCAACTACGAGCAACCTATTGATACATGGCGTGACTTGTTGTTTGATGGCATTGACGCTGGATTGACGGTGGCTAAGGGAGCGATTGCGGAAACAGGCAGCCTGATTCTGTGGCCCACACCAGCAGAGCCGCGCTTGATGTCGCTGGTGCCGGGAATTCATTTTGTGCTGCTGGACGTGCATACCATTTATGCCGATTTGCATGATGCCATGGTCTCGCAAGCTTGGTCAACCAGGATGCCGACCAATGCCCTTTTGGTTTGTGGGCCGTCCAAAACCGCGGATATCCAGCAGACCCTGGCGTATGGCGCACATGGACCCAAAGAGCTGGTGGTGTTGATGCGCCGCTCATCGGGGAGCTTGACATGAGTAAGGTCATCGCCATTCAACCAACCAAAGACTTCAAAGCCCGTAGCAAGGCGGTGCTGGATGATCCTGGTCAACGCAAGAATTTTCGCGGAGCGATGGACTTCTTGCAGGCCAAACGGCGCGCCCAGTTTGGTGACCAAGAGGAACTTCAAAGTCTGCGCGATTTGGGGGCTGCCATTCGCCGCTACAGCCTGGCGCATCTGCCGCGCCTGTTGCAGCAACTAGAGGCCAAGCTCACTGCCAATGGTATTCAGGTTCATTGGGCCGAAAACGCCGATGAAGCCAATGCAATTGCACTGGCCATTGCACAGCGAGTGAAGGCCAAGCGAATCATCAAGGGTAAGTCGATGGTCAGCGAGGAAGTGGGCTTCAATCACGCTATGGAGGCAGCCGGTATTGAGGCCTTTGAGTCCGACATGGGCGAGTACATCGTGCAACTCGCAGGTGAAACGCCGTCACACATCATCATGCCCGCCATTCACAAGACCAAGCAGG
>DFWT01000058.1 GCA_002381045.1 Rhodoferax sp. UBA4127
CTTGGACTCGTCGGTGCTGTTGACTATGGTGGCGTTGTGGGTGACCGCATGGCTGTCTTGGCGGCTCAGGCGATGTTCACCCTGGTGGGTTTCAAACAACTGGGTGGTGTGAACCGCCATCGGGCTGTCCAGAAACACGGGCAGGGCGGAAGGCAATTCGCCTCTGAGTTTCAGCAAATGAATGGCATGCAGTAAAGCCTGCGCACGGCCCACCGCAAACACTGGAACCACCGCCACGCCACCGCGTTTGGCCACACGCTGCAAGGCCGGTGCCAGCTCAGCCAGAAGGTCTTCCCGTGGGTGGGTGCGGTCACCATAGGTGGATTCAATCAGCACGGTGTCGGCCTGTGGCGCAGGTTCAGGTGGACTCATGATCAGGTCGTCTGGGCGGCCTAAATCGCCCGAGAACAAGATGCGCCGCCCGGCCACCTCCAGCAAGATGGTGGAGGCACCCAAGATATGACCCGCCGGGCGAAACGTGGCTTTCCAGCCTGGCAATGGGGTCACCACCGTGTGGTAATCCACCGCATTGATGAGTGGCAGCGCATTCAGTGCATCCTGGCGGGTGTACAGGGGTAGGGCGGGGCTGTGTTTGGTGGTGCTGTGCCTGTTGGCAAAGGCGGCGTCTTCCTCCTGGATGTGGCCGCTGTCAGGCAACAAAATGCGGCACAGGTCGCGGGTGCCTCGGCTGGCCCAGATGTGGCCAGAGAACCCTTCTTTCACCAGCAGCGGCAAGTAGCCGCTGTGGTCCAGATGCGCGTGGGTCAGCAGCACCGCGTCCACCTGATTGGGTGCCACCGGCAGTGGCGACCAATTGCGCAGGCGCAATTGTTTGTAGCCCTGGAACAAGCCGCAGTCCACCAGCACATTGTGCGCGCCATGCCGAACCAGGTACTTGGACCCGGTCACGGTGCCAGAACCGCCAAGGAAGCTGATGCTGACGCTCATGGGTGTCTCCTTGTGTGCAATCGAAAAAAAACCACGCGGCGCTGAGGCTTGGCGTGGCTTGATTCTGTTCCGATTGTTGGTGAATCGGAAGTGAATTTGGCGTTAACTGAAGAAGCTCTTCAAGCGGTCAGTCCAACTGTCGCCGGTAGGAGAATGTTTGCCACCACCCTTTTTCAGGGACTCGTCCAATTCGCGCAACAGCTTGCGCTGGTGTTCGGTGAGTTTGACCGGTGTTTCCACCAGGATATGGCAGTACAAGTCGCCAGGGTAGCTGGAGCGCACACCCTTGATGCCTTTGCCGCGCAAGCGGAATTGTTTGCCGGTTTGCGTGCCTTCGGGGATGTCAATCGCGGCCTTGCCTGCCAAGGTGGGTACGTCAATTTCCCCACCCAAAGTCGCGGTGACGATGCTGATCGGCACCGAGCAATGAATGTCATCGCCGTCGCGCTCAAAGATATCGTGCTTTTTCAGGCGAATCTCAATGTACAAGTCACCGGCTGGACCACCGTTGGTGCCGGGTTCGCCATTGCCGGCGCTGCGAATGCGCATGCCACCGTCAATACCCGCTGGAATTTTGACTTCAAGCGTCTTTTGCTTTTTGATCTTGCCCTGGCCATGGCAGGCTGTGCACGGCTCCGGGATCACTTTGCCGGTGCCGCGGCAGGTAGGACAGGTTTGCTGCACGCTGAAGAAGCCCTGGCGCATCTGCACCGAACCTGTGCCACTGCAGGTGCCACAGGTTTTGACTTGGGTACCTGGCTTGGCACCGCTTCCGTGGCACACGTCACAGTTGTCCCAGCTCGGGATGCGGATCTGTGCGTCTTTGCCCTTGGCGGCTTCTTCCAGCGTAACTTCCATGGCGTAGCTGAGGTCGCCGCCCCGGTAGACCTGACGCCCACCGCCGGCACGCCCGCGTTGCTGGCCAAACATGTCACCAAAGATGTCGCCAAACGCTTCAGCGAAACCACCGTAGGCTTCCGCGCCACCGGCGCCCCCACGCATGTTGGGGTCCACGCCCGCAAAGCCGTGCTGATCATAGGCCGCACGCTTTTGCGGGTCCGACAACATCTCGTAGGCTTCTTTACTCTCTTTGAATTTTTCCTCGGCGCCCTTGGCACTGTCGCCCTGGTTGCGGTCAGGGTGGTGCTTCATCGCATGTTTGCGATAGGCTTTTTTAATTTCTTCGTCTGAGGCGTTTTTGGGGACACCCAGAACTTCGTAGTAATCTCTTTTTGCCATGGTCTCTTTGTGCCTGGTTGCAATACAAACGCCGCATTGACCTACTTAAGGTGCAACGCGGCGCGAGTAAGCATGATCAATGCCCGCTGGAAGGCGAACGCTTAAGGTTTTTTGACCTCTTTGACTTCTGCATCCACCACATTGTCGTCTTGTGCGGGACCTCCCTGCGGACCGGCTTGACCCGCTGAAGCGTCAGGTTGTGCCTGCGCCGCTTCTTTGGCCTGCATGTCAGCGTACATTTTCTCGCCCAACTTTTGGCTGACCGTCATTAGGCTCGCACTTTTTTCGTCGATTGCGGCTTTGTCATCGCCCTTTATGGCTGCTTCCAGGTCTTTAACGGCGGCTTCAATTTTTTCTTTTTCGTTGGCATCAATCTTGTCGCCGTACTCGGTCAGGCTTTTCTTCACACTGTGCAAGTTGGCTTCTGCTTGGTTACGGGCTTGCACCAGTTCGAGTTTTTTCTTGTCGTCTGCGGCGTTCAACTCGGCGTCTTTCACCATCTGCTGAATCTCGGCTTCCGACAAGCCTGAATTGGCTTTTATGGTGATCTTGTTCTCTTTACCTGTCCCTTTGTCCTTGGCACCGACATGCAAAATGCCGTTGGCGTCAATATCAAACGACACTTCGATTTGTGGCAGACCACGGGGTGATGGCGGGATACCTTCCAGGTTGAATTCACCCAGCAACTTGTTGCCAGCGGCAATCTCACGCTCACCCTGAAAGACTTTGATGGTCACCGCTGGCTGGTTGTCGTCGGCGGTTGAGAAAGTTTGGGCAAACTTGGTCGGGATGGTGGTGTTTTTGGTGATCATCTTGGTCATGACACCGCCCAGGGTCTCTATACCCAGGCTTAAGGGCGTCACGTCGAGCAGTAGCACGTCTTTGCGGTCACCAGACAGCACTTGGCCCTGAATGGCAGCGCCCACCGCCACGGCCTCGTCCGGGTTCACGTCTTTGCGAGGCTCGCGGCCGAACACTTCCTTGACTTTCTCTTGTACCTTAGGCATGCGGCTCATGCCACCGACCAAAATCACGTCATGGATGTCTGCAATGCTAACGCCGGCATCTTTGATGGCGGTGCGGCACGGTGCAATGGTGCGCTCGATCAATTCCTCAACCAAAGACTCCAGCTTAGAGCGTGACAGCTTCACGCTGAGGTGCTTGGGGCCAGAGGCATCGGCCGTGATGTACGGCAGGTTGATGTCGGTCTGGGCACTGCTGGAAAGTTCAATCTTGGCTTTTTCAGCAGCCTCTTTGAGGCGCTGCAATGCCAACACGTCTTTGCCCAAATCAACGCCTTGCTCCTTCTTGAACTCGGCAATGATGTAGTCNNTCGGCGATTTCGATGATGGAGATGTCAAAGGTGCCTCCACCCAAGTCATAGACCGCGATCTTGCGGTCACCGCGCTCGTTTTTGTCCATGCCGAAGGCCAGGGCAGCTGCCGTGGGTTCGTTGATGATGCGTTTGACTTCCAGGCCGGCAATACGACCAGCGTCCTTGGTTGCCTGACGTTGCGCGTCGTTGAAGTAGGCCGGAACGGTGATCACAGCTTCGGTGACGGCTTCGCCCAGGTAGTCTTCTGCGGTCTTTTTCATCTTGCGCAGCACGTCAGCACTGATCTGCTGGGGTGCCATGCGATTGCCACGCACCTCTACCCACGCGTCGCCGTTGTCAGCTGCGGCAATCTTGTAGGGCATCAGGTCAATGTCTTTTTGAACTTCTTTTTCAGTGAACTTGCGACCGATCAGGCGCTTGACCGCGTACAAGGTGTTCTTGGGATTGGTCACTGCTTGGCGTTTGGCCGAGGCGCCAACCAAGACTTCTCCATCTTCCTGGTACGCGATGATGGAAGGTGTGGTGCGTGCGCCTTCCGCGTTTTCAATGACTTTGGCGGTGTTGCCTTCCATGACAGCCACGCAGCTGTTGGTGGTGCCGAGGTCGATGCCGATGATTCTTCCCATGATTCTTCCTTAGGTTTAGAGGGAAGACCTTGCGGCTTGTGAGGCGCAGCGTCTTTCCCGAGCAGGTTTTGAAATTCAGATGACGCAGATGTAGGGGTTGCTGGCTTGATTTCAAGCCACAGGTCCAGATTATTTTGGTGCAGCAACCGTCACCAGTGCAGGGCGCATGACGCGTTCGGCAATCTGGTAGCCCTTTTGCAGGACGCTCACCACACTGTTGGCTTCCTGTTCAGATGGCACGACGCTGATGGCTTGGTGCAAATGCGGGTCAAACTTGGCGCCTACGGCAGGGTTGATGGCGACCACTTTGTTGCGCTCCAACGCGGCGATCAGTTGCCGCAGGGTGGCTTCAGAACCCTCTCGGATATGCTCCAGTGACGCATCCTTGATGGCCAGGCCAGCCTCCAAGCTGTCAATCACCGGCAGCATGCTGTCAGCAAAGCTTTCGACCGCAAATTTGCGCGCCTTGGTGATTTCGTCGTCGGCGCGGCGGCGGGCGTTTTCGGCATCGGCTTTGGCGCGCAAATACTGGTCCGCCAACTCAGCACTTTTAGCTTGTAGTTCCGCAAGGTCTGCTTGGCATTTGTTCAACGCCTCCGCCTCGAAATTGGCCATGGCTGCCGTGATGTCGTTAAAGTCGCCTGAGGCAGGGGTCTGCGACGCAGTTTGGTTATCTTGGACGGGCTTCGGATTCGGTTCAGACATGGGGGGAGGGAAAGTCAATTGAGGTGATGACAGGAGATGGGGGCGACAGCGTGCATTTCAAGACCCGGCACGTGGTGGCGCCGCCAAGTTCGAAAAAAAGCGGGCTGATGCCCGCAATTTTGAGTGTGCCTTGGCTAAAAACCTAGGCAAGCCAACAGCGGGTTTAGTCCAAGCCGAGCAACTCTACTTCAAACTTAAGGGTGGCATTTGGTGGAATCACGCCACCCGCACCACGGGCGCCGTAACCCAGCGCAGGAGGAATGATCAACACGCGGGTACCACCAACTTGCATACCGGCCACGCCTTCGTCCCAGCCACGGATGACCATGCCGGCCCCCAGGTTGAAAACGAACGGGTCACGCCGGTCTTTACTGGAATCGAATTTGTTGCCTTGCTGACCGTCTTGATAAAGCCATCCGGTGTAATGAACGGTCACGCGCTGGCCGGATGTGGCCACGGCCCCTTCGCCAACAACGGTGTCATGGTAGTCCAGGCCAGTAGAAGTCGTGGTCATGTCAGTGTTCGTAAAAAGAATACAGAAAGTGCGATCAAGCAGCTTTTTTTGCTTGGCTGGCAGCCCATTTGGTAGCGAAGGCAGAAAGATCACCCATGCGCTTAAGCAGGTCGGACCCCATGGAGGTCACGAAATACCCGTCGCTTCCATGATCCAGCATACCTGCGGCGCGCAGTTCCTTGATACGGGTGTTCAGGGTGTTGGGTGTGATGCCCCCCACGCTGTCTTGCAGCAAGCGAAAGGTTTGCGCATGGCCGTCTTTAAGCGCCCACAACACACGAATCGCGTAGCGCGATTCCAACAGGCTAAGCAATGGGCCGATCGAGGTATTTTCTTTGTAACTCATAGGGGACGTCTCCTTGGGGTGTAGCTGGTGCGGCGGCAGGCGCGATCAGGCGCTTGGTAGCAAATCAATTCGCACATAGGGCTGACTTCGACCAAGAACTATATTACAAAATACACCCACGCTATATGTTTCATAGCTATAAAAATTTTGTGATGTATCAAATTTACTTCGTTCTGGGCCTTGTCAACGGGTTTACAAACTGCTAGGCACAGTTTTTTGGTCACACTTTTTGCAGGGCTTGCTCCAGGTCTTGCAGCAAATCGTCAATGTGTTCAATGCCGATGGACAGCCGAACCATGTCTGGCTTGACACCTGCCCGCGCCAATTCGGAGGGATTGAGCTGGCGATGGGTGGTTGATGCAGGATGGCAGGCCAGGGACTTGGCATCACCAATATTGACCAACCGGGTAAACAATTGCAGCGCATCCTGGAACCGACCTCCAGCTTCCAGGCTGTCCGAGGCCTTGACACCGAAGCTGATGATGCCTGAGGCCTTGCCACCCATGTACTTTTGCACCAATGCATGGTCAGCGTGATCGGCCAGGCCCGCGTAATTCACCCAGCTTACTTTGCTGTGCTGGCTCAAAAACTGGGCCACCGCTTGTGCGTTCTGGCAGATCCGATCCATGCGCAAGGCGAGGGTTTCAATGCCTTGCAATATCTGGAATGCGGCCTGGGCGCTGAGCGCAGCACCCGTGTTGCGCAGGGGCACGACTCGGGCACGACCAATGAAGGCTGCCGCACCCAAGGCTTCGGTGTAAACCACACCGTGGTAACTGACGTCGGGTTCATTGAGTCGCTTGAAGCGCGCCTTGTGTTCGGCCCATGGGAACTTGCCCGAATCCACAATGGCGCCAGCAATGGTGGTGCCGTGGCCACCCATGTATTTGGTCAGCGAATGCACCACGATATCCGCGCCGTGTTCAAAAGGGCGGCACAGGTAGGGGCTGGACACCGTGTTGTCCACAATCAGTGGCACACCGTGGGCGTGGGCTACGGCGGCCAGCGCGGCGATATCGGTGACGTTACCTAAGGGGTTGCCAACCGATTCGCAGTAAATGGCCTTGGTGCGTTGGTCGATGAGTTTGCCAAACGAAGCGGGGTCACGGTAGTCGGCAAATCGCACCTCGATCCCCATTTGTGGGAACGTGTGTGCAAACAGGTTGTAGGTGCCACCGTAAAGGGTAGAGGCGGAAACAATGTTGTCGCCGGTTTCGGCAATGGTCTGTATGGCGTAAGTGATGGCTGACATGCCTGAGGCCACGGCCAGCGCACCTATGCCTCCTTCCATGGCCGCCACGCGGGCTTCCAGCACGCCGCAGGTTGGGTTCATGATGCGGCTGTAAATGTTGCCAGCCACTTTCAGGTCAAACAAATCTGCCCCGTGCTGGGTGTTGTCAAACGCGTAGGCCACGGTTTGGTAAATCGGCACTGCCACCGACTTGGTGGTGGGTTCCGGGGTGTAGCCACCGTGAACTGCAATGGTTTCAATTTTCATTGTGAAGCCTCAAAAAAAGTTGGATCTTATGCTGTGGCGACAATACCTTCGCTAAGTCGACCACGACCAAGTGCTGCAAAATAGCACTTTGTTTTAACCAGTTTATTGATTTGGAACTGCAATGACAACCTTGTTCAAGTACCTTGTTTTTTGTGCCGCTGTGTCAACTGCCATCGGAGCAATGGCTCAGGCAACGTCTTTGCATGATGCTGCAATGGCGGGCAATGCAAAGCTGGCGGCCGAGTCAATCAAGGGTGGTGCCCAGGTGAATCAAGCGCGCCCGGACGGCACCCAGCCTATTCATGCAGCCGCTGCTTCAGGAAACATTGAGTTGATTGAAATGCTGCTGAAAAACGGTGCGGATGTCAATGCAAGGTCAAAGTCTGGCATTACTCCGATTTACCTCGCCGCGTTGAAAGGGGACGCCAAAGTTGTCGCTTGGCTGATGACTCAAAAGGCTGATGTCTTAGCCAAGAAGAATTCTGGTGAGTCGGCTTTGTTTCCCGCTGCGGCCAAGGGAAACATTGAGGTTCTTGATTTGTTGGTCAAGGCGGGTGTCAATCCCGCGCAAAACAACGATAGCGGTGTAACTTTGGCTCACGCCGCCGTAGAAGGCGGTGTACCAGCCATGAAATGGGTCATTCAAAAGGGTCTGAATGTCAACGCACATGAGCAGCAGTATGGTGCTACGCCTTTGCATTGGGCCGTTTTCAACAAGAAAGACGATGTGGGCACACTTTTGATTAACAGCGGTGCCGATATCTCAGCCACTGACAAATTTGGAGCTACCCCACTGCATGGTGCAGCAATGTCCAATGACCTCGAGATGGCCAAGGCGCTGGTTAAAAAGGGAGCTAACCTGAGTGCAAAGACTCAAGACGGCCAGACCCCTTTGGACTTTGCCAAGAAGAAAAATTCAACTGAAGTTGCTGCCTATCTTGGTTCCCTGGCCAAGTAGTTTTCTTTGCATTTTTCACACAATATTGAGTTACACCGATGGCTTATCCACCCGATTTTCTCAAGCGCGTCGACCAGTTTATTGCGCTCGCCAACCAAATGGCAGAAGGCGGCTTGCAAGGTGAGGTGAGCGCGGCAATTCTGTTTGCCGCGGGTCGTTACAACGCATTTAACTTTTTGTCCAATGAGGGCAGCGAACAAGATCAAGCGACGGCGGTTGATTTTTATGTTTCGGAGTACCGCAAGGCCATTGTGTCCAACTTGGAGGGCGCAGTTGGTCCATTGGTGAAGCCACAAAGTTGAACAGCTAGAGGCTGGTGTTTCAGTATCGTTTGTCTTGCACCAGGCTTGTCACGGCTGGTGCTTGAGGTAAGCGGCCAACTTGCTGTCAACCATGCCGATGTGGTCCAGCAACCAGTGTGCGATGAAGTCTTCCAACTCAGCCTTGATTAAGTTGTCGTTCGAAATATTCTTCAGGAATGCCTTTAGCCGCACCGTCAGCGCGGTGTGCTGTTCAATGTGAGCTTTAATTTCTGGGTACCCAATTCGGTACATGAGTTCTTCCTCATGAGAAAAATGGGACCGCATGAACTGATAAAGCCTCAAGGAACTCAGGGTTTGACTTTCCCTATTGGTCGCTGCAATGACATCACCCGCTCTTAAAAACAATTCTTGATGTTGTTCGTCAATGGCAGCATCACCAATTTTGTAGGCCTCTCGCCACTGAATAACTTCAGAAATCTGCCTGATTTTGGATTTGACCCAAACCTGCGCCGTTGAAAAATCTTCAAAAATGCAGCATTCAACCCCTGCCTGGTCATAACACTTGAAATAGTCAGGTGCCATCTCCCTGCCATGAGCCACTTGGGGGCCGAAAACCAATGCGGTTACAGGCTTACTCACCGAGTTTTGGTACCTTGATTTGAGGTACTCAGTAAATTCAGCAAGCCCTGCAGGCGTGGTGTAAGCATTGCGCTCAAAGGTGACAATCTGTCCCCACTTGCCTTGCTGGGTCAGTTTGATCAACAAATCGTTGATGTCATGCGGGATGGCCGCGACCAATTCGCTGTTGAAAGGACCGGTCGCATTGGTGCGCAACACCCGCCCTTCAATTCGGTACACAACTTCACCCTTCGCCCTGTGGTCAGTCGCGTGGGAGAGATCCGTCACGTTTAGCAATTTCGGCATGAAGCGGCACTCCAATCAAGCTGGGGAGGCATCGGCCAGCTAAATCATCGCAGTCATTCAGCGACCCAGCAACTCGCTCACGCGAGGCCTGGCACGATCACCTTTACGGATTGTCGTCCGGTTTGACCGTCGTCGCTGCTGGTTTTTTACGCACCCGCTTTGCCTTTGCAGTTGCGGGCTTTTTGGCAGCAGGCTCCTTGGGTGAAGCCGCCTTTTTAGCCGCTGCTCTTGGCTTTTTCACTTTGGCAACTGGTGGCGGTGGAGTTGCACCTTCGTCAGGCGGTGATGGGGGTGTATCGTCTTCGAAAGGTGCCGGTCCAGTCATGGGCCAAGCTTCCACTTCGTCGTCGTGAGTCGGCTTCTGAGAGAGATGAGTCAAAAGTACTTTGCGGCAAACGTTGTATTGCTCCGACTTGTAGTCAAAGCTTTCCATCAAATTCATCAGCCGTTCGGCGACGGCCATCCAAGCGCGCTGTGTCATTCGTTACCCTGCAACAAAACGAAAAGTTAATCCAACATTGTTTTGTGGAGTATGGCATGCCTCGAACCTGCGGTGACATCGTAATTTCCCGGATGCTGAGCCTTTATTAGTTCCAACTGGCAAAAAAACCAGTTCAGAAAGCGCGATTCCAAACAGCCAATGCATCCATGTTTGCGATATTTCGTGGGAAGTGATCAATGCGTTTGGAGGCTGTTCCGATTGGGATCCGGGGTGCGCTACTCAAATCGTGTCGGTAAACTTTTGCTCGGAAGAAGTTTCGATAAATTGTGTTTGGAAACTAGTTGACGAAGCAAAAAATCAAGCGCAGAATTCCTTCGTGACCGAGTCCCTATCCTCGGTGAAGGAGCCCAATCGATGACCATGGAACACACTTACGCTCACACTTGACTGGCGGTTCGCCGTCATGCAGCTTCCCATACCTGAGGAAGCATCTCAAAGGGTTGGGTTCGTTATGAACCTGACCCTTTCTTGTTGAGCTGCTCCGATCCAAGCAGGCTGATGTTCCAGAAATGATATTCGCCCTTGAACTTGAGGGGAAACGACTTGAAATCCCAATCAGTTTTGGCCGCGAAATGCACCGGATTCAGGCCCATTCTGCTGCTTGTCGGTAACGACCGAAACCAATGCAAATCGGACAGTGAGGCTCAGGGGTGCGTGAGGTGGAAACTGGCTTGATCAACTGAGGCTAACCCGTAAGCAAGGGGAGCCTGGTGCCTCGATGACGCCTATCACGCTGGCAGAACTGAAACTGTTGCGCTGAAATATTTCCAGCACGACATTGGCCGCGTCAGGACGACAGGAAACAAGCAATCCCCCGCTGGTCTGCGGGTCGGTTAGCAAAGATCGGTCAACGTCGCTAAACCCGGCCGGTAGCGCGACGTCACCACCATAAGCGTCCCAGTTGCGCGCTGAAGCACCCGTGACGTTCCCTTTGGCCACCAAATCAAGCACCCCTTCTAGTAAAGGTACTTGGCGCCAAAAAACATGAACTTGGCAACCTGAACCGCGCGCTAACTCCAAACCATGCCCAGCCAACCCAAAGCCGGTGACATCGGTCATGGCATGTACGCCATCCAGTGCAGCCAGCTCGGGGCCTGGCGTGTTGAGTTGGGTCGTGGTGGCAATCATCCTGGCATAACCGCGATCATCCAGTTCACCTTTCTTCAGCGCAGCCGACATCACGCCTACACCGATCGGCTTGCCCAGCACCAACAGGTCGCCGACACGCGCGTCTGCATTACGCCGAACACGCTTGGGATGCACCAGTCCCATAGCGACCAGACCATAGATCGGTTCGACCGAATCGATGGTGTGGCCACCAGCGATCGGTATGCCTGCAATGCGGCAAACGTCCGCACCGCCTGCCAGGATCAGACCAATCGTGTGAGTCGACAGGACCTTGATCGGCATGCCAACCAGCGCCAAGGCCATGATCGGTTTGCCGCCCATGGCGTACACATCGCTGATGGCGTTGGTCGCGGCAATACGGCCAAAATCGTAGGGATCATCCACGATGGGCATGAAGAAGTCAGTGGTGGCAACCAAAGCCTGCTCACTATTAAGCTGGTAAACCGCTGCATCGTCTGATGTCTCAATGCCCACCAGCAATTCTGGGGGGAGCGGCAATGCAGAAGTGCCACGCAAAATTTCGCCCAACACTCCCGGCGCAATCTTGCATCCGCAACCGCCACCGGGTGAGAGTGAAGTCAAACGCGGTTCGGGTTTCAGGTGTGAATTTGTGCCCATGTAAATCAACGGGAAATTTGGTTGCACCATGTTAGCAAGCTCAGAACAATGCTAATTTCAAGTACAAATCCATCAGACTGGCGATTTGCCGTCATCCTGCTTCCCATTTTTTTTGAAGCATATGCAGTGGGTTGGGTTCGGGAAAAGCACGACCCTATTTAGCTTTGGCTTTCACTTGAAGCCAGCATTTTGTTGAATTCGCCGCTGGCGATCAAGGTCTTCAAATCATCAGCGCCGCCAATCAACGTGCCTTTGACAAAGAACAGTGGCCCATAGTTTGATGGCCGAACCTGTGAGGTTGGGGATGGGCTTTGCGTTCATGAGGCAGTCGGCTTTGCGGTGTGCACGCAATCTTCCCAAGGCAACACATCACAGCCGCAGTGTGGGACTTCAATGGCTGGTTCAGTGGTGAGTCCGTGGAATTGATCGACTTTTACCTTTGAACTGCTTTTTGCCGATTGCTTCACCTCATCGGTCAAATTTCCCATGGCTGCACGGATGTTTGGAATCCATCGAGCAAATGGAGTGAGGTCTGCAACATCGATGATGTACCAAATCTTTTTGGCGGCATCCCAACGGGCTCCCAGCGCCTTTGCTGCGTCTTTGTCTGCAAAAGGAGTGACCAGATTGATTCTCATGCTGAAATTATCTGCGGCGGGACAACCACGTCAGCCGCCAGCACCTCAGATCCGTTAGAACCAGCGATACCGACTGCCTTGCATTTCACCCGACATGAGCGTCACGATGCCCGGTTTGGCCGCTTGGACTGCCTGGATTAGCCCCTGGGCCACATCCTTGGTCAGGATGGCTCGGTAGTTCACAGGGAGAAGTGGACGCAGTCGCCGCGCCAGCCACAAGCCAATACCTGCCCCAACCAGTACCAGGTAAAACATCAGCATGCGGATACTGTCTGGATACGCCATCATGCCCAGAAACGCCAAACCTGCAAATCCAAGTGAGTGTTGCGCTTTGTCCCAAAAGTGGAAGGCCGACGGGACTTGATCTGCTGGAATGAGCGATAGCCACAGGGTGATCAGTGTCAGTGACCAGAACGACAACCTCCAGAGCGTTGATGCACTATTTGGATAGTAGGTTTGTTTGTTTATAAGGCTTTCAAGACACCTTCATTATTAAGATGAGAAAATTAAATAATGAATTGTTTTAACATGAGAAAAACTTGCTCTAGAAATCAAACTAAGTGAGTTTTTAAAAAAATGGAAAAAAGAGGGTAGTGCTGGTACATCTGACGTTTTTGTGAGTGAAATTTATGTTCCAGCATGGTGAACCAACAGTCAACCTATAGTGTGACCAAACAGGTAAGAAGCCTATTTATACAATAATAAAAATATTTTTTATATGTACCAGTGTTTTGTACCAGCATTTCATTTTTTGTACCAGCAAGATGTACCAGCCAAATTTTCCCGGTACATCCTGGTTCAGGTTACCGGTTCAAACAGAACGCCTCGGGAACCCGCGTGTTTCCTAGTTTTCTTAGCTTTTTTACCAGTCGAACACTCATGCACCAGCACCACTGGAACTTTAATGGTACGCTTTTTCTATAGTTGTTCATATATGCGCTTGACCAGTAGTTATCTAACTGATACGGTCACCGATAAAACTACGAATAAGCTGCTATTCCGTTCACCTGTTCCGGCCCTTCGCGACCCGTGGTGTGATCAATTACGCTTCCGTTGATACATCTCGTGTCTTGGACCGGCGTCACATCCACTGGTATTGTGACTTGGGGGGTATCGACCTCGATTTCTACGGTCGTAACCTCAGACCGGACGTTCCACAAAACTGAATCTTCCGTGCTCGCTATGAGAGCACCGCCATCGAAAACCTTGAAGTACAAATCGGGGTCACGGTCGAGAAAGAGTTCTGCGAAGGCAGACTGATCGAACGCGATTGAAAACATGCCACTTGCGTCGGTGATTGAGCTACCCAACGGCGCGTCACGAATCAAATCCCTGTCCCATGCCTGCACCAGCAGGCCACGGACAGCTCGGCTGGTCTTTCCATCAACTACCCGCCCGTTGGCATGGTAAATCTTTGGTTTTTTAGTGGCCATGTTCATGCTCCAATTCGGGCGACATTACCTTCATCAAAGTGATGACCAACTGGCGAAACAGGCGCGGGGCATAGCCCAATTCTGCCGGCCATCGTTGATGTTTGAAAGTCCCATATTGTTGAGTACCTTTGCTACCGGGATCATGTAGCTTCAAGTGCAAGAGTATTCACCCGACGAAAACCGCTTCGCTCAGTCGCGCGAATTCAAACGCTACGAGGATAAGCATTTGCCTAGTCTTCAGTCCACCATAGCGCGCGCTATGGATTAAGCAACAACCGACTCCAAATGCTCCGTAGGGTACTGCCGCATGAAATCCATGCTCTCCTGTGGCGTGGCCCGCAACCATGCGTCATAGCTGTCTTGGGGCAGGATCACCACCATGCGTTTCTCATCCGTCGCCTTGTGAAAATTCTCCATCAACCCATGTCCATCGGCATTGATGGTCAGCATGGTGAAACTGTGCAGCCAGCCCGTAGGTGACTTCCAACTGGCCCACAGCCCGGCAATACCTAGCGGCTCGTCATCGGCACTTGAAATGCCAGTGGCAATCGCCTTGCCGCTGCGCCAGTCGGGTTCAAAGAAGGTGTCAACCGGAATGATGCAATGCTGCCCACGTTTCCAGGCATCCCTAAAACTTGGCTTGGTGGCCACCGTCTCGCTGCGGGCGTTGAACGTCTGCCGTCCGATCTTGGTGTCGGTGGCCCAATGGGGAATCAGGCCAAACAGACCCGTGAGTGCTTCCCGCTTGGGAACCGCCTCATCCCCGACATCGGCCTGGGGGTGGCTGCGAATGAAAGTGGCGGCATAACTTGGCCAAACATCCCATTTGCCCAGGTCTTCAGGGGGCTCCACGCCAAAGTGGCGCCGGTAGCGTTCGCGTTCCTTGATACCTTGGTAGTGGCTGCACACCGCGTTCACCTAGCCCTGTATTGGTTCACCAGTGGCGTAAAACTTCCCACCAGCGACATGGTGAATGGTTCGCAGCTCATCCGGTGCCGACTCAAAATACCAACGACCTTCACGAAAGACCCGCTCATCAGCCCAGGCTGCAACCACTTCGCCAATGAACAGGTCATAAGTCTGCTCGTTGTGGGGTTCTGGAATCCACTTGCAAATCAGCCAGCCTACACATCCCGCCACCAGGGGAACACTGCTGCCCGGTGCGGTGAACAACTGGACCCCGTGTTTTGTCAATTTGTCGGGCACCTCTTTGGCGCTATCGCTGCCGACACCCACTGTCAAGCTGACCATGGCTTTGATCGGCAGTTGCAGGGCGAATTCACCGCTGGCCATCAGCAACTCGCGGGTGTAGGTCGCCTTGTCCAGTACCACCGTGACCTTGGGTGACTGACCGAAGTCGAGCACACAGGCCCAGGCAGCGGCCATAACATTGGAAATACCGCCATGATTTGCCGACACCAGCACCGTGGGTCCATGGTTGAGCAGACGATAGGATTTATCCAGGGGAACGGCAGAGAAATGCTCAGGTTGCATGGTGTTGACAGTCGATGTTTTAGAGATCGTAGCTCAGCCCTTATCCCCAATATGCGGGTCCAACTCTGTGGACAAGCACTTGAACAAGTCTGCAAACCCAACGCCGCCATGACTTGAGGCGACGTGCTCAAAAAATAGCCACTAGGTCTGGCGGCCGGTGTTGCGGTCAAGGGCATTGTCATATACTGGTTAAATGTACAGTATCATTTCAGCACGGCAACCTGTGCCCATCTCCGAGACGCCCTTGTTGCTGCCGCTGCTTCTCAACAACCGGGTCTGTGCAGGCTTTCCTTCTCCCGCCGAGGACCTAGGTGCCCAGCGGATTGATCTGACCCAGATGCTCATCACCCATGCCCAAGCGACCTACTTCCTACGTGCCAGTGGGCAGTCTATGGTGGAAGCAGGCATCTTTGACAACGACATTCTGGTCGTAGACCGTGCCATCAAACCGCGGCATAACCACATCGTGGTGGCGGTCGTCGATGGTGACTTCACAGTCAAGAAGCTGTACCAGCGTCTGGGCAAGATCAAGCTCAAGGCAGCCAACCCCACCTTTCCTGACATTGTTCCCAAGGACGGTCAGACCATCGAAGTCTGGGGGGTGGTCACCAGCAGCATCAAACAGTTTGCAGTCTGAGGACTCTTGCATGTACGCCCTGGTCGATGGCAACAATTTCTATGTGAGCTGTGAGCGGGTGTTCCGGCCCAGTCTGAACGGCAGACCGGTGGTGGTGCTGTCCAACAACGACGGCTGTGCCATTGCCCGGAGTAATGAAGCCAAAGCCCTTGGTATCAAGATGGGTGCACCCTGGTTTCAGATCAGCCACTTGGCAGAAAGTGATTGCTTGGTAGCCCTGTCAGCCAACTTTGCCCTCTACGGTGACCTGAGTGACAGGATGATGAGCCTGGCAGCGGGTTTAGGTATCGCTCAGGAGATTTACTCGATTGATGAATCCTTCATTGACTTGACAGGGGTCAGAGGTAACCTGGTAGAGCGCAGTCACAAAATCAGGGATCGCATCCTGCAGTGGGTCGGGATACCTTGTGGCATTGGCATTGGTTCCACCAAGACTTTAGCCAAACTAGCGAACCACATTGCCAAGACAGCAGAACGCAAACCTGGCAGCTACCCAGACCAATTGGCCCAAGTATGTGACTTGAGCACCCTGAGTAATTCTGACCGCCAAGCCGTATTCACTGCCACCGCCGTCAATGAAGTCTGGGGAGTCGGACCCAGGATCACCAAACAGCTCAATGAATCTGGCATCCGCACCGTCCAAGACTTGATTCAGCTTGACCCGGTGATGGTCAAAGGCCGCTGGTCAGTGGTGCTCGAACGCACTGTCCGTGAATTGCAAGGCATGCCTTGCATTGACTTGGACCACACCCCGGCAGCCAAACAGGAGATTGCCTGCACCCGCTCCTTTGGCCGACCGGTACTGGAACTGGCTGACCTGAGTGAAGCCGTCACCGAGTTTGCCAGTCGGGCAGCGGTCAAGCTCAGGAAGCAAGGCAGTCTTGCCCGTCAGGTCATGGTGTTCATCCGCACCAGCCCGTTTCGCAAAGACGAGCAATACAGCCGGTCTACCGTCATGCCGCTCAGACGACCGAGTTCTGACACAGGTGTGCTGATCGCATCGGCATTGGCAGGACTGCAAGCGATCTACCGATCCGGTTTCAACTACGCCAAGGCGGGCGTCATGCTGCTGGACCTGCAAGCCGATGCCAATCAACAAGGGGAACTGTCCCTGGAAGATGACTCAGTTCAAGACCGAAGCCGACTGATGACTGCCCTGGACAGTTTGAACCACCGCTATGGCCGTGGCACCGTCTTGATGGCAAGCGCTGGACTGGCGGGNNGTGGAACTATTGGCAGCAGGTTTGCTGGAACGGGTAATGGCAGTCAGTGGTCATGAATGTGTTCGGGTCACCGATGCAGGGATTGCCTATCTGGCTGACACGGCCCAACTGAATCGCAATGCGCTGTCCAAACATGAAGCCCTGGTGGAGCAGGTGGCCCGCAGCATGCAGGGTGATGGTCGCATTGTCTGGCGGGACTTGAGCTTGAGAGCCTGGTTACCACCCCAGGGTGACACACCCGGATGCTGGCGGATCACCCGACCTGATGTGTTCTCGATCCGCAACACCTCGGTGCAGGCTTACCTGGAACCCATCGTGCATGAAATCAAAGTCAGTCGGGCGGACTTACTAGGGGACTTGAAGAAGATGGAAAAGCGCAGTGCTTACCTGGAAGTCGGTGGGCAGTGCTGGTATGTGCTGGGTTGTGATGCCAAGGGAAAGCCGATTGCTGACGAGAGTGAAATCCCAGCCGAGTGTGGAGTCATGGTCACTGTGGAAGACAAACTGGAAGTACTAAGAACCGCCCCCAAACGACCAGCCAATGGCTTGCCGTTTGCTGTGTGGATGACTTTGGCGAAGGCGGTGCCGGTGCAGGGGATGAATCCGTCAGGAAGCGGATTGTTTGTAGCGGGTGAGTGAGGGACTGGACTGAGCGTTACCGGTAGTAGGAATTTGCGATCTGCCTCCTCCATAGCAGCCATTGGCAACCAGGAACCGACTGGCAGCAAAGTGGTGAACATTTCGTCAAAGCCGGTGCCGGCAATTGACCAAGTCCGGTCTTTGAGATGCAAAGGCCCATAGCAGCCATTCGCCGAGTCAATTTCTGTATAGCAGACAGAAGCCGAATTTGAATTCAGCGAAATGCCTGCCCAATACCGGCCATTCAATGAAATTGTGGGACGTCAGCCTGGAACTTGCTCAGTGGCAAAACCCGACGGTTCGAGGAGTTCAGGTTGAATGCGGTACTCNNGTGGTTCAGGTTGAATGCGGTACTTGAAAGACTTGGGCATCAAACATTGAGCCGATAAAAATTTCACGTGCAGCATTGACGCGCTTCAGCAAAGAGATGTGTTGGCCACGTATCCGGGCGGTTCGATGCGTCGGCAGCAGCCGTGTAGCTAACCGCGCAGTTGGTCCCGGCTAATGTCGATTTCATCAAAATCAGTGTGTTAGCACTTGCCATTCTGCCTCGTAGAGGCTGCACAAAAGTGGTGCGGGCAACACTTCCCAATTTGACGAACTTCGGCAACGCCACCGCCGAAAAANNATGACCATGACCATGACCATGATCATGATCATGATCAGCTCGAATGACGTAAATCCTCTTTGCCGCATCTAAAAAAATTGCTCCGCTGGTTTCGTTCGTGCCAACACGCTAGTGATCATCTCGTCGGTGGCCTCCACCATATCCGGCTGTTTGCGCCAGTTCTCCTCCCTGGCGAATCGTCACAGCGCAGTATTTGAACTCCGGTATCTTCCCAAATGGGTCCAGTGCCGCATTGGTCATCAAGTTGGCGGCAGCCTCGTAATAGGCAAACGGAATGAACACCGCACCTGCCGGTGTGCCATCATCCCGGCGTACTTGGATAGTTACTAGGCCACGACGGGACTGCACCGTGATGACATCCCCAGGTTTCAGACCCAGTTTGACCAAATCATCACCATGCATGGAAGCCGTGGCGATAGGCTCAATGGCATCCAGAACAGACGCGCGGCGCGTCATGCTGCCGGTGTGCCAATGCTCCAGCTGGCGTCCGGTGATCAGCACAAACGGGTAGTTCGCATCCGGGCGTTCTGCTGCGGGAATGATGTCGGCAGGCACCAGGTGCACCCGGCCATCGTCGGTGTCAAAGCGGTTCATGAAGACGATCGACTCACCGGGGTCAGTGTCGCTGTGGCACGGATAAGTGACGCTGGATTCACGCTGCAGCCGTTCCCAGGAAATTCCTCCAATGCTGGCGTGCATGGCCTGGCGCATTTCTTCAAAAACCGCGGCTACACCGCAGTGTTCGCCAGGGTAGGCCCATGACAAACCCATGTGTTGTGCGATCTGCTGGATGATCCATAAATCCGGTTTGGCCAGACCCGGCGGGTCAATCGCCTGTTTGCCCAGCTGCACCATCCGGTCAGTGTTGGTCACAGTGCCGGTTTTCTCGGGCCAAGCGGTGGCAGGCAACACCACATCGGCCAACCAGGCAGTTTCGGTCATAAAGATGTCTTGCACTACCAAATGCTCAAGCGATGCCAGCGCATGGCGGGCATGATTCAGGTCGGGGTCACTCATGGCCGGGTTCTCCCCCATGATGTACATGCCACGAATCTTGTGCGGGTCGCTGTCCGGGGCCAGCGCCTTGTCCATGATCTCCACCACGGTGTAGCCTGGTTGGTCGTCCAGGGAAGTGTTCCAGAAGTTCTCGAACCAAGCGTGGGACGCCTGGTTGGTCACGCGCTGGTAGTTGGGGAACATCATCGGAATCAACCCGGCATCACTGGCACCTTGCACATTGTTTTGTCCGCGCAGCGGGTGAAGGCCCGAGCCGGGTTTGCCAATCTGGCCGGTGACACTTACCAGTGCAATCAGGCAGCGGGCGTTGTCAGTGCCATGCACATGCTGGCTCACACCCATGCCCCAGAGCACCATCGCCGCTTTGGCCTTGGCAAAAGCGCGGGCCACTTCCCGTAGCGTCTGTGCCGGCACGCCGCAGATGGGTGCCATGGCTTCCGGGCTGTAGCCTTTGACGTTTTCTTTCAATGCCGCAAAATTATTAGCTCGCTGCGTAATAAATTCGTGTGCTACAAGCCCTTCTTCAATCACTGTGTGAATCAGTGCATTGAGCATGGCGACATCGGTGTCAGGCTTGAACTGCAGGGTGCGCCAGGCGTGCTTGCCGATGTCGGTGATGCGCGGGTCGGCCAGCACAATTTTGGCGCGACGTTTGGCGGCGTTTTTCATCCAAGTGGCTGCCACCGGGTGGTTGGCTGTGGGGTTAGAGCCAATGACAAAAATCAGATCCGAGTGCTCAACGTCACTGACCTGGTTGCTCACCGCTGCTGATCCCACGCCCTCCAAAAGCGCTGCCACACTGGAGGCATGACACAGTCGGGTGCAGTGATCGACATTGTTGGAGCCAAAACCGGTGCGCACCAGCTTCTGGAACAGGTAGGCTTCCTCATTGCTGCCCTTGGCTGAACCAAAGCCAGCCAAGGATTTTTTGCCGTGGGCATCGTGCAGGTCTTTCAGGCTACCCGCGCTGAAGTTCAGAGCTTCTTCCCATGTGGCTTCCCGAAACACGGCGGACCAATCGGCGCTGTTGCGGTTGAGATGCTGCAAGGCTTGAGGGTCTTTGGTGACACCCTTTTTGCGAATCAGCGGCACCGTCAAACGCTGCGGGCTGTGGGCGTAATCAAAGCCAAAACGGCCTTTGACACACAGTCGCCGATGGTTGGCTGGGCCATCGCGCCCGTCGACACTGACAATTTTGTTGTCACGCACCTTGTAGGTCAGCAAGCAACCCACCCCACAGAATGGGCAGACGGAGTCCACCTTTTTGTCTACCACTTGCGAGCCGATCTGTGTTTTTGGCATCAACGCACCGGTCGGGCAGGCTTGGACGCATTCACCGCAGGCCACGCAACTGCTGTCTCCCATCGGGTCGTTGATGTCAAATACGATGGTGCTGTGGGCGCCGCGCAGGGCATAACCGATCACGTCGTTGACCTGTTCTTCGCGACAGGCCCGCACACAACGGTTGCACTGGATGCAGGCATCAAGGTTGACCGCCATCGCTGGATGAGACATATCGACTGTGGGCTGCTCACGACGCAAGGCCTTCAGCTCGGGGCGCACATGGACACCCATGCGTGCGGCCCAGTCGCTAAGTTCGCCGTGCTGACCCGCGTCGGCAGCATCCGAATCACCCCCCGTGTTTTGCCCGTCATCGTTCCATTTGTAGCCCACGTCAGGCATGTCGGAGAGCAGCATTTCCAGCACCATCTTCTGGCTCATGACCGAACGCTCGCTTCTGGCCAACACCTCCATACCGGCGGTTGCACTGCGGCAGCAACTGGGTGCCAAGGTGCGTTCACCTTTGATCTCCACGACACAAGCCCGGCAATTACCGTCAGCGCGCAGGCCATCCTTGTAGCAAAGGTGGGGAATGTCTACCCCGTGACGTTGCGCCGCTTCGAGGATGGACTCACCCTCAAAAGCATGGATGGTTTTCTGGTCCAGCGTAAACGCCACAGTCTCAATCGCAACTTTGACGACAGTTTGGTTCGATAAGGTACGGGCGTTCATCTAGACGATCTCATGAGGAAAGTACTTTTGAACACAGCGCACCGGGTTGGGTGCGGCCTGGCCCAAGCCGCAGATCGAGGCATCGGTCATCACCATGTTCAGGTCTTCCAGCGTGCTGTTGTCCCACACCGGGGCCTCCATCAGCTTGGCAGCTTTGGCGGTGCCGACCCGGCAGGGAGTGCACTGACCACAACTCTCGTGGGCAAAAAAGCGCATCATGTTCAGCGCCGCGTCGCGGGCCCTGTCATGCTGGCTCAGCACAATCACCGCCGCAGAGCCGATAAAACCGCCGTGAGGCTGCAAAGTGTCAAAGTCCAACGGCACGCTGGCGAGTTTTGCAGGAAAGATGCCCCCTGAAGCACCACCCGGCAGGTAAGCGTACAGCGTGTGGCCCTCCAGCATGCCACCGCAGTGCTCGTCTATCATTTCCAGCAGAGTGATACCAGCCGGTGCCAGTTTGACACCAGGATGTTTGACCCGGCCACTGACACTGAAACTGCGCAAGCCTTTGCGGCCATGGCGACCAAAACTGCTGAACCAGTCAGGCCCTTTTTCCACAATGTCGCGCACCCAGTACAGGGTCTCGAAGTTGTGGACAAGCGTGGGCCGGTTGAATAGGCCCACTTCTGCCAGGTAGGGTGGGCGCATGCGGGGCTCACCACGCTTGCCCTCAAGGCTCTCGATCATGGCGGACTCTTCGCCGCAGATATAGGCACCAGCGCCCCGGCGCAGCTCGATCATCGGTAGTGGGCAGGGCGGGTTGGCATGCAACCGGGCCAATTCGGCCTGCAAAATGGCGCGGCAGCCATGGTATTCGTCACGCAGGTAAATGTAGCAGGCATCGATGCCGACGACCTGTGCGGCAATCAGCACGCCTTCCAGAAACCGGTGTGGGTCGCGCTCCAAGTAGGTACGGTCCTTGAAGGTGCCGGGCTCACCTTCGTCAATGTTCACCGCCATCAGGCGTGGCGATGCTTGGTCGCGCGCAATGCGCCATTTGCGCCCGGCCGGGAAACCTGCGCCCCCCAGGCCACGCAGGCCGGAGTTTTCCATGGCCTGGATCACCTTTTCGACATCGCGCCCATCTGTGTGTAAGGCCGCTGCCAGCGCATAACCGCCATGGGCCAGGTATGTGTCATAACCGGTGTAGCCGGGTGACACCTGGATCGTGTGTGGCTCGGGCGAGACGCTTCTCTCTGAATAATCAGATGGTTCAAATTGAATAGCTGCTAGTGCTTTCGGATGCTGGGTTAGTGCCGAATTTGATGCCAATAGAACACTTTCAACCGTAGCCCGTGGCACTGGGTGCTGGTGCACCACAGCAACCGGTGCTTGTTCGCAGCGACCCAGACAGGGCGCGGCAATCACGCGGATGTCAGCCGAACCCAGCATGCCGAGCAGACGCACAAGCAATTCTTTCGCACCAACCATCTCGCAACTCAGGCCGTTGCATACGCGGATGCTCAAGGCCGGGGTCTGAGCGTCACCCTTCGCCACCTGAAAGTGATGGTAAAAAGTTGCCACCTCATAGACCTCGGACATGGGAATATTCATCTCTTTGGACAGTGCTGCAAGATGCCGGTCATGCAGGTAGCGGTAGGCATCGTTGAGCTTGTGCAGATGTTCGATCAGCAGATCACGCCGATGACCACCATCGGGGCGCAGACCGATCAGGGCCTGCACCTGGTGAATCGACACCTCATCGGCCTGGTGACCTTTGAGTTTGCTTTTGTGCTTGATGCACTGGCGCATTTCGTCGAGGGTCGCGATGCGAGTGACTTCATTGGATGGATACATAAATGACCCCAGTGCAATCGGAATTGTGAAGATAAGTCGATTGAACGCTTGTGACGCAACGCATTGGAATACTGCTATTTTTCGCCCGTAGGCACTGCGGGGCGCAAGTTATCCTGACCATATTCCTATATCCCGAGTTTAAAAATTAGGAATTCGCAAGTGCTTGTCACCCCTCAAGCGCACGACAGTGCTTGAGGGCATGACTTCTGAACTGATGATGGTTGACAGTTGACCCATACGAGTAGCCATCATGGGACTGCCAGTTAAGTTTTGTGGCGTTACTCGATCACCGTCATTCGTCGATGTAAGAATTCAATGCCTGTCGCTTAAGTCATGTGCCACCACCGAAGCGCAATTTGGTACGTCATGTTGAATCTATCGAGCTAGATGCTCTGCTCATGTGCACAACGCCAGCGGTCTGCGGCTTGAGTGGCGGCAGTCAGAAAGGGCGCAAGCATCTCGCGCAGTGCCTGTGTTGTCTGTTGTCCCGCTCGCTCCGGTGAGCCAGCATCGAAGGGTGGAACAGGATCGTATTCGGCCACGAGTTGAATCTTGTGCGCATGCGCGGTGTCCGAGATCTCCGCCGCAAGTGTCAGAGCAAAGTCGAGTCCAGCGGTTACGCCTGCGCCAGTAAGGACATGTTCGTCGCGCACCACCCGTTGGGCCACAGGAAAAGCACCGAAACGCGACAGCAAATCGCGAGTCACCCAATGTGACGTAGCGCGTCGCCCCTGCAGCAAACCTGCTGCGCCAAGAATTAGCGACCCCGTGCAGACACTCGTGACCCAGCGGGCCTGCTGACCGCGTGAGCGCATGAATGCAAGGGTTGCCTCATCTTCCATCGCATCCAGCGTACCGCGCGTGCCGCCAGGGGCGAACAGCACCTCCACTTGCAATGGACAGTCGAAAAAAGTAACGCTGGGCGTGATCACCAGACCAAGATCACTGGTGATCGGCTCCAGGGTCTTGGCTACGAGATGCACACGAACGTTGGGCAGCATGGACAGGATGTGGTGTGGGCCAATGAGGTCCAGCGCCGTCATCGCCGGATAGGCGAGTAGCGCGATGTGACGAATGGTCATGGGTTTTCTTTCGCGAGAATGGGTGGAAGGCGCTGCGCCCAAGCTTTAGCAGCTTCGAGTTGATAGGCGAGTTGGAACAGCATCTCGTCACGGTGGGAGCCGGCTGCAAAGTGCACGCCCACTGGCAACCCGTCCTGAGCCCAGTGCAACGGCACTGACATCCCGGGCTGTCCGGTGATGTTCTGCAACTGGGTAAAGGCGACGTTGCGACTTACGCGCTCATGCAACGTGGNNCAGGGGCGTGCGCGCCCACAAGCACCGGATGTTCGGCCGCGATCGGGGTCATCAGGATGTCCCACTCACGGTGGAATTGGTCCATCTGCGCGCTGGCTTTCAGGCAACTTTGCACCATGGCCTCCACGCGTTCAGGCGAAAGCGCTGCCCCCGCGTGTGCCAGTCCCTGCGTCCAGGGTTCAATGCCTTCGAGCAGGTGTTGGCGTTGGGTGCCTGGCATGTCCGCAAATTCGCGGTGGACCGAATAGGCCCAACGATCGAAGAACGCTGCGTGTAAATCAGGTGCATCGATCGGCCAATCGCAGGGAACCACTTCGTGGCCCAAACTTCGCAACAACTCAGCAGCACGAAGCATGGCAACTTCGAACGCACCGGCCAGTGGCCCGCCGTGCAAGGTGCGCGTGATGAGAGCAACTTTGAGCTTGCGAGGCACGGGCTCGCGCACAAGTGGCTTGACCGTTTTGCTTGTTGAATCTTGGCGAGACGCTTCGGCGATCGCGAAGGCCAGGGCGCTGTCACGCACGCTAAGCGTGAGCACATGGGATGCCACCACGGAGTGCAGTCGTGCATCGAAAGCGGGTGCGCTCACCGTGGTGCGCCCGCGCGAGGGCTTGAAACCGAATACGCCGCAACAGGCAGCCGGGTAGCGAATCGACCCGCCGCCGTCGCTGCCATGTGCGATCGGCGTGATGCGAGCGGCCACCGCCGCGGCACTGCCGCCGCTGGAGCCACCACTGGCCACGTCTGTACGCCAGGGGTTTCGAGTCGGTCCGAATGCCAGAGGCTCTGTGACGTCCATCAGGCCAAACTCGGGGGTATTTGTTTTCCCAATGAAAATTGCACCCTGTGCCTGCATAGATGCGACCCACGGGTCGACAGTGGTTCCCATGACATCCATGCGCAGCCTGGAGCCCCTGGCAAAACGTCGCCCAGGGTAATCCACCGTGTCTTTTAACAAAAATGGAACGCCGGCCAGCAGCCCCATCGGAACGCCGCTGCGGGCCCGCTCTATCGCCTCATCCTCCCATATGTCGATGACGGCATTGATCTCCGGGTTGCGAGCGTGCAGGCGCTCGAAAGCGGATTCGACTACCTCGAGCGCAGAAACTTCACCGCTGCGAACAAGTTGAGCCGTTGCCACGGCGTCGAGTGCCTCGAATTGTTGGGTCATGCGTGGGATGTTTCATGTTTGTTGAAAAAGAAATTCGGTGCGGCAGCAATCAACTCACGGGTGTAGTCATGCTGTGGCCTGCCCAGCACTTCGGCGGTGTCACCGATTTCGACAATGTCGCCGCGATGCATCACCGCGATGCGATCACACATCTGAGCGGCCACGCGCAGGTCGTGCGTGATGAAGACCATACTGAGCTGGAATTCACGCCGTAACTGCTCGAAAAGCTCGAGCACCTGTGCCTGCACCGACACATCAAGCGCCGAGACAGGCTCATCGGCCACCAGCAATTGGGGCCTGGTTGCCAGCGCGCGTGCAATCGCGACGCGCTGACGCTGGCCACCCGAGAATTCATGGGGATAGCGTTCGGCAGCATCTGCACCAAGTCCGACCTTGCCGAGCAACTCTGACACCAGTGCGTTGACTTGGCTGCGCGGCTGCCCCTGCGCCAGAGGTCCGGCCGCAATGGCCGCACCCACCGTATGGCGCGGATTGAGCGATGCATAGGGGTCCTGAAACACCATCTGGATGCAGGCTCGATCCGCTGCAGGGCGATGCCGGAGTTCCGGCGCGAGTGTGTGATCGTCAAACTGGACCTGCCCGCTGTCACTTCGCACCAACCCTGTGAGCAGCCGCCCGAGCGTTGATTTACCCGAGCCAGATTCGCCAACAATTCCCAGTGTCTCGCCACGGGAAAGCGTAAAGCTGAGTTGACGAGCCGCGTGGACTTCGCGCCCGCGACGCAGCAAACCGCCTGACGTGTGAAAGCTTTTGCACAGCGCTTTCACCTCCAGCAACGGTGCGTTCACGAACGCGCCGCTCTGGCGTGCGCGGCCATGCGGTATCGCATCAATCAGCGCGCGCGTATAGGGATGTTGTGGTGCACGCAGCACTTCCTGCGCAGTGCCTGATTCGACCACCCTGCCGAATCGCATCACTGTCACCTGGTCCGCAATTTCTGCGACGACGCCGAAATCATGTGTGATGAACAGCAGCGCCATGCCCTTGCGCTGTTGCAACTCGCGCATTAACTTGAGTATTTGAGCCTGCGTGGTGACATCCAGCGCAGTTGTGGGTTCATCGGCAATCAACAGCACGGGCTCAAGCACCAGCGCAGCGGCGATCATCACGCGCTGGCGTTGACCGCCCGACAAACGAAACGGGAAGGCTTGCGCAATCAGTTCTGGCTCGGGCAAGCCCACGTCAGCTAAAGCGGCGATGATGCGCTCGCGTCGTTGCTCAGCGGGGAGTGGGCAGTGCGCGTCGAGCACTTCGCCGATCTGCTCGCCAATGCGCATCACTGGGTTCAGCGATGTCATGGGTTCCTGGAAGACCATGCCAATGCGCTTCCCGCGAAGCGCGCGAAGCTCGGTTTCGTTAAGCTCCAGAAGATCGCGATCCTCAAACAGAATGCGACCAGCGACCGGCGCCACTTGTGGCTTGGGCAGCAGGCCCATCACTGCGCTGGCGATCATCGATTTGCCGGAACCGCTTTCCCCTACCAAACACAGGGTTTGCCCCGCGCTGAGTGAAAAGTCCACCCCTTCGACAGCGAGCACGCGGTCCGCGCCCGCAGGCAACCGAATTGACAGGCCTTGCACCTGCAACACCGGCGGCGCGCTCAACGCGTTCTCCCATCAAGCCGTGCGTTCATTCCATCGGCCAGACCCTCGCCGACCAAGTTCAAGGACAGAACGGTGAGCATGATTGCCAAGCCCGGAAACATTGCCACCCACCATGCTTGGCGCAGGGCAGTGCGTGCCGCGCCCACCATGTAGCCCCAGCTCATCACATTGGGGTCACCAAGACCAAGGAAGCTCAGAGCCGATTCCAGCAAAATCGAGCTAGCGACCATGAGTGAACCCATGACAACAATGGGGGAAACCGCATTCGGCAGAATTTGCGTAAATATGATTCTTGTGCTGCTCTGGCCAGCGAGCTGTGCAGCCGCCACGAACTCGCGCCCGCGCAGCGTAAGAAACTCCCCTCGCACGAGCCGCGCCACAGGGGGCCACGAGACGATCGCTATGGCAGCGACAATGGATTGCACCGACGGCTGAAAGATGGCAACCAACACCACGGCAAAGGCAAATCCAGGAACTGCCTGGAACAATTCGGTAAAGCGCATCAGAAGCGCATCGACCCAACCGCCGTGGTATCCCGCTGTAGCACCCAGCCCAATACCCAGCAGAAGCGCGAAGGCAGTGGCAGTGAGTCCAATGAGCATCGACACGCGGGCACCATAAAGGAGACCCGAAGCAACGTCTCGCCCGAGTGCATCCGAGCCCATTGGCAATCCGGGCAACTGCCCCGGCGTCAGGAAAGGTTGCTGCACCATCGCCCAGGGGTCATGACCAGCCAACCACGGCGCCGTCAGAGCGCAGGTTGCAACAAGAATCAATATAACAGCGCCTGCCAGCGCCGCGCGATTGCGCCTAAAGCGCCTCCAAAAACCATTGTTCATGATAGCTCGATGCGCGGATCGACCAACGTGTACACGAGGTCGGTAACCACATTAAAAGCGACGGCGAGGGCCGCAGTGAATAGAAAGGTGCCCAGCAGCAGGCTGTAGTCGCGCTGAGCCAGCGCGTCGAACAGCAGCCGACCAATGCCAGGCCAGGCGAACACAGTTTCGATTAGCACAGCACCACCGACCATGGCTCCGGCTTGCAGTCCTGCCATCGTGACCACCGGAAGCAGTGCGTTACGCAAGACATGAGCCCGCTGAATACGACCAGGGGAAAGTCCTTTGGCTCGTGCGACTCGCACGAAATCCTGGCTTGCTACCTCGAGCATCGATGCTCTTGTCATGCGTGCGTAAATTGCCATGTAGAACATTGCCAGTACCATCGTTGGCAGCACTAAGTGGTGCGCAACGTCAAGCACGTGCGCCATCCCGGTGTAGCCGGCGCCAACGGTTGTTTGGCCATACGGCGGAAGCCACGGTAGCCACAGCGAGAACACAAGTACGGCCACCAGTGCCAACCAGTACAGGGGCGTGGCATAGAACAGTGTGGCCAGTGCGGAAATAGCGCTGTCTTTCCAGGTTCCCACGCGCGCGCTAGACCAGACACCCAGAGAGACCCCCAGCACCAGTGAGATGACCAGCGCTGTGCCAGTGAGCAGCAGCGTGGCGGGCAAGCGCTCAAGAATCAGATCCAGCACCGGTTGTTGCTGCCGGTAGGATTCACCCAAGTCCCCGTGCATCAGATGAGCAAGGTAGCTGGCAAGCTGTTCCGGTAACGGACGATCAAGGTCGAAGCGTTCACGCAACTGTTGCAAGAACAACTCGTCACCCGAGCCAGCTTCGCCGGCCATCACCATGGCTGGATCACCCGGCGCCATGCGGATCAAAACAAAATTGATCACCGCAATGACCAGTAGCGTGGCCACGCCCTGAAGCAAGCGACGCACGAAAAACATGAGCTTTTTCATGGGTTACAGGTTTTTAGTTCAACTGCGCAAAGTCGCGCGTGCCAAACTGTCGTTCAAGCCCAGGGCACTGTTGATAAGGTTATCGATGCGCGTGCGATAGACCGTCGGTAATTTCATCTCCAACAACCAGGCCGCCGCCACATCATCAACCAACGTGCGCTGCACTTCCGCATAAATCTCGGCGCGCTTACTGGGGTCGTTCTCCCGAGCACCGCGGATGAACAACGCGTCTACTTTGGCGCTGTGGTAGCCGCCGACGTTGTTGTATGGCGAGCCCTTTTTGATCTCACTGCTGATGTAGTTGCGAGCCACACCAATCGCCGGGTCACCATATTGATTGAAATAGGTGAATGCGAGGTCAAAGTCCCAACTCGACTGGCGCGACACGACACCAGGCAGATCAGCATTGACCTGCTGAACGTTGAAACCAGCAGCCAGCAGGTTTTGTTTTACCATCTCTGCGGTGCGTGTCCATACCTCTCCATAGGGAAGCCCTAGTAGGCGAACCGGCTCACCCTTGTAGCCCGCCTGAGCCAGCAATTTTTTGGCCTTGGCCGTGTCATACGGATAGCTACTGACCTTGGGCGTGTAAAACGCAGTGGAATGGTTCAGCGGGCCTGTGGCCGGCGTTGCAAAACCTTGCCAGGCCACCTTGGCAAGACCATCGCGGTCAATGGCGTGCATCAGCGCCCGGCGCACGCGTACATCCTGCAGCAGTGGCGTACGGTGGTTGATCCAAAGCATGGACAACGGTGCCAGCTTTTCCGAACCTTTGGTGGTGACTGAAACGCCCGGCAGCTTGGTCAGACGACCAACATCAAAAAACTCCACCGTGCCGCCTGGCAACACGTCGACCCGGCCAGACTCGAAAGCAGCGGCACGCGAGGCAGCATCGGGTATCACATGGAAGTAGACGCTTTCAACCGACGGCAAACCGGTGACGTGATAGGTCGCATTGCGCTCAAGCTGAATGAACGAGCCGCGCTGCCACTCCTTGAATTTGTAGGGTCCTGTACCCACCGGTGTCAACGCTGGAGGCCTCGAAAGATCGACGCCCTCAAATTGATGCTTTGGTGCAATCGGGAAGGTATTGACATCAAACAACTGAAGAAAGGGGGGATATGGGGAATTCAACCGGAACTCCACCGTGTAAGAGTCCAGCGCCTTAATGCTTTGAACCAACTCCAGCACTAGCCTGAAGCGTGGATTGAGCTTGCGCATGAAAACGTCAGCTGTGTATACGACATCAGCGGCCGTGAACGGTTGACCATCGTGCCAAGTGACGCCGCGCTTGAGCTTGAAGGTGTAAGTCAGGGCATCCTTGGTCACGGTCCACTCAGTTGCTAAGTTGGGCTGCGGTTGCAGCTTTTCGTCGAAACGCAGCAAGCTCTCATAAATGTTGCCGTTGACCATCTGCGCTGGAGCAACCCCTCCAAAGGCCGCCAGGAGCGTTGGCGGCTCCGGGTAGAGCGCGATGTTGAGCACTCGTGTACCTTGCGCCCAAAGTGGCAAGGGAATGCCGCAAGCCAAGGTGCCAGCGGCGAGAATTTGGCGTCTGTTCAGTGTCATAAATGCCTTCACTTATAGTTCGTTACAAAGGAATCGCTCGGTCAACCTGACCCAGAAGGCAGCGCCGACGGACAGGTTGTCGTCGTTGAAGTCGTAGCCTGCGTTGTGCAGCATGCAATGGCCTTCGCCCACACCGTTTCCAATCAGCACGTAGCTGCCCGGGCGGTGCTGCAACATCACTGCAAAGTCTTCGCTACCGGTGATGGCTGGACCCTGACGCTCGATGCCATCCTCTCCCAACAACTCTGCGCCTACTTCCCTCGCAAATTCGGTTTCGTTACGAGAATTGACGAGAACTGGATAATCCCGGCGGTAGTCCACCACCGCACGCACACCAAAACTCTCGGCCTGCCCCTGCACTACCGCGTTGATGCGCGCCTCCAGCAGGTCGCGCACCGCCGGGTCTAGCGCGCGCACGCTCAGCTCCAGTCTCGCCACATCAGGAATCACGTTGTTTGCACTGCCTGCCTGGAACGCTCCCACCGTGACAATGGCCGCCAGCTGGGGATCGATATTGCGCGAAACAATGGTCTGTAGTGCCATCACGATCGAAGATGCGGCGACGATGGGGTCTGCCGCCCGGTGTGGCGATGCAGCGTGGCCGCCCGAACCATGCAACGTGATCGTGACGTCGTCAGAAGATGCCATTGCTGGACCTTCGCGAAACACGAGCCTACCCTGCTCGATACCCGGCATGTTGTGTATGGCAAACACGGCGTCGCATGGGAACTGGTCAAACAGACCCTCTTCGACCATGAGGCGCGCACCCCCGGGATACTCCTCTGCGGGTTGAAAGATCAGATTCAGCGTACCCGAAAACTTACCTTCCTCAGCCAGATAGCGCGCCGCCGCCAGCAGCATCGCCGTGTTGACGTCGTGACCGCAGGCGTGCATCTTGCCCGGCACGGTCGAAGCGTAAGGCAGACCCGTCGTCTCAAGGATCGGCAGCGCGTCCATGTCGNNCATCATGTCCACAGGCATGCATCACGCCGTCGTGCACGCTGGTCCAGGGTCGGCCGCTGGTTTCATGAATTGGTAGCGCATCCATGTCAGCCCGCAAGCCCAAGTGCTTGTGACCTGCTCCACGACGCAGCGTCGCGACCACACCCGTGGTGGCCAAGCCACAATGGACCTCGTAGCCCCAAGCACTCAGGCAATCTGCGACGAGCCGAGAGGTTCTACGCTCAGCCAGGCCTAACTCGGGGTGACGGTGCAAGTCGCGACGCAGCTCGGCGAACTCGGTGGCTCGATCTCCAAGAGCACTCACCACGGGGTGCGGCGTAACCCTGGGTTTACTTTNNCCCCCCGCCGCAACAGCGGAGCACGAGTGCTTCGAGTGAATTGAAACAGGTCTTTGGGATCGTCCATGCTGGGGACGAGTTCAACATCGATACCCAGACCGAGTTTGGTGGCCTGCTGATTGATGTAACGCAGAGTCGAATAGTCTTCTAGAGCGAAGCCCACTGAATCAAAAATCGTTACCTGCTCGCGGGTTTGACGGCCTGGCTGGCTCCCACTCAAAACCCGCCACAGATCAACGACGGGGAAGTCGGCATCTAGTTGTTGAATCTCCCCTTCTACACGTGTCTGGGGTTCATACTCGACGAAGACGCGGGCGCCGCGCAATACATCAATATGCAACTCGGTTTTCCCCGGACAATCGCCGCCAACGGCGTTAATGTGCATACCCGGCTCCACCATTTCCGGCGTAAGAATGGTCGCGCAGGTTTTGTCCGCTGTCACTGTTGTGACGATATCTGCCCCGCGAACGGCCTGGGCGACGCTGGAGGCTCGTGTAATCATGAGTGCAGGGTATTCGGCCAAATTTCTCAACAGTTTTTCTGTTGCGTGCGGATCAACGTCATAGACGACGATTTCGTTTATCCCAAAAAGGGTGTGAAAGGCGATCGCCTGGAATTCGGCTTGTGCGCCATTTCCAATCAAGGCCATGCGCTTCGCATCTGACCGGGCTAATGCGCGACGGATAGGAGTTTCAACCGCATTCGGCCAAGCGTGTCACGGGTTAAGAGCACCAAAGGGGCTTCGAGCGTTGCGCTTATGCGCTCGAAACCTCTCAATGTTGAGACCTTGTTGTCCAGGTGGGATTTTGGTCTGCCCCGCAGACATCCAACCAACTGGCACCATGTACGTTCCCCACACTGATCTGTGAAAGTGGGCATCTTGCCACTCATCCCCCGCAGCAGAAGAGACTGTCCGTATATACCGAGTGCCATCCGCGCGGAGGAGAGTCGAAATCGAAGTTCACCTCGTTCACTCATCTCGTGATGTGCCATTCAAATTTCATGGACCTCTTAAGCGTCCTCAAGTGTGATGACTCACATACCGCACTCGACCTTGAAATCGTGTGTGCTACCTATTGAAGTCGACTGGTTAGACCAGCTTCAATGCGGCGTGGATATCAGTTACCGACGTGAAAAGTACCCCTTGCATTCCAACGGCTTGGGCTCCAGCGACGTTTGTGGGTATATCGTCAAAGAACAGAACCTCATTCGCGTCGACACCGATGTTGCTCAACGCACGAAGGTAGATTTCGGGTTCAGGCTTGCGCGCACCTAGGGCATGAGAGCAGAGGAGGCTATCGAAAGGTTTCAATACCGAGGCATACTGTCGGGACCAGTATTCGTAGTGAGTCTGGTTAGTATTTGAAAGGACGAATAGTCGAAAACGCGAAGACAACGCGTCGACTGTAGAAGAAACACCCGGTACCGGATTCAGGAAGATCGCGTTCCAGCCTTCGATAAGTGCGAAGTCGCTGAGATCTAGATTCAATATCGACCGCAAGTGCTGCGCATATTCACCCCAACTTAGCTCGCCTCGCTCGTGTGCACAGTACATTGCATCTTGAACGAATGCCTTTTCGATGGCTAATGTTGATAGGCCTGTCGCGTCAGCCCAGCGTGAAAAGGCGTGCCGGAAATCGAAATCGACGAGCACACGACCAAAGTCGAATAGTAATACTGAAGACATCGGGGAACGAGTTTGAATGTTGTTGAGTGGCCCAACAGATGGAAGGGACTACCACGTTCAAAGCTAGCCGCGTCCCGTCAGGGTTGCGGCTAGTGACAACTAAATACTAAGATATTCGTGCATATTGTCTATCAACTCACTTGAGATATCAGTCATGACCACCATAGCTGTTGGCCTCGAGCGACCGCAGCTGGTCGAACCCAAATGTGGTGTCCACTGGAATCATCGCCACATTGTCAATCGACTAACTGTGGCTTTCAATGGCAGGTTGGAGAACGCTAATTTGATACAACTACTTCAGCCTTGGGACTTCAGCGGGTATTTAGAGTCGCTCGATTGAACGGCAGCTATGTGGTAGGAAGATCGACAAACTGTACACCCGCTTTCAGCCTTTATGTCTTAGCGGGCAGCGCGTGAGCTTTTACCAAACTTACCTGCGTGAACCCACGCGGCTGACGCAAATTCTGCGGGACGAAAAATTGACCATGGGCAGTTGCGCATGTTGCAGACAGTCTCCTAGAAATACACCGTCAAAACGGTTCTGTCGTCGCTGAACTGGGTCGAACTGGAGCCCTTCGTGCAGGCATAAGCCGCCGTCTTGGTAAAGTCTTCTGCTTCGCCGCGAAGGAACTCCACCTCCCAGTCGCTCACGCGCGACCCTTTCGGCACGGACATGTAGCCATCGGTAAACAGCTCGATGCTGCGCACACTGGATTTGAGGCGGGAAAAGCTCACCAGCTCCGGCCCCCGGGTGATCCCCCCGTTGAGAACGGCGTAGCCCAACGAGTGCCCCGCAAGGTTGGCGTAGCCGGATTGTCCGCGGGCAATACCCACTCGCATCAGATCGTCCAAACACGCTCTGGCATCTGCCTGCAACCGGCCCTCACAATTCCGGCGCGCTGCCCGGATGATCGCCGCCACGTCCGCGGTTGCCAGCGCTCCAGTGCCGGCAAGGTCCAAACCCAGCGAAACCAGCTCACGCATGCGCTGCTCGAGCGCATCGCCCTGAACGCCGCGGGCCTGCAAAAAGTGAAACACGGCCACGCGGACCGCGCTGTAGATCAGGTCAACATCTTTGTGAAGCCAGATCAGTTCATCCCCATTGATGCGAATACCCGAGTCACCCACGATCAAAAAACGCAGGCTGTCACCCCCCGCGTCTTCAACCACCGCGGCGGTTGTCCCGACCCGCACCGAAGCCGCGTTGGCGCCCTGCAGCCCCTGGGCTATTGCACGATTCATGCTGACCAGCCACTCGTCGGGGGAACGCGCTGCACGGCCGGGGCCAACGGCATGCGTCATCATCGCCAATGCCGCCTGACTGGCGGCAAAACGCCCCGATGACACGCCTTGCACCTGCAGGCCCCGTGCATCCGTGGCACCATCAAAAACGGCGTAGAGGCGTCCTGGAAGCACCGCCAGAATGTCGTCGCCCGGCAGGGAAAGATCGCGGTACTTGGGGATTGAGCTGGATTCAATCAGCATGGTTCATTGCCGCGACTGGTGCGCCCAAACTCAAACAAACGCGCTCTCCTTGGACTGCGAGAACCGCATCACCACATAGACACACACACCAGAACTGGCCAGCAAGATGGTGGACAACGCGGCAGCAATGCCAAATTCACCATCCAGCACCGCGTTGTAGATCTTCACCGGCATGGTGGTGGTGCCACCGGTGTAGAGCAGCAGCGTCGACGACAGTTCGTTGATGGCGGTGATGAAACTCATCATGGCGCCAGCCACCACACCGGGCAGCATCAGCGGCACGGTCACCTTCCAAAACGCCTTGGCGGGCGCGGTCCCCAGGCTGATCGCCGCCTCTTCGATCGATGGCTTGATCTGGCGAAGCACCGAACTGGTCGCCCGCACGCCATACGGCAATCGCCGGATGAACAGGATCAGCACAATGATGCTGCCAGTGCCCACCAGATCAAACACACCCCGGTTAAAGGTCAGCAAAAACCCGATCGCCATTACCACGCCCGGCACGACATACGGCACCATCAGCACCGAGTCCAGCAGGCCTGAGAGCGCCGATTCGCGCCGCACGATGATGTAGGACATCAGCCCGCCCATCAGGGTGATCATCAAAGTCGCCAGCAGCGCAAAGCGAAAGGTGTTGGTGATCACATCAGGCACCTCGTGAATCACCCGCGCGTAGCTGTTGAGGCCAAAACCACCGCTGAATACCGGGCCATTGGTTTGCAGGAACGAGGTGTAGATGACCACCAGAATCGGCAGCGTGGCCAGCGCGGCAACGCCGTAACACAGGGCATGCACCAACACCGAGTAGCCACCGCGGAGTGTTCTGGGCACGGTCAGGTTGGTCATGGAGCCGGCATAACGGCGCTTGCTGATCACGTAACGCTGCAAAAACACCGCCAGCATCGAGATCACGATCATCAGCATCGAGATGCTGACCGCCATGGTCGGCGGGCCGCCCATTTCTGAGGTGTACTGGTTGTAAGCGATGGTCGATAGGGTCCGCAGGTCGCGCCCGATGATGGACGGCGTACCAAAGTCCGCAATTGACAGCACAAAACACAGGATCGCACCGGAACTGGTCGCAGGAAACACCAGCGGCAAGGTGATCTTGTAAAAACGCTCCCAGCGCGAACAACCCAGGTTTTCAGCGGCTTCTTCAAAAGACCGGTTGATGTTGCGCAGTGCGCTTTCAGTCATCAGGTAAACAAACGGGAAGAACTTCAGACTGAACACCAAAATGATGCCGTGCATGCCATAGATGGTGGGCAAAGTCACGCCCAAGGCCTTCATCTGCTGCGTCAACCAGCCGTTGTTGCCGGCCACCACCACCCACGAATAGGCCCCAATGAAGGGTGGCGACACCAGCGCCAGCACCGCCAGCGTGGCGATCAGGCTGCGCCCCCGGATAACGTAACGCGCAGTGAAATACGCCAGCGGCACCCCCAGCAGACAGGCGCCCACCATGCCGCCTATGCCGATGATCAAGGTATTCTTCAACGCGCCCAGGTAATAGGGATGGGTCAGCACCTTGACGTAATTGGCAAGGGTGAAGCCTTCGGTTTGCGGGTCCAGGAAACCCAGCTTGAGCACCTGCAGGATCGGCCAGATCAACAGGAAGGCCATCAAGGTCACCGAGACGACCATCACAAACGACCAGAAGTCGATCCGCAGCCCACCGCGTTGATACCACTTGACGTTCGCCAACGGCGAGATCATTGCAACAACACCCCGTCGTTCTGGCCAGAAAAATACAAAATGTCGTCGTGGCGAACCAGCAACTGCACGTTTTGTCCGGGTTGCAGCGCCATCATAGCTGCATGAGGTGCAACCAGCGCATCAATCAGTCCATGGCCGGCCACCTCAACCGACAGCTGCATCTCGCGCCCGGTAAACATGGCGTGGCGCAAAACGCCATCGACGCGCAGGGCATCTCCCGCTTGCGGGCGGTTGACCAGCACGTTCTCGGGTCGAATCGATGCCATACAGGCACAACCATTCGTGATCGACAGCCCGTCAGGCAGTGTCATCGGCTGCCCCAACAAGGTCGGTGCACCAGAGGCATTCCATTCGAGGGGGATGAAATTGTTGGCACCCACGAAGGCCGCAACAAAACGGTTTGCCGGGCGGTTGTACACCGTCCAGGGTGCACCCACCTGCTGAACTATGCCGTCATGCATCACACACACCTGGTCAGAAATGGACAACGCCTCTTCCTGGTCATGCGTGACATACACCGTGGTAATCCCAAACGACTGCTGCAGCGCGCGGATATCCCGGCGCAGTTCCACCCGCAGTTTGGCATCCAGATTGGATAACGGCTCATCCATCAACAACAGCTTGGGCCGTATCACCAGCGCACGAGCCAAACCCACGCGCTGCTGCTGGCCACCACTGAGCTGGTGTGGCATGCGTGCAGCGTGTTGATCGAGTTGCACAGTTGCCAGCATGTCATCGACACGCTGACGGATCGCTGCCGCTGGCACCTTCTGCTGCACCAGACCAAAGGCCACGTTGTCAAACACGCTCAGATGCGGGAACACAGCGTAATCCTGAAACACCATACCCACGTTGCGCTGATTGGCACCCAAATGCCCGATGGACTGACCGTCGACCAGAATGTCGCCCGCATCATGCTGGTGAAAACCGGCAATCGCCCGCAACAGGGTGGTTTTGCCGCAGCCACTGGGTCCCAACAGGGTGAAGAAGGCCCCGCTGGGGATGCTCAGACTGACATCTTTCAACGCCAGTTGTTTGCCGTAGGCCTTTTTGATGTTTTTGAGTTGAACAAGCGCCATGAATTGTTTTCGTTACCGAAGCTCCAGCTCATTTTTTGTTCAATAGCAACTCGTTCCACTTGGCCAGAATACGTGCTCGGTTGGCACCCGCCCAGTCGTCGTTGTACTTGAACACATTGATCTTGTTCAAAGGCGTCAACAGGTTTTTGGACACCACGTCATTTCGCACGGTGCGACGGCCGACGCCATCGAGAATTTCTTGCGCTTCGCGGGACAACATGAAATTGATGAAGGCTTTACCACCTTCGGCGTTGGCTGGTGTGGCGGTCAAGGCCATTGAATCGGCTAGCGCCGAGGTGCCATCGGTCGGATAAATGATTTCCACTGGGCCACCGCCAGCCTTGTACCTCAGCAAGGTATCTTCGTTCGACAGGCCAATGGCTGCCTCACCATCGTTGACAAACTTCGACACCGCGCCCGAGCTGTTGGACAGCACCGTGTTGTCCAGAATTTTGCTGTAAACGTCCCAGCCTTTTTCCTCGCCATAAATCTGCAAAATCACTGCCAGCTGGATGAAAGCCGAGCCCGATTTGTCAGGGCGACCTGCAGAAATCTTGCCTTTGTACATGGGGTTACCCAGATCAGCCCAGGTCTTGGGGTATTGGGTGGGGGTGAGCTGTTTGGTATTCACGCCAAACGCGTTGGCTACGGCCGTGAAAGGTACGGCTGCGTCATTGACTTTGAACACGCTGGAGAGGTACTTGATATTTTCCGGCATAAATTTCGAAAACAACGTGCCGTTGGCCTCAATCACCTCGGTGGACACACTGAACAAAACGTCGGCAGCCTGTCGACCTTTTTCAGCCTTGAGCCGGTTGATCAGGTCGCCCGATCCACCCTTGATCAGTTCAACCTTGAGGTTGGCGCTTTTCTCAAAGGCTGGAATCACATGGTCCAGCAGGTCTTGCGGTGCAGCGCTGTAAATGACGACCTTGTTCTGGGCCAGCGCAGGNNGTATTACAAATACTGAACTGTAGTCATTTTTTTCTCATAAACCGCCCAAAAGTTTCCGAAAAAAGAGCATTCGCCAGATCACAGCCACAGCCTTTGCGGGTAAACACCCGCCTCGGTCAACTGGCGAAGCCGATCGGCACACCACGTACGGTCATGCAAGTAGGTGACGCCGAACCATTCGCTGTCGGTGGGCAACACACGGCACACCATCTGCTGCGTTGTGATCAGTTCGTCAATCACGCTGGGCAGATAACACTCGGCTGTCAGTTCGGCCCCCTGTCTCACCAAAAAACGGGTGAACTGCTCGCCCATCTTGTTTAGAAGCGTGGGTGTCAATCCCCAAAAATTCATGGAACACTGCGCCTCGGACACGATCACTTGCAATTGACCGGCAGCGTTGCGCCCCATGACCTTGCCGTCCGATCTCAGATGAATGTCGGTCATTTCCACCACCGATTCCAGAGATTCGCCCCGCGTCCGACAAATTCCGCGGTTGACCCCGCCACTTGGCGAGAGCGTCTTGCGGATGTTGTACGCCAGCATGGCACCCACATCAGGCGGACAACCTGCGGCCGCCCACTGTCGACAAAAGGCCGCCATGCGCTGGTAAGCATCACAACCGTAAAAATCGTCGGCGTTGACCACTGCAAAGAACCCATTGAGAACCTGGCGCGCCGCCAAAACAGCATGCAAGGTACCCCAAGGTCTGATGCGCAGCGCGGGTCGGCTAAATCCCGGTGGGAGATCATCCAGTTCCTGAAACACACACAACACGTCCAGTTTCCCAGCGTACCTGGCCAGCACCCGACACTGGAACTCGTCGGCGAACTCTCGACGAATGACAAAAACAATCCGTCCGAATCCCGCACGCGCGGCGTCAAACACCGAATAGTCCAGAAACGTCTCGCCGTGGTGCCCTATCGGATCCAACTGTTTCAGACCACCATAACGGGAACCCATTCCAGCAGCCAGAACGACCAGTGCCGGAGGATGCATCGACGAAGATTGGGAAGCGTGCATCTGGACTTTCGGAATGAAATCAGCGCAGTGAGCCGCCAGGAAACGATATACGCCGCCGCTGTAGACAACAGCTTGCCATCGACTCCCAAAATTCCATGCGGGTGGAGGTCACGCGCGAACCGATGGCGGCCATCACCGCCAGGCCGCCCATAGCGTCCAACCCGGCGCTGATGACACCGCTGTGGATGCGGTGTAGGTGATGGCCATCACTCGGTCAGTGGTGTCTATCAATATGTCGGTCAAGGTGTGCCTTCAAGAAATTTAGCAGAATTCTGTCACACCGACCCGTCCCAAAGCACCGGGTTAAACCTATTCAAAAATCCCCGCCGCGCCCTGCCCCATGCCAATGAACATGCTGACCATGCCGTGCTTGCCCTGGGTACGCTGCAAGGCATGGATGACGGTGGCGGCGGAGCGATTCAGTGGGCTCCTGAAGACTCTCTGGCAGTAGCACCTTCCGATTTACCTCCTTCGGACCGGCCGTTGGCTATGGCTTATCTTCGGCGCGCGGGCCACCGCTGTGGGATGGCTGTGGTGACACGCAGATGGATGCCGTCTGGCGCCTTTTGGTGAGGCCTCGTCAAGAGGCCGTCATCGTGAGAGTTTTTACGTGGATTGGTGGCTGTTCAGGGGTACGATACTGACCTTGATGTGGTTGGGTGAGGTGCCTGTCCGTGATTTTTCGGTTTGCCACGACCGATTTCTGCGCCACCTTTTTTGTTTCTGATGGGTGGGGGCATTTGGTGTTTTCTGAAACTCGAAATGAAAGGTGGATCTGATGAAGCAATCGATCATTCTTGCAGCCCTGGCAGCTTTGGTGCTGGCAGGTACCCAGTCCCAGGCGGCGGACGAAAAATTGATCGCAGCGGCCAAGACCGAGGGCAAGGTGGTGGTCTATTCGATCACCTCCCGCATCTCTAAAGCTGCCGAAGCCTTTCAGAAAAAATATGGCATCAAGGTTGAGGCCTCAAACCTGAAAGATGGGGAACTCATTGAAAAGATCTCCAAAGAGGTCGGGGGTGGCATTGCGGGCGCCGACTTCGTGATCGCCCAAGACTCGGGCAGGGTGTACGGCCAACTCATCGCCACCAACTATTTGGTCAATTACGTTCCTGATTCGATGAAGACCGTGATCCCCAAGGAGTTTCAGAACCCGCTGGTGTTTCAGTACATCAACAAGGTTTTCATGTTCAACAACGACAAAACCAAAACTCCGGTGGTCAAGAACGTGTGGGAACTGACACAGCCCAAGTGGAAAGGGTTGATCCAGTTCAAGGACCCAAAACTTGAGGGCGTCAACGCCAATTTCCTGACGATGATCACCTCTCCTGAATGGGCTGCCAAGCTTGATAAGGCTTATACCGATCTGTACGGAAAGAAACTGGTCCTGACGACAAAGAATGCGGGCTACGAATGGATCAAACTTTATTTCGGCAATGGCCTGGTTTTAGGCAATAGCGACACAACCATTGCTGAAAACATTGGTATCAAGGGTCAAAGCGCCACAACCGTGGGCTTGGCGGTGTACTCCAAGACACGTTTTGACGTCAAAAAGAATCTGGCACTTATGGCCATGCCGGATGTCAAACCGTTTTCTGGATTCATTTATCCGGCCTTCACCATGCTCACCAAGAATGCCGCGCACCCGAATGCGGCGAAGCTTTTTATTGAGTATCTGCTCACCCCCGAAGGTTTTTCGCCCTGGGCTGTCGATGTAGGCTCGTACTCTTCCAATCCAAGCATACCGGTTGATCCGGACGATTCACCCGTTTCGTTCTGGATGACGCGCCTTGTGCCCGAGAGCCCCAAATTTATCTTCGAAAATCGCGCCGAAGTTGAAGAGTTCGTCAACAACATTGCGTATTAACCGCCCTCCGCAGTATTGAATTTCGGTCTCGCTGAAGACACTGCATGAGACTTGGCAATCAGGTAGCGTCGCTTCTTCGGAAACCGTACAACGTGATTTTGGTCGCGCTGGCGGTGAGCCTGTTCTTTTTGACGCTATTGCCACTCGCGTCCCTGGTCAAGGACACATTTGTGGTGCATCCGTCCGAGATCATGTCGGTGAGGGGCGCGCAGGCCGGTGATCTGACGCTGTTTCACTGGACCAAAGTCTTTTTCTCGGGCGCGACCAGTGAGAACATGCTGTACCGCCCGCTCTGGAACACGGTGGCGACCGCATTGGGGAGCTGTTTGATTGCGATCTCGATGGGCGGCACCCTGGCCTGGCTGGTGACCCGCAGCGACCTGCGATGGAAGGCTTTCATTTCAGTGGTCTTTATTTTTCCGTACATCCTGCCCTCCTGGACCTTGGCCATGGCTTGGCTCAACTTCTTCAGGAACCCNNTTGCACTACGCGCCCTTTGCCTACATTCTGATTGGCGGCATCCTGCGCAACATGGACGCCAACCTTGAGGAGGCCGCGACACTGTTGCAAGCCAGCCGCCTGAAGATCCTGACAAGAATTACCTTGCCCATCGTGATGCCAGCGGTGCTTTCGACCTTTCTTCTGGTGTTTTCGAGCTGTCTGAGTTCGTTCGCGGTGCCGGCCTTCCTGGGTACACCGGTACGCTTTCAGGTGCTGACCACCCAGTTGTACCGAACCTTGAACGGGATCAATCCGGGTTACGGCTACATCATCGCGTTTTTGATGATCCTGATTGGGGCCTTCATCATGGCGGCCAATCAGATGTTTGTTGGCAAGCGCAAGTCGTTCACGACCGTCACCGGCAAAAGCTCGAATGTGGCGCTGGTCAAGCTGCGCGGTGTGCGCACACCCTTGTCAGTGTTGGTTGTGGTGTCGCTGGCGGCCATCGCGATCCTGCCATTGATCACGTTTGCGATCGAGTCCTTCATTCTGGCACCGGGTGATTATTCTTTGCAGAACTTCACCACCATCTTCTGGGTGGGCGAGGGTCATGTGGACGTGGGTGGTGGGGAGCCAGGCATTCTCTTGAACCAATACGTTTGGCTGGGTCTGTGGAACAGTGTCAGGCTGTCCCTGGTGGTGGCGCTGATTGCGGGAACGGTGGGCGGACTGGCTGGCTACGCCATTGTCAAGGGGCGTGGCACCTGGCTTGCATCCTTTGTCAACAACCTGGCGTTCTTTCCTTACCTCATGCCATCCATGGCCTTCGGCGCCATTTATCTGTCAATGTTTGCCAAGCCCAATCTGTTTATTCCGTCCTTGTACGGAACCTTCGCACTGCTTGTCCTGGTTGGGACGGTGAAATACCTGCCCTTCGCTTCACGGGCCGGCACCAATGCCATGCTGCAACTGTCCGGCGAGATTGAGGAAGCGGGGATCATGCTCGGCATTCCGTGGTGGAAGAGGATGACTTACATCATTTTCCCCATCCAGCGCTCGAGCTTTCTGTCGGGCTACATGCTGCCGTTCATTTCCTGCATGCGTGAACTGGCGCTGTTCGTCATTTTGATCGTGCCGGCCAACCGTGTTCTGACCACCATGCTGTTCCAGTACAACGAGAAAGGCTGGAACCAGTACGCGAACGCCATCAACCTGCTCATCGTGCTGATTGTTTTGATCTTCAATTACGCCATCAACAAGGCCACGGGTGCCTCGATCGACAAAGGGATTGGAGGCTGACCATGCCGGAAATCGTACTCAAAGACATCTCCAAACGCTTTGGCAAGTTTGTTGCGGTCGATCGAATCAGCATGACGATTGCCGATGGTGATTTCGTCACGTTGCTAGGCCCATCAGGCTGCGGCAAGACGACCATTTTGCGGATGATTGCCGGTCTTGAAAGCCCCACAGAAGGCGAGATCCTGATTGACGGCAAAACGGTTTTTTGCTCGAACCGCGGCATTGATGTGGCACCCGACAAGCGGAACGTTGGTTTTCTATTCCAGAACTACGCGTTGTGGCCGCACATGACGGTTGAGAAGAACATTTCTTTTGGACTGGAGAACCTGAAGTGGGATAAGCCCCGGATCAAGGCGCGAGTGACAGAACTGCTTGCAAAACTGAAAATCGCGCAGTTTTGCGACCGCTATCCCAGCGAGCTTTCAGGCGGCCAGCAGCAGCGCGTGGCAATTGCCAGGACACTGGCGACCGAGCCCAGGGTGCTGTTGATGGACGAGCCGCTTTCCAACCTGGATGCCAAACTCAGAACTGAGATGCGCACCGAGCTCAAACGCCTGCACACCGAGACGAATTCGACCTTTGTCTACGTGACGCACGACCAGCTTGAGGCCATGACACTGTCCACNNGATTTTGTCGGCAGTCCCACCATGAATTTCATTGAGGGCAAGGTCGCAGCGATCAGCGCAAACGAGATTAAGGTGGCAGCAAAGGGCGTGGACTTCATCTTTACAGTTGTCGTCGCTGCCGCTGCTGTGCGTGCCGATCAAAAAGTTGTGCTTGGTGTTCGCCCTGAGTATCTGAAAATTGGCGCTGGCGGAAAGATCAAGGCCCGTGTTTATTCCACGCTGCCATCGGGCATGGAAACCGTGGTCAAGCTGTTGCAGAAAGATCACTTGCTAACGTCGGTGGCGTTTGGTGCCATAGATTTTGCAGTTGATACCGACATTGAGTTTGAGTTCATTGAAGATCGTTGCATTCTTTTCGATGGCGACTCCAAGCTCAATCTTTACCAAGGAAAAATTCGGATTGATCAAAGCTAACAGTAGGGGTCCCGCGTTTTGGCCGGAGATTTGGCTTTGATCTTGCGAGGACGGGCTGACTGCCCGTGCAGGAGCCTTGGGGGGTTGTGATCTGGAGCAGTGAAGGGAATCGCAAGAATCTACATTGGTCGACAGGGTATGTAAGGAAGCGGCAGACGACAGCTGAACTTCCCGGAAGCGGTTATTCGTATGTGTTTACGCTGCACAAGTGCGGCACAGCCGAAGGGAATTACTCAGTGACTACGAATGTCGGCTTACAGATTTTCAAGCACCAGTTTGAACGGTAGCTTTCTCGAATCTGGTTGACCGTTATGGGCACGTTGCCGAATGCCATGAACGGCTTCTGAAGGGCGATGGACTGGACCACCAGATACCGGACTGTCGTGCGGACCGGCTTTCGGCCTACCGCAGTCTTAAAACAGCAGATCGTCGTTGCTAAAGTTCGACGCAGCATTTGACGTTCTGGCTACCAGTCCCTCCCAGTTCCGTCTAAATCTACCTGGAGTCGCCACGCCCAACCCAGTCTCAACGCTGGTTCAGGACTTCCAATACTGCTGAGTCATTTGCTGATGTCCAATGCGTTAGCCAGGCAAACTGAACGGAATGCGCTTGGGCTCTACGATTGACCTACACGCGGCAACTCATTGGTCGCTGTTAAGCTGGTAATTTCGGCCAATCGCTTGGCAAAATATTTCAATATTTGACGCTGAACACATGATTTCTAAAGACGGAAAGAACTGGCTGGTTGACATACAACCCTCAGGGCGGGGTGGGAAGCGATTTAGAAAGACGTTTCATACAAAAGCCGAGGCAATCCAATGGGAGGCCTGGCTGCGGAACCAGGTCAATCAGCAGCCTGCTTGGGCTCCCGCGAAACGTGACCTTCGCAAGATGTCTGAACTGGTCGATTTATGGTTTAAGCACCATGGAAACACGCTCAATTCGGGCGCGGACACAAAAAATAGGCTACTAGCAATAGCGACTGCACTTGGCGACCCGGTCGCCGACAACATTTCATCTGACAGGTTTTCAGACTACCGGACCCAACGACTGGAGAGTGGCATTTCAGAGGCAAACATGAACCGAGAACACGCTTACATGAGAGCAATGTTCAACACTCTGGAAGATATTGGCAAATGGAAACTTCCAAACCCTGTCGCAAAATTGAAGCAATTCAAAATCAACGAGCCGGAGTTGACCTATTTGAAAGATCGTCAGATCCAGGATCTTTTGAGAGAGGCGTCCGCGAAAAAACGTAACCCACACACTCTCCTGATTACAAAATTGTGTCTCTGCACTGGCGCCCGTTGGGGCGAGGCTGAAGGGTTAACAATATCCCAACTTCAAGGTTCGATGGTTCAGTACGCTCGCACAAAATCGACAAAAACGCGTGCCGTGCCCATCAGTGATGCATTGGCAACAGAGCTGCGGGAGCATTATGAAAAGCACGGCGATGGCGACCGATTTTTTGCTTACGCAGAGGGAGCCTTCCGAGAAGCTGTCGAAAGGGCGGGCATTGTGTTGCCTGACGGGCAGATGACCCACATCTTGCGGCACACATTTGCAAGCCACTTTATGCAGAACGGCGGAAACATCATCACTTTGCAAAAATTGCTTGGTCACGCAAGCCTTGCAATGACCATGCGGTACGCTCATATGGCTCCGGATCACATGTCAGAGGCAAAGAGGTTGAATCCTCTGGCAAAGATGTACCCTTGAGTGGGGTTGACACTTCGTTGACAAACAACCCAAAACGAAAATGCCCTGCCATCAAATAGATAGCAGGGCATCCAGTAGCCATAAGGCTTAAATGGCTCCTCGACCTGGGCTCGAACCAGGGACCTACGGATTAACAGTCCGGCGCTCTACCGACTGAGCTATCGGGGAATTCAGCCTGTGAGTATAGCCCGAAGCGCAGGCCCTTCAGAACGACGCCTGAAGCGAAGCGCGCCAAGCTCTCGGCGCCAGCGGGTACAAGTACGCATGGCCGAACTGATAGGGCGACTCCTTCCAGGCTCGCTGGTCGGTCACGTTGTCCACGCCCACGCGCCAGAGCAGTGCCGTGCCGGCCCACGCCTGCTCCCATCGCACACCCAGGTCCAAGCGCGCCCAGCCGGGAATGCGCACACTGTCGTCGTAGGGCAGCACCACGCGGTCGCTTAATCCCACCAGGCTGCCTTGAAGTGCCAGGCCAGGCATGGCGCCCACGCTGTATTCGGTGCCCAGGCGCAGGCTGGCCGAGGGCACGTTCACCGGCCGCGTGCCGTTCACGCCCGGCTGCGTGGAGCCCTGGCGCTCGGCGTCGGGCCACATCGCACTGGCGCGCCACGCCCATGCGCCTGCGCGCAGCGCGGCCTGCGCCTCCGCGCCGCGGTGGCGTGCGCTGCCGTCGATCTGGCGCTTGCAGCTGTCGGCCGCGTCGCAGGGGCCGATATCGGCGGCCTGCGGGCGGTCGATGTCGAACCAGGCCAGCGTGGCGTCGTGGTCCTTGCCGCTCCACTTCAGGCCCAGCTCGAACTGCCGGCTCTTCAGTGCCGGCAAGGGCTGGCCGCGGTTGACGTAGCGCGCGCGATTGGGCGCGACGTCGGTTTCCAGGCCCTCGCCCCAGCTCGCGTAGAGCAGCGTGCCTGGGCTCAGTTCGTGTGCCAGCGCCAGCCAGGGTAGCGTGGCGCTCTGGTCGTAGCGCGTTGCGCGCAGGCCGTCTTCGCCCGGCCCGTCGTCGGCGGGGCTGGTGCGCGCGCTCTCGCGCTGCAGTTGGGTGTGGCGCAGGCCGGCCCAGAGCTGCCAGTGTGCGCCCAGGCGCATGGCGTCGCGCAGGAACCATTCGGTGCTGCGTTCGTCCCGGTTGGTATTGGCGTCGGTGGTGCCGGCCGAGGGCAGGGTGTCGCGAGTGCCGTCGATGTGGCCCAGGCCCACGCCCACGCCGCTCGAGTCGGTGGCCAGGTCGAAGACCTGGTCCTGGAAGCGCCCCTCGAAGCGCGTGAGCAGCACGCCGGCCTGCAGCTGGTGGCCGATGCCTGCGGTGACGGCCTGGCCGCTGAAAGCCAGTTCCAGCGCGTCGCTGGTGCGGCGCTCG
>DFWT01000274.1 GCA_002381045.1 Rhodoferax sp. UBA4127
CTGCTGCTCGATGACCTGCCGTGGAACCAGGTGCGTGGTGTCTTGGACGAGGTATGGTACGTGGACGTCCCAGATGCGCTGCGCCGCTCAAGATTGGTGGCGCGGCATATGCGTTTTGGTCGCAGCGCGCATCAAGCGATGGATTGGGTTACATGCACCGATGAACCCAATGCGATACGTATTGCCCGAACGCGTGAGCTTGCTGACTTGCAGGTGGTGTGGGATTAATCTCTACAGAACGTGGAACAGTTTTTCAACCAGCTTGGGTAGTTCTTTGGCGCCACCCTTGCTGCTGTTCATGGTGCTGTGCCAGGTTGGGTAGATCTTCCGAAGGTCCGCAGATGTGGTGCAGTTGGCAATGGCTTCTATCAATGACAGCCGCATGTTCAGACCGAACTCCGCATTAAGCGTGTTGGTCATAAAATTGCGCGCCATGTCCAGGTTTTTTTCCGATCGGCTGTCGGGCGGAGGTAACGCCGCCAGGGACGCAAGCGCGGCGGCGGCTTCAGGTGCGACAGGCGCATTGTCAGAGGCAATCTCAGTTCTGGACACCGAAATCACATCGGTGCGGGCTACCAAAGAGACACATTCTTTGTCAATCAATTCAGCCATCAGTTGGTCTAATGACTGTCCCATCAGCATGGGAGCCAATTCTTTACCGCAGCGCTGACCGTCAATCAAAATCAACAGACGACGAACCAACGGAGGCAAACGCAGTTCCCGCGTTTTAATCTCGCGTTGGCCGATCTCTGTTTTCGCAAAGACCGCATTGTCTAAATCCATTGTGGTGTCAAGCATGGGGCTTGGGGAAGGCCGTCATCGCGAACCTCTTTTTAGTAACGACAAACCATTCTGGCCGAAATTTGTGAAATCAGGGTTAACCCTGATAAGACAGAGGGAGAAGTGCTAGGCCGAACGGTTTCTTGCCAGCGGCGGATTTTTGGAGAAGTAGCGCGAAATACCACGCATCAGCGCGTCTGCCAATTTTTCCTGATAGGCCTCGTCATTGAGTTTGGCTTCTTCATCCGGATTGCTGATGAAAGCCGCCTCCACCAGCACGCTGGGGATGTCGGGTGCCTTCAGCACCGCAAAGCCCGCCTGCTCCACACCGGGTTTATGCAATTTGCCAACCCGACCAATTTCGCGCAGCATGGCACCGCCCAGTTGCAAGCTGTCTTTGATTTGTGCGGTGGTACTCATGTCAAGCAGGGCGCGTTTGACCTGGGCGTCTTTGGCCCGCACGTTTAAGCCACCCACCATGTCGGCCTTGTTTTCCTTGTCAGCCATCCAGCGGGCAGCTGTGCTGGAGGCGCCGCCCTGGCTCAGCGCAAACACGCTCGCACCTTGAGGGTGCGGAGTGAAAAAAGCATCGGCATGCAGACTGATGAACAAGTCGGCCTGCACCCGCCTTGCCTTGTCCACGCGCTTTTGCAGCGGTACAAAAAAGTCAGCGTCACGGGTCAGGTAGGCGCGCATGGCGTTGCCATTGACCGATGCGCTGTTGATGCGGCTGCGCAAACGGTGGGCGAGCGCCAGCACCACGTCTTTTTCGCGGGTGCCGCCCGGTCCGATGGCGCCAGGGTCTTCACCACCATGGCCTGGGTCCAGCGCCACGATGATCAAGCGGTCTGTGAGGGCAGGCGGGTTCAGATTCGGTACAGGTGGTGTCGTGGGCTTTACAACATTTTGGCCTGTAGCCCTTTTATTATCTGGGGATGCTGCTGCACTTATTGGAGCGACAGGCCCACTCACCCTGGGTGTCGGTTGGGAAGGTGCTGAGGCTGATTTGGTGCTTGGCTGGGCCCGCTTGCTGATCAGTTCACCAAGTGGATCGGAACCGGGTGGCGCTGAAGCGGGTCGGTTTGCCGTATCCTGCAAGCGTTCGGCAATCAGGTCTTCCAGTGGGTCATTGACCTGCGTGGGGTACAGATCGAACACCAGCCGATGCTGGTAGGCTGCGATGGGCACCAAACTGAACACCTGGGGTGCCACCATGTGTTTCAGGTCCACCACCAGACGCACCACCCCGGGACCGAATTGCCCGACCCGGATGCCTGCAATATTGGGGTCGTCATCGCGCAGCTTGGCGACCAGTTCTTTCAGGGCCGGATTGAGATCAATGCCGCGCACGTCCACAGCCAGGCGTGGCGGGTTCGGCACAAATGTCTGGCTGTAGCTTAACGCGGTGTCCGACTCAATCGTGACCCTTGTGTAGTCCGGTGCTGGCCACAGGCGCACTGCCAGAATGGTGGCGCCTCGGGCCAGTTGCTGGAGACCCAGCAACAGCACCACGGACCCTGACTGCAACAAACTGCGGCGTTTCATCGGTCAGTGGGATGCAGCTGCAGGGCTGGTTAACCCGTTCAACAGGGAATCGCCACAGGCACTTTGGGCAATCAGGGTCACCTGGCGGCATTCGTCGTCTTGCACCTGGAGTTGCAACACCAGGTCGGCCATGGGTACATGGCCTGCAGCCTTGTCAGCCCACTCGGCCAGCTTCAGGCCGGGGCTGGCAAAAATATCGCGAAAACCAGCGTCTTCCCACTCTTGCGGATCGCTGAAACGGTAAAAGTCAAAGTGCCAAATAGACAGCGTCTGAGGCAGGGTCAGTTCATAGGCTTCCACCACTGCATAGGTCGGACTTTTGATGCGCCCTTGCACGCCCAGCGCGCGCAACAGGTGCCGCACGAAGGTGGTTTTGCCGGCACCCAATTCGCCTTGCAGCTCGATGTAGGCATGACGCAGTTCGGGCTGGGCCGCAAGCGCGTGCGCAAAGCGTTCTGTGTCAGCCTCATTGCGCCAGCGTTGGCTTTTTACAATGGCCGAGTGAGCAGCAGTTTCCAAGGGTTCGATGGCAGTCAATGGGTCTCCGTGATTCAGGGTTGGGGGCGCACGCTTGGATTTTCCCAAATTGCCGTAGCCGGTATCGATTTGAGCAGTGCCGAACCCGGATTATCTGCATGGCTGGAAGCCGGTTTTCATGGCGACATGCATTACATGGCCGCGCATGGCATGAAGCGCGCACGCCCTGCTGAGCTGGTGCAAGGTGCGGTGAGCGTGATCACTGCCCGCATGGACTACTTGCCAATCGATACGCCTGGCAATTGGCGGGGCATAGAACTGAATCGCCTGGAGCGACCCAGCGAGGCCATTGTCTCGCTATACGCCAGGGGGAGGGATTACCACAAGGTCATTCGGCAACGCTTGCAGACCTTGAGCGAAAAAATGGCTGATGCCATGGGGCCGATGGGCTACCGGGTATTCACGGATTCAGCGCCGGTGCTGGAAGCCGAACTGGCGAGCCGCAGCGGTCAAGGTTGGCGCGGCAAACACACGTTGATCCTGAACCGCAACGCGGGGTCCATGTTCTTTTTGGGTGAGATTTTTGTGGATCTGGCTTTGCCCGCGTCTGTGCCAGTGGCATCGCATTGCGGTGTGTGCTGTGCCTGCATCGACATCTGCCCGACCCAGGCCATTTTGGCGCCGTACCGGTTGGATGCCAGGCGCTGCATTTCTTACCTGACGATTGAGCACGCAGGCCCGATCCCGCTGGAGCTTCGGCCCTTGATGGGCAACCGCATTTACGGCTGCGATGACTGTCAACTGATCTGCCCCTGGAACAAGTTCGCACAGCGCAGCACCCTTCCTGATTTTGATGCCCGAGCCGGTTTGGTGGGTAGCCAGTTGGTGACCCTGTTTGGCTGGAGCGAAGGCGAGTTTCTGCGCTACACCGAGGGCACGCCGATCCGCCGCATTGGCCATGAGCGATGGCTGCGCAACATCGCAGTGGCACTTGGCAATGCGCTACGGGTGGCGGATGTGTCGATGTCCGATGAGTTGGTTCGGTCGCTTCAAGCACGGGCTGGACATCCGAGCGCGTTGGTACGGGAGCATGTGGCCTGGGCGTTGGCGTGTTCTGAAATCTCTTAAGAAATTTGATGCTCTAGCCCTTAATTTGATTGTGCCAGCTGCTATACAAATAGTAACTGGCTCAGTTGGCCGCCGCGTGGTACGTCCTGTCAAACAAGTGTTGGCCACACATGGCTGTTAGCTCCTTCTCTCGCCCGGCGGGGCGAGAGAAGGCGGGGGGAGAGAGTGGGGGAAAGGTAGTTTGCGTTTGGAAATTGGCAATTTGCAATTGGAAGCTTGAATTTCTCTTCATAAAAATTCAAACAAAAGACCTCAACACTCCAAGCGCAAACGGCAAACTCACCATCCCCAACACCGTCGATGCGGTGACCAACGCCGCCACAAATGCCCCGTCATAGCCCATGCGCGCCGCCAGGACATATGCGCTTGATGCGGTCGGTAAGGCTGAGAACATCAGCAGGATGGTGGATTGCACCGTGCTCAAGGCAAACAGGTGGCACAGGGCAAGCGCCCAGACCGGCATGAGCAGGTGGCGGATCAGCAGCACCGCCACGGCCAGCAGCTTGGCATGGTTCAGGGCAGTGACCTGCATGCCAGCCCCAGCGGCCATCAAACCCAAGGCCAGCGAGGCGCCTCCAATGCGTGTCACGGTGGGTTCAGCCCAGTGCGGAATCGCAAAACCCGCCAGATTGGCAGCCAGCCCGCCTGCCGTGGCGATGATCAAAGGATTGCGCACCAACTCACCCAAAAACCCGCGTTGGCCGTGGCGTGCCATCGGCCACACTGCGCCGATGTTCATCAAGGGCACACTGACACCAATCAACAGCGCAATCACCAGTAGACCCTGTGGGCCAGCCAGCCGCTCTGCCAGGGCCAGCCCGATGAAAGAATTGAATCGAAATGCGATCTGTGCGCCTGCTGCATGCTGACGCCGGGCGACATGGCCTTGGAAACCCGGCCAATAGGGCACCGAGTANNGCCATGGCGATGCCGCCCAAGCCCAACACCAGGCCCGCCCCGGCCAGATTGCCAGCCGAACTGATGTCCAGCGGGCTTTTCAAAATCGAGTGAAACAGGAGCACGGGGAAGAAAAGGAAGTAAACCAACTGCTCCACCTGGGTCCAGACCGTNNCGGTTCAAGGGCGTGAAGCGGCAGACCAGGTAACCGATCAGAATCAAAGAGAAGTCGGGCAGCAGGAGTTGGGCAAAGTTCACGCGGCAAGAATAGCAGGCTCGTCGGCATAAGATGGCTGGCATGACACCCGCCCAGCCAGCCTCACCCAAACGCCCAGGCAAGACCCAGGTCATTGCCGCTGATCCCGTGCTTGACACCTTCATCGATGCGCTTTGGCTGGAGGAGGGCTTGTCCAAAAATACCCTGGAGGCCTATNNGACCTATTTTGCCGAGCAACATTCCGTCACCCGGGCCACCACCGCCAATCGTCGATTGACAGTGTTCAAGCGTTTTTTCCGCTGGGCTTTGCGTGAACGCCTGATCGCAGCGGATCCGACCTTGAAATTGCAGGCTGCCAAACAGCCCTTGCGCATGCCCAAAAGCCTGACCGAATCACAGGTGGAAAGCCTCTTGAATGCGCCAGATACCAGTGTGGCTTTGGGTGTGCGTGACCGGACCATGCTGGAGCTTATGTATGCCAGCGGTTTGCGGGTTAGCGAGTTGGTTGGGCTGAAAGTGCTTAATGTGAGTCTGTCGGACAACGTGCTGAGGGTGTTTGGCAAGGGCAGTAAAGAGCGGCTGATACCGTTTGGCGAGGTCGCCAGCGTCTGGTTGACGCGCTACCTGGCACAGCCACGCGCCGAGTTGCTGGCTGGCCATCCAAGCGAGGCGCTGTTTGTGACCCAACGTGGCACTAAACCGGGCACGGGCATGAGCCGGGTCATGTTCTGGATGCTGGTCAAAAAATACGCGCTGCAATCGGGTATCACGGTACCGCTGTCACCGCATACGTTGCGGCATGCTTTTGCGACCCATTTGCTGAACCACGGGGCGGACCTGCGTGCAGTGCAGTTGCTGCTTGGGCATGTGGACATTTCCACAACCACGATCTATACCCATGTGGCCCGCGAGCGCCTGAAAACGCTGCATGCGCAGCACCATCCAAGGGGGTGAATTTTTCAGGTTGACTCGGTGAGTTGTTCAGCCCAGGCCAGCGCCTGCAGATGCGCCCAATTGACTTGGTGGCCTGTTAGTTGTAGCGCCATGGCGTTCTCTGCAAAGGCGATGTCGTCAACGTCTTCACAGGCCAGTGTCAACTTGAGGAACGGCGCTAATGGCCCAGTGCGGTGCAGCAGCGCGTCGACCACGTTTTGAGGCAGCGAGATCGATTCCAGCACCTTGTCCAGTGGCAGGCCAACCATCGTGTCGAGCAAAGAAAAGATGCCCACCACAAAGGCGTTGTCACATTCTTCAGGTTCGAGGAGTTCGGCTGCCAGCAATTCCATTAAACGTCCCCGCACAATGGCAGCATGCCCCACAGCAGCTGCACAACCCGACACATTGGATGTGGTCATCAAAAGCGCCGCCCAGCGAAACAGCTTCTTCAGGCCGAGCAGCATCACTGCATGTCGAAAGGATGTAATTTCAACCCGCAGGCCAAAGCCAGCGGAATTAATGAACCGAAGCAGGTTGTATGAAAGGGTCGGGTCGTGTTTAAAAATTTCTTCGATATCACTGGTGCTGGCCTGTTTGCGCACCAGGTTAATCAACTGAATGATGGACGCCTGCGATGGCCTGATAGCCTGCCCGTGGATCAACACCGGCTTGGAGAACCAGTAGCCCTGAAAGAGGGTGCAGCCCAGTTTGCCCGCGGTGAGGTGTTGTTCGGCAGTCTCAACTTTTTCTGCGATCAGGCGCGCGGATGTGGTGCTCTGGGCTCGCTTGATCGACATGGCCAACGCCTCGGCGCTCAACTTCAGCAGATCCAGTTTGACGAAGGAGGCCATGGCCAGCCAGGATTTGTATTCCGGCATGAGGGCAGTGTGGTCAAACGCCAGCCTGAACCCCAACTTGTGCACCATGGCCAGGGTTTGCCGGTAGGTTTCAATGTTTTCTTCAGTGGTCTGCTCGGGCGAGAGCGGCGGTACCTCCAAAACCACATGCTCGGGGTCCACCAATGACAAATGGCCACCTGCCAGCGTCTGATGGGTGCAGTTCACAAAAATCGTGTTGCGCCCGCTTAGCACCTCACTGTCGGCATTGGACAGCAGGTTAAACAGCAGGGCCGCATCAGTGGCCGCGCTGAACGACTGTCCAGACATTGAACGGTCAAACAATTCATAACCAAAGGTGACGCCGCTGGCATCGACGATGGGTTGCCGTGCGATGGTGAGTTCGGACTTTTTGGCTGTCGTCATCATTTGCTCGCTGTTGTCATGGGTGGTGCGCATTGTTTTCCCTGTTTAGCCCTATTGTGCGGTGAGAACGGGTGGTGCTGCGGCATGTTGCAGTGCGTACAACTCGTCTTCGGTAAAGCCGGCAGCTCGGCGCGCCTGCAAGTTAAAGGGTCCTCGCAAGGCAGGTGCCTGGTAGCGCCGCGCCAAATCAGTGTAAGCTGTGACAGGGTCCAGATTGCGTTTGTCGCACATGTAACGGTACCAGCGGTTGCCAATGGCTACATGGCCGATTTCATCGCGCAGGATGATGTCCAGAATGGCTGCGCCCGCCCTATCCCCCACCGACACCAAGCGGTTGCGAACAGCAGGCGTGGCGTCCAAGCCGCGGGCTTCCAGGGTGCGCGGCACCAGCGCCAACCGGGCCAGCAAATCATCTTTGGTGCGCTCGGCCATGTCCCACAAGCCGTCGTGCGCCGGCAAATCGCCATAGGCATAACCCATGTCTGACAGATGTGCCTGAAGCAAGTCAAAGTGCAATGCCTCTTCTTGCGCCACCTGCCACCAGTCCAGGTAAAAAGACTCAGGCATCCCGGGAAAACGCCACATCATGTCCAGCGCCAGGTCAATGGCGTTGGCCTCGATATGGGTCAACGCATGAATCAAACCGGCACGACCTTCCAGCGTGCCGACCGCGCGCGTTTTCAATTTGGAGGGATGAACCAGCACGGGGAGGGTTGATCTGCCGGGCAGACCCCGCTGGTCACAAAGGTGTTCATTGGTGTGCAGCAGGTAGTCTGGCGCATGTATTTGCCGGACGCCCTTGGCCTTGTCATGGACTGAAGTGATCATCAACAGTTGCTGGGCTTTTGCGCGCAACGAGCCCTCAGAGCGCGGGAGCGCATCGTCAGGCGCGGCGTGGGGGGATGGGCAGTTCATGTCTGGCTGGGCTATCCCTACAATTCTAGGCATCTTGGTTTGGAAAGACGGCAATGGCAATTTACGAGGTGGAGGGCATCAGCCCAGAAATTCCCGAGTCGGCCTGGGTGGCGGGCAGTGCAGAGGTGATGGGTGATGTGGTGCTGGGTGAAGAGGTGGGCATCTGGTTTGGGGTGGTGGTGCGTGGCGATACCGCGCCGATTCGGATTGGGGCCCAAACCAACATTCAGGACTTGAGCGTGCTGCACGCCGATGTGGGCATGCCCTTGACCATTGGCGAAGGGGTGACGGTGGGTCACCAAGCCATGCTCCACGGTTGCACGGTGGGTGACCACAGCCTGATTGGCATTGGGGCGGTGGTGCTCAATGGCGCAAAAATTGGCAAAGGTTGTCTGGTGGGGGCTGGGGCCTTGGTGACCGAAGGAAAGGAATTTCCTGATGGCTCGATGATCATTGGCAGCCCGGCCAAAGTGGTGCGTACCCTGACACCCGAACAGTTGCAAGGCTTGCGCCTGAGCGCCCAGCATTACGTGGCCAATGCGAAGCGATTCAAACTCAGCTTGAACAAAATTGCCTGATGGCGTTTTTACTTTTTTCGGAATTCCCATTTGTCTGAAATTCAAAAATTCATTTTTGAGGGCCTGCCGGTGCGTGGTGCCCTGGTGCGCCTGACCGACGCCTGGACCGAGATCCTCAGCCGTAGGGCTGCCAACACCACGCATGGTGCGTATCCAGTGCCAGTACAAAACCTGCTAGGTGAAATGACCGCTGCCGCCGTGTTGATGCAGTCCAACATCAAGTTCAACGGTTCTTTGGTTCTGCAGGTGTTTGGTGATGGCCCGGTGAAGCTGGCTGTGGTCGAGGTGCAAAGCAACATGAAACTGCGCGCCACCGCCACGGTGGCCGGCGACGTGGCTCCTCTGGCGAGCATGAGCGAGTTGGTAAACATGCACAACGAAGGCCGCTGTGCCATCACGCTTGACCCGCAAGACCGTCAGCCGGGCCAACAAGCTTATCAAGGCGTGGTGCCATTGTTTGGGGATGCACGGGAAAAGCTGGAGAAGTTCAGTGATGTGTTGCAGCACTACATGCTGCAAAGTGAGCAATTGGATACCACACTTGTTTTGGCAGCTGACGATAAGGTGGCTGCAGGCCTGTTGATTCAGCGTTTGCCCATGGCTGGCGGTGCTAATTTGGCTGGTCACGCGCAACAGGCCGATGAAGACCAGATTGGCTTGAACGAGCACTACAACCGCATTGCGTTGCTGGCCTCCAGTTTGAAGCGCGAGGAACTCTTAACTCTGGACATCCAGAGCATTCTGCACCGCCTGTTTTGGGAAGAGCAGCTGCTGCAGTTTGAGCCCCAACAGGGCGACAACGGCCCGAAATTCAACTGCAGTTGCAGCCGTGAACGGGTGAGCAAAATGATTCAGGGTCTAGGCCTTGATGAAGCCCAAAGTATTTTGAAGGAACAGGGTCAGATAGAAGTGGGCTGTGATTTTTGCGCCGCTCAGTACCGTTTTGATGCGGTGGATGTCACTCAGATGTTTTTGCCGCCCATGGGTGTGCCTGCGGCCAGCAACAAGTTGCACTGACCTTAGATCAGCTGATCGTCGCGGCTGAGTGCCTCGTCCAAGCGGACCAACAAAGCTGCCAAACGCGCGTTGGATTCGCCAGAATCTGCCGGGGTGGAAGCAGGCGCCAGTTGGCTTGTTTGCGCACTTTGATCAGCGAGATCAAACGCCAGGTTGAGTGCCGCCAGCACGGCAATGCGGTCCCGCGCGCGAACTTTGCCGGCATCGCGAATTTTGCACATGGCCGTGTCTACCCGCTCGACTGCATCCAGCAACTTGCCGTCGCCACCGTCCGGGCAACCCAACAGGTAGCTTTGTCCCATGATTTGCACTTCCAACTGCTTCATGTGAGTCCGGGGGTGTGGTTGGTGCTGGTTTTCTCAGACATGGCGGGCAGGCGTTCCAGAAGGGCATCTACCCTGGCGCGAGCCGCATTCAAGCGACTTTTGAGGGAATCGCGTTCTTGCGTTAGGGAGTCGATTTGCTGGTACAGAAGGGCGTTGGTGCGGGTCAACTCTTCGTAACGCAGCAACAGACGCTCGACGCGCTCAGAAACTAGATCGATTTGACGTAGGTCAGACATAGCCGTTGATTGTAGGGTTTTGATCAGTAAGCCCGACTAGAATCCAGCGCGTTGGTGCTCGCGGTGTGGTTCGCATGCCGCAGTTCAACGGGAAGCAGGAGGGTGAGGCGCAATGCCGAACCTAACCTGCGCTGCCCCCGCAACGGTAAGTGGACGCACCGCAAGGTGCCGCTTTCATCATTGTCACTGAGCGTTTTTGAACACGCGCTTGGGAAGGCGATGGAGGTTGATTCCACCAGCCCGGATACCGGCCAACACGGTGGCTGCGCGCGCAAGTGTGCAACCGTGACGCTCATGCACTGTCGGGGACGACGGTGAGAGCTTATTGTTGAATGTTTCCCCTCTATGAAAACTGGTATTTTTCGAGTGCACCGGGGCGTGCTACCTCTGGCTTTGGGTGTTTCTTTTTCAGCTTTGGCACAGTCAAGTCTGCCGGACGTTTTTGTCACTGCGAGCAGAAGTGAGCAGATGTTGGCATTTGCGCCGATTGGCGCAACGGTGATCACCGGCCAAGATATTCTTGATTCCGGCGTTGTGGACGCCAACGAAGCTGTGCGGCTACTCGGTGGCGTTTCCGGGCGGCGTGATCTCAATGGGGGGCGGGAGGCGGTTCTTGATTTGCGCGGCTTTGGCGATGCGGCGACCAACAATCTGGTGGTTTTGGTGGACGGCGTCCGCATTTCTGAAAACGAAATTTCCGGCGCAAGGTTGTCGGGAATCTCGCCCGATATGGTCGAGCGTATCGAGATCTTGCGCGGAAGTTCCTCGGTGCTTTGGGGCGAGGGTGCCAGCGCGGGTGTGATCAACGTGATCACCAAGACGGGTCAAGCCGTCCAGGGCACCCATGGGCAGGTGTCAGTAAGTGCAGAGAGTTTTGGAGGACGGGACGTTCGCGGCGATCTGCAGTCCGAGAGCGAGTTGTTTTCACTGTCTGCACAAGTTCGAAGCTACCGGACTGATGGGTACCGCCAGAACAGCCAGCACAGGGATGATGCGGTGAATCTGGGTGTGGCGTTTGGCGGTAAGAAAACACTCAAGGGGACNNGTCTCCTATTTTTCAGAGGATCTGGCGATGCGCTGGCCAGGCGCGCTGCCTTTGGCGACCTTTTTAACATCGCCACAGCAAACCAACACCCCCAACGATTCCGGAAACCAAAAGCAGGAACGCTGGGTGATGACACTGGAGCGGCAATGGGAAAACGCTTTGCTCTCTGTCGACTTTGCCCGTCGCCATCGCAGCGCGGACAGCTTTCAGGACTATGGATATTCGTTTACCGAAAGCAATCGTTCCGACAGCGTGTCATATCAACTGTCGCCACGCATCCTATGGAACGGGAATTGGGACGGGGCTGCTGTTTCAACCGTATTTGGAGCGGACTTTGCACAGTGGGACTATGCTCGTCTGAGCAACTTTAGTGGTTCTATTTCCGAGGAAAAGGGCCACCAAACCAGTCACGCGCTTTACCTCAGGACTGATGTGGCACTGACCTCACAGTTGCGCATCAATGCGGGGGTTCGCAATGAGAAGTTCAGCCATCAAATCGACAACCTCTCGTCAGGCACTCGCTTGCGCAGCGAACCTTCGCTTTCGGCAGCAGAGTTGGGTTTGAGCTATGCCTTCATGCAGTCTTGGAATGCTTATGCGCGACTGGCATCGAGTTACCGAGTGGCCAACGTAGATGAGTTGCGCTATCTGAGTGCCGCGCTTGAGCCACAAACCGCGCGCGACCTGGAACTGGGACTTCGGTACCAGGCAGGAAACATGAACTACGGCCTGAGGATGTTCGCACAGCGCACACGTAACGAAATCGCCTATGACAACCGTGTTTTTGCCAACATCAACCTGGACCCGGTTCGACGCACTGGCGTGGAGCTTGAAGGTGGCATGCAGCTGATGAAGCAGTTGAAGCTTTCTACGGTGGCTCAGGTCATAAGCGCCGAATTGGTCGAAGGGGCGTATTCAGGCAATGCCTTGCCACTGGCGCCCAAGTCCACTGTGTTGCTGCGTGCTACCTACGATGTGGCGCCAGGCCACACAGTAGATGCCTCGTTCCGGTCGGTCGGATCAGCGCCGTTTGGAAATGACTGGACCAACAGCTGCTCAAGCTCGGTACCTCATGCGAATTTCCTGGACCTGGGTTACCGCTACAAAGCCCAGGCAAGCGCCGGCTGGAGTGCCTTCGTTGGTGTTGACAACCTGCTGGACGAGCAAACCTATTCGGTGGGCTATACCAATAGCAGCTGTAGCGCCTACAACGTGTATCCGGACGCAGGTCGCCGTGTGAAGGCCAGCGCAAGCTACCGGTTCTGATTCCCCCCACCAGCTGTCCAAATGAGAGTCATCCACAACTGCATGCTTGGCTTGTCCTGCACGGCCGTGCCTCCAAGCGGCGTTACCGCGGAAATGCCGCCGGTGGTTGAGGGCCGCGGCAACTTCGTCGAATTGGGTTGTACCCATGGATAGCCGTTTGCAGTTGGCCCAAAGCGAACTGATTATGGGCGGCCAGAAGAGTGGAAAGTCACGCCGCGCGGAGGCGTTGGCGCAAAGCTGGTTAATGGCGAATTCTGATCACCTTGCGGTGCTGGTTGCCACCGCCCGCACCGGGGACGATGAAATGCGCCAACGCATTGCCCGCCACCAGCGCGACCGGGCTGAGCGCGTGCCGGGTATCACCACGGTTGAAGAGCCGCTCCAACTGGCACAGGCCATTGCGCAGCACAGCCGACCTGATACGCTGGTGGTAGTTGATTGCCTCACGCTGTGGTTGACAAACTGGATGATGCCTCTCGATCCCAATGAGTTTATGAAACATAAGCTTCTAGCCCAGAAAAATAATGCGCCAGTAGCTACATTATTGGAAGCAATTGCCAATGCACCGGGCCCCCTGGTGCTGGTTGGCAATGAGATCGGTCTGGGTGTGATTCCGTTGGGTGCCGAGGTACGCGCCTTTGTGGATGCCCTGGGCACGCTCAATCAGCAGGTGGCAGCAGCTTGCACGCGTGTGACCTTGATGGCAGCCGGTCTACCGCTGACCTTAAAGGAAGAGTCATGACCCTGAAACCGGTGCTGCTGACCCTGGCCATGTGGCTGCTCGCCCCGAGCAGCCAGGCGGTGCAACTGGTGGATGACCGGGGCATCACCGTCACCCTGTCGCAGCCGCCGAAACGCATCGTCAGTTTGCTGCCGTCACTGACAGAAACGGTCTGCGAGCTCGGCCAGTGCGCGCGGCTGGTGGGGGTGGACCGTTACTCCAACTTCCCTGAGAGCGTGCGTAGGTTGCCGCAGGTGGGCGGAGGGATCGACCCGAACATCGAGGCCATCGTGGCNNCTCAAACCCGATCTGGTGCTTTTGGCGGTGTCGACCCAGGGCAGCGAGCGGCTGCAGTCCCTGGGGCTCAAGGTGATCGCGCTGGAACCCAAGACCCACGCCGATGTGAAACGGGTGTTGGACCAAGTGGGGCAAATTCTGGGTGTGACAGATGCGCCGCGTGTCTGGCAGGGCATTGAGGCCCGCATGCAGGCGGTGGCGCAGTCGCTGCCGCCAAGCGTTAAGGCGACGCGGGTTTACTTCGAGGTGAAT
>DFWT01000221.1 GCA_002381045.1 Rhodoferax sp. UBA4127
CCCATGGCCGGCATGAACGTCGAAGAAAAGCAGGACATGAGCCGCTTTGTGCTGGACGTGAATGAAGAGTTTGGCACCACCATTGTGCTGATTGAACACGACATGGGCGTGGTGATGGACATCTCGGACCGGGTGGTGGTGCTGGATTACGGCAAGAAGATTGGCGACGGCACGCCCGATGAAGTCCGCAGCAACGAAGAAGTCATCAGCGCCTATTTGGGCACAGGACACTAAGGAAGAAATATGAACCCCCACGCTCATCACTTTGTGTATTCGCTGCCCCCCGAGGGGGCGCAAGCCTCCCTTGAGGCGGCTCGGCGGGAGTCTTGAACCATGGCATTCTTTTTAGAAACTCTTTTGGGCGGCCTGATGGCCGGCATGCTGTATTCCCTGGTGGCCTTGGGCTTTGTGCTGATTTACAAGGCCTCTGGGGTGTTTAACTTTGCCCAAGGCGCCATGGTGCTGTTTGCTGCCCTGGCCATGGCCCGTTTTTCGGAGTGGATTCCGCTTTACACCGGCATCTCCAACATGGTGGTCGCCAATTTGTTGGCGTTTGTAGGGGCTGGCATCCTGATGTTTGGGGTGGCTTGGTTGATCGAACGTCTGGCGCTGCGCCATCTGGTCAATCAGGAAGGCACGACGCTGTTGATGGCCACCTTGGGCATTAGCTACTTTCTGGACGGAATTGGGCAAACCATTTTTGGCAGTGACATCTACAAGATTGATGTTGGTATGCCTAAAGAGCCCATCATTGCGTTTGAGAGCTTGTTTGAGGGCGGTATCCTAATCAACAAGGAAGACCTGTACGCAGCAGTGATTGCGGCAGTTTTGGTGGGCTTGCTGACACTGTTTTTCCAGAAGACCGTCACCGGACGCGCCTTGCGTGCCGTGGCGGATGACCATCAGGCGGCGCAAAGTATTGGCATCCCGTTGAACCGCATTTGGGTCATTGTGTGGTGTGTGGCCGGTGTGGTGGCTCTAGTGGCGGGGATGATTTGGGGCAGCAAACTGGGGGTGCAGTTTTCGCTCACCACGGTGGCGCTTCGAGCGCTACCAGTGGTGATTCTGGGTGGCTTGACTTCGGTGCCAGGCGCCATCATTGGTGGCCTGATCATTGGCGTAGGTGAAAAACTGTCCGAGGTGTTTTTAGGTCCGTATGTGGGCGGCGGCATTGAGATTTGGTTCGCTTATGTGCTGGCCTTGTTGTTCCTGTTGTACCGCCCACAAGGTTTGTTTGGCGAAAAAATAATCGATCGTGTATGAAATACACGATCAACCCGCTGGCGGGTTCTTCGCTGCTCGCAGCGAAGGAATATTTTTCAGCGGAAACTAACTTTGCAAAGCAAAGTTAAGCGCAGCGTGTTGAAGCTAAAAGATCATTGAGAGAAAAGAATGTTCTACAGAGAAAACGGCCAATTCAAGACCAGCTACCGCGCTGATCAGCAGATCTTTCCCATCACCCAAGATCGGGTCGCGGTGCTGCTCATCATTGCAGCGGCCTTTCTGGTGGTACCACTGGTCACCAGTGAGTACATGTTTCGCGCCATCCTGATTCCGTTTGTGATCATGTCGGTAGCCGCATTGGGGGTGAATATTCTGGTGGGCTTTTGCGGCCAGATATCACTGGGCTCCGGCGCATTCATGGCCGTAGGCGCCTATGCCGCCTTCAACTTTTTTGTGCGGGTGCAGGGGATGCCGGTGTTGCTTGCCATGGTTTTGGGTGGGATTTGCTCCGCAGCGTTTGGTATTTTGTTTGGCTTACCCAGCTTGCGTGTCAAGGGCTTGTACTTGGCCGTGGCCACCTTGGCCGCACAGTTTTTCAGTGACTGGATGTTTTTGCGCATCAAGTGGTTTACCAACGATGCGCCCTCGGGGTCAGTGTCGGTCTCGGGTTTGCAGGTGCTGGGTTTCCCCATTGATAGTCCCACATCGAAATATCTGTTTTGTCTGTCTATCCTGGTCATCCTTGGGGTCCTTGCCAAAAACTTGGTGCGTGGCGCGATTGGCCGCGAGTGGATGGCCATTCGCGACATGGACGTGGCGGCCAGTGTGATTGGTATCCGCCCCATGTACGCCAAGCTCACTGCCTTCGCGGTCAGTTCATTCATTATTGGTGTGGCCGGTGCCATGTGGGGCTTTGTCTACCTGGGCTCCTGGGAACCAGCGGCATTTTCGATCAACCTCTCGTTCAACCTGCTATTCATGGTCATCATTGGCGGCATGGGCTCGATCATGGGCAGTTTTTTCGGCGCCGGTTTCATTGTGGTGTTGCCGATTTTTTTGAATCAGTTTTTGCCGTTCGCAGGCGGTTTGGTAGGTATTGATATTTCTACCGCAGGCATTGCACACGCCGAATTGATTATTTTTGGCGCCCTGATTGTCTGGTTCCTGATCGTGGAGCCCCATGGGCTTGCCAAGCTGTGGGCGATTGGCAAACAGAAGCTGCGCCTCTGGCCTTTCCCGCACTGAGTTCACTTGTTCCCGTTCGTTAACCAAAAGGCACAACCTGCCCATTATTGAGGAGACTTTTATGAAACTTTGCAACATCGCTCTGGCGACCCTCTTGGCTGCAGCTGGCATCACTGCCTTTGCAGCAGAAACCAAGGAACAGTTTTTCCCCGGACTGCCCTACCGCACCGGTGCGTATGCACCCAACGGTGTGCCATGGGCCAATGGTTATGCGGATTACCTCAAGCTGGTCAATGTCCGCGGTGGCATCAACGGGGTGAAGATTGTTTACGAAGAGTGCGAAACCGCCTATGACACGGCGCGAGGTGTGGAGTGTTATGAGCGGCTCAAGGGCAAATTTGGCGGAGCCACAGTTTTCCAGCCGCTGTCTACCGGCATCACATTTGCGTTGACAGAGAAAGCACCAGGCGACAAGATTCCTTTGATTACGGCGGGTTACGGGCGCAGTGAAAGCCAGGACGGTTTGGTCTTCAAGTGGAATTTCCCCATGGCTGGTACCTACTGGTTGGCAGCTGATGCCCTGGTGCAAACCCTTGGCAAGAAAGAGGGCGGCCTGGACAAGCTCAAAGGCAAGAAAGTCACCCTGGTCTATCACGATTCACCGTACGGCAAAGAGCCGATTCCTTTGCTGCAAGAGCGCGCCGCCATGCATGGGTTTGACCTGCAGTTGTTGCCCGTGACCGCACCTGGTGTAGATCAAAAAGCCACTTGGCTGCAAGTACGCCAAGCCAAGCCGGACTATGTGCTGCTGTGGGGCTGGGGTGTGATGAACTCCACTGCGCTCAAGGAAGCACAAGCCACAGGTTACCCCCGCGAAAAAATGTACGGCGTGTGGTGGTCCGGTGCTGAGCCCGATGTGAAAGACGTAGGTGATGGTGCCAAGGGCTACAGCGCGGTGACGATGCAGCACGGTGCTGAACCCAACTCGGCGGTGGTGAAAGAAATCCTGACCAAACTGCATGACAAGGGTCAGGGTACGGGCCCGAAAGAGGAAGTGGGTTCGGTGCTGTACATGCGTGGTGCCATGAGCGCCATGTTTGCGGTTGAAGGCGTGCGTGCCGCGCAAGAGCGTTTTGGCAAGGGCAAGTGGATGAGTGGTGAGCAGGCGCGTTGGGGTTATGAAAACCTGAACCTGACCCAGGCCAAGCTCGACGCACTCGGCTTTGCTGGTGTGATGCGCCCGATCAGCACCAGCTGCGCTGACCACATGGGTTCCAACTGGGCGCGTGTGCATACCTGGGATGGCAAGAAGTGGAACTTCTCGTCTGACTGGCTGCAGGCTGACGAGCAGATCCTGAAGCCATTGGTGAAGAAGACCGCAGCCAAGTACGCAGCCGACAAGAAGTTGACACTGCGCACGCCGGCGGACTGCCAGAGCTGATTTTTGGCACACCCCCGTCCAGGCTCACTGCGTGTAGCCTGTTCCCCCCTTGGAGGGGGCAACACCAGCGGCCTAGCAAAGCCAGTTCCGCGGTGTTTCTGGCGGCGGTGAACCGCTGCGCTTTTTCAAGTTGCGGCTCTGCGGAGAGCCGCCAGATGAAAGGTCCGCTTTGCGGGTCTTTCATCTGGTCAACAAGGCAAAGATATGGAACAAAAAGTCGTCCTCAACGTCAATGGCATTGAAGTCATTTATAACCACGTCATTCTGGTGCTCAAGGGTGTTTCCTTGAATGTGCCAGAGGGCAAGATCGTGGCTATTTTGGGTGGCAATGGGGCGGGTAAAACCACCACGCTTCGCGCGATTTCAAACCTGCTTCGGGGCGAGCGCGGTGAGGTCACCAAAGGCTCTATCGAACTGCGTGGCGAACGCATCGAAAACCTGTCGCCTGCCGATCTGGTGCAGCGCGGCGTGGTGCAGGTCATGGAAGGAAGGCATTGTTTTGCTCACCTGACCATTGAAGAAAACCTGCTGACCGGCAGCTACACCCGCAAAGACAAGGGCGAAATCGCCGCCAATCTGGACAAGGTCTACACCTATTTTCCACGCTTGAAAACCCGGCGCACCAGTCAGGCGGCCTACACCTCGGGTGGTGAGCAGCAAATGTGTGCCATTGGTCGTGCGCTCATGACCAACCCCAACATGGTGCTGTTGGATGAGCCGTCCATGGGCTTGGCACCGCAAATCGTTGAAGAGGTGTTTGAAATTGTCAAAGACCTCAACACCAAAGAAAAAGTCACCTTCTTGTTGGCCGAGCAGAACACCAACATGGCCCTGAAGTACGCCGATTACGGTTACATCATGGAATCGGGCCGCGTGGTCATGGACGGCGTGGCCAGCGACCTGGCCAACAACGAAGACGTGAAAGAGTTCTACCTTGGTATGGGCGGTGGCGAGCGCAAGAGCTTCAAAGACGTGAAAAGCTACAAGCGGCGCAAGAGGTGGCTGGCCTGAATTCTGCGCACCCCCCCGGCTTGCCCACTGCGTGTGGCCGCTTTCCCCCTTGCAGGGGGCAACACCAGCGGCCCGGCAGAGCCGGTTCCGCGGTGTTTCTGGCTTTGCATTTCCTTAGGAGCGTGCATTGAAATTTGGAGAAATGGAACATGACCGAATTTTTTGACGCGCTGGAAACGCGTGACCCGGCTCAGCGCGAAGCGGATTTGTTGCAGGCGCTGTCGCTGCAAGTGGCGCATGCCAAGTTGGCTTCGCCCGCCTTTGCCGAGATTTTGAAAGACGTGGACCCAGCCCAGGTCAGCAACCGGGCGGCATTGGCCCAATTGCCGGTCACCCGCAAACACGAATTGCTTGAACTTCAACTCAAAAGTCGTAGCAATAATGGCAATGTATTCGGGGGCTTCAGTGTTAATTCTTTTGGCGCCATGCTGCCGCGCGTGTTCGCCAGTCCGGGACCGATTTACGAACCCGAAGGCACAGCCAAAGACTACTGGCGCATGGCACGGGCGATTTTTGCTGCGGGTTTTCGCGCTGGCGATCTGATTCACAACAGTTTCAGTTACCACTTTGTGCCCGCGGGTTCGATGATGGAAACCGGCGCGCACGCGCTGGGTTGCACTGTGTTCCCGGGTGGTACTGGGCAGACCGAGCAGCAGGTCCAGGCCATGGCCGAACTCAAACCCGCAGGCTACATCGGCACACCCAGTTTCCTCAAAATCATCCTTGAAAAAGCCGCCGAGATGGGTGTGGCTTTGCCCAGCGTCACCAAAGCCATGTTTGGCGGCGAGGCCTACCCACCCAGCCTGCGCGATTGGTTCACTGCGCACGGCGTGGCCGGGTACCAGTGTTACGCCACGGCTGACTTGGGCTCAATCGCCTATGAGACCACCGCGCGTGAAGGCTTGGTGGTGGACGAAGGTGTGTTGATCGAGATCGTGCGCCCCGGCACCGGCGACCCGGTGCCTGCCGGCGAGGTCGGTGAGGTGGTGGTGACCACGCTCAACCCCACCTACCCCTTGATTCGTTTTGGTACCGGCGACCTATCAGCGGTGTTGTCGGGCAACTGTCCTACCGGGCGCACCAATGTGCGCATCAAAGGCTGGATGGGTCGCGCCGACCAAACCACCAAAATCCGTGGCATGTTTGTGCACCCGGGGCAGGTGGACCAGATCGTCAAGCGTTTCCCAGAAGTGGCCAGGGCGCGCCTGGTGGTCACTGGTGAGATGGCCAACGATCAGATGACGCTCAAGGTGGAAACTTCCTGTAGCGGACCCGACGGCTTGTCCGCCAAGGTCATGGATGCGATCAGAGATGTGACCAAGCTGCGCGGCCAGGTCGAGGTGGTGCTGCCGGGCAGCTTGCCCAACGATGGCAAGGTCATCGAAGACGCCCGCAGCTACAAATAATTCCAGCTCAAAATCATCCCTGTCGTCGTTGTCTCGACTTGGCTTTCGCTTGTATAGCCAGCGGATCGACGCCTAGACTGGAATGATTTGGACCTGAAATAGAAGCCCTCATACCCCCCACGTAATCGGTTCGTCTTCCTTTTGGCAAGCACGCACCATGTCCATGAATGGCAAAGCCCGCTGGCGCAGGCTGATCGCCTCAAATTTGGGTGCGGGCTTGTTGTCTCGGGCCGCATCGTCCAGCGCTTGCTGGCGCTGGGCTTCTTCCTGATTGATGGCGTGGCGCAATGCCTCCAGCGCTTGCGGCATTTGTTCGACCAGCAAAATCCCTTTGACAGAGGGCTCAGCCGCGCTGTGTTTACCGATGATTTCAAGTACGCGCTCGCCATTGGGCTGCAACATAATCAGGTCCCCTGTGGCTTTGGATTTGAACTTGTAGAGCATGGTTGGTTCCTTGTTTTTGGTGATGTTTGAGTGTGATGGTAGTCCTGTCCTGAGTGGGTGCGCCACCGCACCAATGCAGTCCCGATACCATGCAGGCAAAGCCGGGGGCAAGGGCTGGTTGGCACACCTGGCCCGCGCTGTGTTGGCGCTCTCCATGGTGGTGCTGGCGGGTTGTGCTGACACCCGTTACTACTGGCAGTCCGTCACTGGACACCTGCAGGTGATGCAAGCTGCCAAGCCGCTTGACGATTGGCTGGCTGACCCCCAGACACCGGATGGGCTGAAGCAGCGCTTGACGCTGGCGCATGAGATTCGCCAGTTCGCCATCACCCAACTTCAACTGCCAGACAACGCCAGTTACCACCGCTATGCCAGTCTGACGCGCCGCTATGTGGTTTGGAACGTGGTGGCTGCCCCCGAGTTCTCGCTGACGCTCAAAACATGGTGTTTCCCGGTGGCGGGTTGTGTGGGCTACCGTGGCTATTTTTCAGAATCCGACGCCCAGGCTGAAGCCACTCGCCTGCGAGAGTTTGGGCTGGAAGCCAGTGTCTACGGCGTACCTGCCTACTCGACTCTGGGTTGGATGAACTGGCTGGGTGGCGACCCCTTGCTCAGCACCTTCGTGAACTACCCCGACGGCGAACTGGCACGCATGCTGTTTCACGAGTTGTCGCATCAGGTGCTGTATGTGGCTGACGACACCGTGTTCAATGAGTCCTTTGCCACGGCAGTGGAACGCTTGGGCGGCGAGGTCTGGCTGCAGCAACAGGCTTCACCGCAAGCGCGGGCCGACTACTTGGTGTTCAACACCCGGCGCCAGCAGTTTCGCGCGCTGACCCGTTCCACGCGTGATCGCCTGACGCAAATCTATGCAAATAATAGTGCTCTAGCCCAGACGAATAAAGCGCTAATAGCTATAAAAAAAGCAGCAATGGATGAATTCAGGCAAGGCTACGAAGAGCTCAAGGCAAGTTGGGGTGGCTACGCCGGCTATGACGCCTGGGTGGCCCAAGCCAACAACGCGGCCTTTGGCGCCCAAGCTGCGTACGATGACCTGGTGCCTGCTTTCGAGGCCTTGTTTGAGCGCGAAGGCCGCGACTGGCCGCGTTTTTATGCGGCGGTCAAACGGCTTGGCCAGCAAGACAAAACGCAGCGCACCGAGCACCTGAGACAATTGGCAACCCGACCACAAGGCTGATGCACCATGGCAGATTTATACATTGTTCGAGACCACACTCTAGGGTTGGCCAAAGCACGCAAGATTGCATTTAAGTGGGCTGAGCAGGCCGAAAATGATTTCGACATGCAATGCAGCTACAGCGAGGGCAAGCTTGAAGACGAGGTGGACTTTGTGCGCTCGGGTGTCAAAGGCCGCCTGCTGGTGACCAAGGACCGTTTTGAGCTGCAAGCGCACCTGGGTTTTCTGCTGGGCGCGTTCAAAGGCAGCATTGAGGCCGAGATTGTGAAAAACCTTGACGCTTTGCTGGCCACACCTTCAACGCCTGCCAAGGCTGTGGCCAAAAAGCGGCCAGTCAAAAAAGCCTGAGTCAGTCAGATGTGACGCAGCCGCAGTGAGGCGGCCGCGCAGGTCGCCTGGGCGTATCAGCTTAACTCTTCAATCAGGTCCACGTACTGCTGCATCGCGTCATTGCTTGAGGTACCCTTCAACCCGTTCCACGCATCCCATTTGGCGCGGCCCACCATGTCGGTGAAGCCAGGTTTTTTGTCGGTGTTGTCGCCCACGCTGCCCTGTTTGTACAGCGCGTAAAGCTTCAGAAGGGTCATGTTGTCGGGGCGCTCACTCAGGTTTTTTGAGTTGGCCACAGCGGCTTCAAATTTGGTTTTAAGGTCAGACATGGATGGTTTTCCGTTGCAGAAGAAGGGTGAGACATCAGGGTAAGCAGGGTGATCTTACGTTGCGTTTTGCACGCAAAATAGAGCGTTACCCCCAACCCGAGGTTCATGGTGAAACCAGCCCCGCAAGCTTTCGTTGTTGAGCGCATGAGCAAGGTCGATANNAAGCTGGATCACCGATACCGAGTTCAACATCAAACGCCATGTGCTGCGCGAGACCCTGGCGGTGGATGCCAGCAAGAGCCCGCGTGAACTGCTTCAGTTGCGCTTGGGCGAGCTGGCCATGCAGCCGTTGGATGATCGCCGGCCGCTTTGGGACTTCAGACTGGTAGAGCGCTACGACGGTGGGTCGGCCTTGATTGCCCGTTTTCACCACTGCATTGCTGACGGGCTGGCCCTGGTTGCAGTGATGCAGTCCTTGCTCGATGGTGGCATTGACCCACCCGAGCGCAGGCGGCGCAAGCGCGCCACCAATCGCCTGGAGGCGGCTGAAGACTGGATGTCACACAGCCTGATCGAGCCGCTGACTGCGGTTGCCGTCAAGGCGCTTGAAGCCGCGGGCGCCGGGGCGGCGCAGGCGCTGGGTGGCATGAACCATCCACGCGCCTTGCTCGACCGGCTACTCGGTCAAGGCATGAGCAAAGGCATGGGCGGGTCTGCCGATGCAGCGCGCCTGGCCTACAGCGTGTTGCGCGATGGTGCGGCGTTGGTATTGATGGCCGATGACTCGGCCACCCGGCTCAAGGGCCAACCCGGCACCGCCAAACGCGTGGCCTGGTGCGAGCCCTTGCCGCTGGATGAAGTGCGTGCGGTCGGCAAGGCACTGCACTGCTCTATCAACGATGTGCTGCTGGCCTGCGTGGCTGGCGCCATTGGCCAGTATCTCAAGGACAAGGGCGATGTGGTGGCCGGCAAAGAGGTTCGCGCCATGGTGCCGGTCAACTTGCGCCCGATGTCTGAGGCCTACAAACTGGGCAATCAGTTTGGTCTGGCGCCGGTGGTGCTGCCGATTGGATTGGACAATCCGGTGCAGCGCGTCTACGAGGTGCGCCGGCGCATGGGTGAGCTCAAGGGCAGCATGCAGCCCATGTTGGCTTTTGCTTTGCTGGCGGTGGCAGGCGTGGTGGTCAAGCCGATGCAAGACGCCATGCTGAACCTGTTTTCAAAAAAAACCACGGCCGTCATGACCAATGTGCCCGGCCCGCGAGAAAAGCTCAAGCTGTGCGGGTCAACGCTGGAGCAAACCCTGTTTTGGGTACCGCAGTCGGGCACCGTGGGCCTTGGCGTTTCTATTTTGAGCTACGGCGGTGGTGTGCAGTTTGGCCTGATTGGCGACACCACCCTGTGCCCTGATCCGCAAGCCATCATCGACCAGTTCGCGCCTGAGTTCGAGCGTCTGAGCTGGCTGACACTGATGCTGCCCTGGGGGATGGATGCTACTTAAAATGTAGCTGTTAGCGCAATATTTGTAAGGGCCACAGGCCAAAAAACATCAATGCCATGAAGTCATGGTTCTGTGCTTCAGTCGCTCAGTTCGGTGCGGGCCAGTTCCACATCCAGCCGCTCCATAGCATCTACCGGTTTGGCGCCCGCAGCCAACTGGTACATTCGATTGGCCTCGGCCATCATCTTTTCACCATCGAGCATCATCAGGGCGCGGGCATATTCCACCATGCCTATGGCGGATTGCATGTGCAGATCCAAGGCATGGGTAAACAGCTTGAGACCAGTGTCGCGGTGTGCACCATAGGCCATGGCACCAATCAGCTCGCCCACCTTGTCAATCACTTCGGCGTGGAAAGTGCCCAGGGCAATATGGGCGTCGGGGTGCTTGGGCTGCAGCTCGATGACGTGCTCCAGGTCAGTCTTGATTTTGGTGCCCAGCCCCTGTGCCAGTGCCTTGGCCACACTGATGCCCTGGCTGTAGCGGCCCAGCGCATAGGCGCGCCAGTAGTAGGCGTTCAGGTTGCTCGGGTCATTGGCAATCTGCTGCTCGGCCCGTTTGGCAACCTCTTGGTACAAGGCCAGGCGGTGTGACTCCTGCTTTTCCAGATAGGTGGCATAAATGCACGTGGCTTTGTGCGCCACATTCAAGCCAGCTTCACCCAGTTTGAGGCCGACAGCGCAGGCTTTTTCAAACTCGCCGTTGTGAAAGTGGGCCCAGGCGTCCAGCACGCGGGCGTCTTCGGGCAAAGGCTCCAGGTCACCGGCGTGTAATCTGGCCCATTTCTTTTTGACGCTGCCTACGTCAAAGGTGTACTCCCCCTGAAAGGGGAAAGCGGTCCATCTGGCCATGCTGTTCTCCTGTGCGCTGACTTCTACTTTGGGTCCTTATTGTAGGCATCAGCCAGATGGTTCAGATAGGCACGCTGGGAGGGCTCCAGATAGGGCGCCAATTGGTTGAGCACATGCTGGGCGCCGCGCAGCAACGCGGCCTGTGCGTTGTTTTCCTCCAGGGCGTTGCGTGGGTCACGCACATACTCAAAACTAAGCCAATAAGTCAGCACCACCACCATGCCAGTGGCGGTGGCTTCCAGCTCGCGCGAGTCAATCTGTACCGCGCCGCCGCGGCGCATGCCGTCCAGCAGCGCTTTGATGGCCCGGGTCTTGTTTTTGAGCACCGACTGAAAGTGGGTTTCCAAGCGGCGGTTTTTGCTCAGCAGGTCATTGAGATCGCGGTACAAAAAGCGGTATTGCCAGATCAACTCAAACAGGGTGTGCAAAAAAAACCAAGCGTCTTCTACATCACGCACGTCGTCGCTGGCGGCCAACAGGTCGTTCAGAGCACGCTCAAAGCGGTCAAACAGCGCATTGATCAACTCGTCTTTGGCGGGATAGTGGTAGTACAGGTTGCCGGGGCTAATATTCAGCTCGGCCGAGATCAGCGTGGTGGATACGTTGGGTTCGCCAAAGCGGTTGAACAGTGCCAGCGTGACTTCCAGAATGCGTTCGGCGGTACGCCGGGGGGCCTTTTTCACCATCAGTTCAAGCTCCGGCGCGGTCGCGCAGTGCAGCGTGGTGTACCACTTGCTGAAGGTTGTCCATCAGGCCGTGGAGTTTGGTCAGCGACTGGCCCACGCGGGTGGGTGCGCGCCGTGGTGGGCACAAGTGGCGCGTGGCGTCGTCCAGCACCGCATGGTTGAGGGTAATGCCGTGGTAGCCCAGCTTGGTGCTCAGACCGGTCTGGCGTGAGCGCAGCAACTGCCTAGTTTGCTGGTAAGCATGTTCGGCCAGATGCCGGCGCTGGCTGTAGCTGAAGGTGTTGGCCAGATACAGTTCGGGGTCCCGGTGGTCGGGCTCGATCAGCAAAATGTCGGTGTTGGGGTAGGCCTGCTCGTAGCTTTTGAGCCCCAACACCATGCGCGAGTGGATCAGGGACCTGAAGGTCTGGCTCAGAACGGCAGGCAGGCCGCCGTCCACAATGCGCGGAATCGGGTTGGGTCGGGACCAGGGCGTGACGCCGTCGGCATTGGTTTGTGGTGCACTGGCATCAAATGGCACCAGCGGGTTCAGGCAAAGCATCAGTTCCACACCTTCGTCCAGCGCAATCGAGGCGTGCATGGTTTTGATCAAGGCGCCATCGCAATAGTGCTGGCCTTCGATTTCAACCGGCGGGAACAGGCCCGGCAGGGCGGCACTGGCCTGCACGGCTTTGGAAATCGGCACATGGTCCCAGCCCGGGCGTCCAAAAGCCACTGCCTTGCTGCTGTCCAGATGGGTTGCCACCAGGGTCAGGCGGTTTTTGAGCTGGCGAAAGTCGTTGCTGCGACCGGGCCGGCTAAACAGGCGGCTGAGCTCTTCGTGGATGCGTTCGTTGGAAAACAAGCCGGTGGGCAAGGTGGGGCCTAAGCGCTCCAAGGCCCGCACAAACGACTTGCGGCCTACGCTGCCGCTCCAAGCACTGGCCATCATCAAGGCAGGCAAGCGCAGGCTGCGGGTAAAAAACTCTGAGAACGCGGGGCTCATCAGCCAAGCCGGGTCAAACGCCTCGGTTTGGCGTTTGCGATCTTCGATGAACAAGGAAAACAACTGCTGTGGCGTGATGCCATTGGCCAAGCCGGCCGCAATGAAGCCACCCGCCGACACGCCCACATAGTGCTGCAGCTTGGTGAAGTCAATGCCTTTGAGCGACTCTTGCAAGGCACACAGCGCGCCAATTTCATAAATGGCACCAAGCGGGCCACCCCCCGCCAAGGCCAATGCGATCTTGGGAGCGGGTGGGCGCAAGCTTGACTTCATGGGGCTTAGTCTAAGCCGGGGTCAGGCGTGCTTTACTGAGGGTTTACCTGTGCAGGGGCCGGTGTTATTGCCTTGGGCGCAGCTTTGCGTGCTGGCGTCTTCTTTGCCGCTGCTTTTTGGGCTGGCTTGGCAGCGGGTTTTGACTTCTTTGCCGCAGCCTTTGCCACGGGCGCGGCGGCCGGTTTGGCTGCGGCTTTGGTCGGGCTGAGTTTTTGCACGCTGGCATTTAAGGCGTCAATGCGGGCAATCAGCACCGCAATGTCTTTGGCCGAGGGCACGCCCAGCTTGTTTAAAGCCTTGGCCACGCGGTCTTCAAAAATGTTTTCCAGCTTGTCCCACTGGCCAGACGCCTTGCTGGAGATATCGGTGGCCATGCTGGTCATCTTTTGGGTCGCTTCGTTGATTTTTTCTTCGGCGGCAGACTGGGTTTTGCGCTGGAAGCTCACGCCTTCCTTCACAAGCGCCTCGTAGGCTTTGGTACCCTCTACCTGGGCTTTGGTGAATGCACCCAGCCCGGCTTGCCATATCTGCTGTGCCGAGTCTTTGACCGAGTTCGACAGCACCGACTTGGCGGCGGCCGTTGGTTTGGCGCTGGCTTTGCCAGACGATTTGGCGCTGGACTTGACAGGGGTGCTGGGTTTGGAGAGCTTGGTAACCATGAAAAACTTCCTTCAAAGTGGGGTTTTGGGGATGCACGCCATGCGGGGCGAAACGCATCGGGGCTAATGTACAAGTGGCATTGGCTGGTTTGTAGGGGCAGCGTACTAACTGCACCGCACTGGCCCACGGGTTTACTCGGTAAGCCGCGGGTCTGGATTCAGGCAAAAATGGCGGCTTCGACTATGGAGACAAACATGCAGTATTTTGTGACCGGTGCAACAGGGTTCATTGGCAAGCGTTTGGTGCAGAAGCTGCTCTTGCGCAAAGGCGCGGTGGTGCATGTGCTGATTCGGCCCGGCAGCGAAGCTAAGCTCAAAGACTTGCGCGAGTTTTGCGGTGTCAGCGCCGCGCGCCTGTTGCCGGTGTCGGGGGATTTGAAGGCGAAGAAGCTCGGTGTGGCTACCGAGCAGATCAAGCTGCTGAAAGGCAAGATTGACCACGCCTACCACCTGGCCGCCATTTATGACCTGGGCGCAGATGAGGCCAGCCAGGTGGAAGTGAATGTGGAGGGCACGCGCAACACGGTTGAATTTGTCAAGGCGATTGATGCCGGGCACTTTCACCATGTGAGCTCCATCGCCGCCGCCGGTCTGTACGAAGGCGTGTTCCGTGAAGACATGTTTGAAGAGGCCGAGAACTACGACCACCCGTATTTCATGACCAAGCATGTGTCTGAAAAGATCGTGCGCCAAGAGTGCAAAGTGCCTTGGTCGGTGTACCGCCCGGCCATGGTGGTGGGCGACAGCCAGACCGGTGAGATGGACAAGATTGACGGCCCGTATTACTTCTTCAAGCTGATTCAGCGCATGCGCCAGTTGCTGCCACCCTGGATGCCCTCCATTGGCCTGGAAGGCGGGCGCATCAACATCGTTCCGGTGGATTTTGTGGTGGACGCGCTTGCCGCCATCAGCCACCAAAAAGACATCACCAGCCGCTGCTACCACCTGGTGGACCCGGTGGGTTACCGCGTGGGCGATGTGCTCGACATCTTCAGTAAGGCCGCGCATGCGCCCAAGATGAATGTGTTTGTGAACGCTGCTTTGCTGGGCTTTATTCCGCGCAGTGTCACCAAGGGTCTGATGGCGCTTGCACCGGTGCGCCGTGTCCGCAATGCGGTCATGCAAGACCTGGGCTTGCCCGAGGACATGCTGACTTTCGTCAACTACCCCACGCGATTTGATTGCCGCGACGCCCAAGCCGCCCTGAAAGGCTCTGGCATCACTTGCCCCAACCTGCACGACTACGCTTGGCGCCTGTGGGACTACTGGGAGCGCCACCTCGACCCCGACCTGCACATCGACCGCAGCCTGCGCGGCACGGTGGGTGGCAAAGTGGTTTTGGTCACCGGCGGAAGTTCAGGCATTGGTTTGGCTGCAGCCCACAATTTTGCTGAGGCGGGTGCTATCACTTTAATATGTGGGCGAGACCAGAACAAGCTGGATGAAGCATGTGCCGAAGCCAAGGCGCGCGGCTACCAGTTCATCGCCTACGCCGTAGACATTGCCGAGCAAGAGGAGTGCGAAGCCTTTGTGCAGTCGGTCAACGAAACCCATGGTGGTGTTGACTTTTTGATCAACAATGCGGGCCGTTCCATCCGCCGCGCCATCGAGTCCAGCTACGACCGCTTTCACGACTACGAGCGCACCATGCAACTCAACTACTTTGGCAGCCTGCGCGTGACCACCGGGTTTTTGCCAGGCATGGTGGCCAAGCGCAAAGGCCACGTGGTCAACATCAGCAGCATTGGCGTCCTGACCAATGCGCCTCGCTTCAGTGCCTACGTGGCCAGCAAGGCGGCCCTGGACGCCTGGACGCGTTGCGCCAGCAGCGAATTTGCAGACCAAGGCATCAGTTTCACCACCATCAACATGCCGCTGGTGCGCACGCCCATGATTGCGCCTACCGGCATTTACAACAACGTGCCCACGCTGGCTCCAGAAGAAGCTGCCGACATGATTGCCCAGGCCTGCATCTTCAAGCCGGTGCGGGTAGCCACCCGCTTGGGCATCTTTGGCCAAGTGTTGCACGCCCTTGTACCGCGCGTGGCCCAGATTGTGATGAACACCACCTTCAGGATGTTCCCCGACTCCAGCGCCGCCAAGGGCGCAAAGTCAGGGGAAAAGTCCAAACTGTCGGCTGAGGCGGTGGCGATGCAGCAGATGATGCGGGGGATACATTTTTAGTTTTTTGCTGCACCTGAGTTGGCACGGCGTTTCGCAGGGGAAACGGGACTGGCTGGTATGATCTGTTCACGCCATGAACAGAAATAGCTTCGAACCCCCTGAGAAAGCCATGAACACGGAGGTGGACGCGATTCACCTCGATACCCATCTCAAAGTATTGCGCGTGCTACAGACCAAGCCGCACATTAATCAACGCGAGCTGGCGGCTGAACTGGGCGTCAGTTTGGGTAAGACAAACTTTTGCCTGAAGGCGTTGCTGGACAAAGGTTTGGTCAAGATGCAAAGCTTTAAACGCAGCCAAAACAAGCTTGCATATGCTTACTTGCTGACGCCTGCCGGTATGGCGCAAAAGGCGGAACTTACCGCGATGTTCTTGCGCCGCAAACAGCGGGAGTTTGTTGAGCTGAAGGCCGAGATAGACAAGCTGGAGCTCGAGGTGGCAGATGTTGTTGAAGAAATGTCGCCTTAGCCTCAGTAAATAGAGCGATTGAAGCTATAAAACTTGTAGTTTATTTAACATGACACCAGCCACCAAAATCTTTGTAGCCGGCCACCGTGGCATGGTGGGTAGCGCCGTCGTGCGCACCCTGTTAGCCCAGGGCGTGCCAACGACCAGTCTGC
>DFWT01000158.1:0-12004 GCA_002381045.1 Rhodoferax sp. UBA4127
CAGCGGTTTCGTCCTTGGGCTGGTTGCAGCCGTCGGCCAATGCCGGCAATGCTGCCTCAGAAATCCTGTGCTTGCACTATCCTGCTATTCAAATTTGGTTTCACAGAGCCACTAACAGCGGTCTACAGGACTACGCCACTGTTCCCCAAAAATATTGAAACGACCCGTCTCAAAATGTCCGATAAAACATAAACAAACTGGACGAATTCTTGGCTACTTACTGCACCGCCTCCTACCGCAGCAGCGCAGAAAACTAAAGTCAAGATGACCAACGGTGATGAAGAATTTTGGGTGACTGAGATGCGTGGTGACCGGGCAATTGACAATGCAATCAGAAGCGAGTCAAGCGAAAAACGCTTGTTGCTAGTACCAGAGGTTTGCGCCATGCCGCGATCTGCTTCAGAGCAATTCACTTTTGGTTCGGTATTGTTGACTGTAACGCCGACAGATTCGCTGCCATGCCCAATTTTGGACTGATTTCCCTGATTCGAGTCGTTTGGTCGGATTGATTCCAGCGACGATTTGGCGGCGTGTTCGCAAGATTGGTGGGGTACAACGAGTTGTTCAACTCCTTTTTGATTAGTCCCAAACTGCTGACTTAACTTCTGCGGTTCAAGAAGATCATTAAGGTTTATCAGCTGAAATACCGCCTCAGTCGCATCCGGATTACCACCTCGACCGCCATTTGTAATGCGTTGAGCTGAAAGTGCTGGCACACCAGATTCAGATGCAGCCTTATAAAGCGGCTCCCTTAAGTGGTCATCGTAAAACCGTTGAAAGCGGTCCCAAAGGCGCCCATCAATTGCAACACCCTTAAGCGTCGGACTGAAATCATTTTTTCTGATGGATGGTGCAACGCCCTTCTCTATTTGCGGCTTGCTAAGTTCCAGCAAAGCCTTCCAGAGAAGCGCCGAATGACAATTGGCCGTCGATTCGGCCGCACTTCTTTGCCATTGCTCAGTTACCTTCACAGCTTGGTCAATTCTTTTCAATAAATCCCGGCCAGAGGCAGGGGGAAGCGTCGAATGTGTGCGGTCAATCTTTCCCAAAATATTACCTCCACAGATACTTACTAGTGCTGCCAGCACTGCTGTCCTAACACTTTACTGCAAATTTGAATACTAATTCATGCTCGCTCAAAAATGAACGGAACGAGAAATGAAGCACTTGAAGATCCACAAAAAAACCGCCAAATGTACAGTTCAAGTGAGCTTTTTGCCTCACTTTAGTGATGTTACGCCAGGCGGAGAGGAATTGACTGTGCTAATTGCAGCGATGGAACATTTTTCCGAAATGAAAAAGCTAATAGATTCAGAATGGACGTCGACAAACCAAGAAAATTTAGTTGAAATTTTGGAATCGAAATTGAAATCCAACTATTAGAAAGTGTAAATAACATCTTTTGAATAACCAATGGAGAAAATATGCAAGTAGCTTTATATATTCGAGTATCAACACCAGTCCAAGCCGAGGAAGGCGTATCACTGGACGCACAGAAAAAACAACTTGAAGCCTGGGCACATAGCCAAGGTCATATTGTTATTACAATATACGAGGAACCGGGTGAAACTGCAACCAATGATAGGAGACCTCAGTTTCAAAGGATGATTTCGGATGCTATTTCACCCGAAAGGCCGTTTGACGCAATAATTGTCTACACTTTTTCTCGATTTTACCGTGATGAATTTGAGTTCAGTTTTTATGAACGGAAACTGAAAAAACATAAAGTTAGAATTATTTCCATAACACAGCCTACTACTGATGATCCTATGGGAAATATGACTCGTAAGTTTATGACCCTGTTCAATCAATATTCCTCTGAACAAAATTCAATTCAAGTGCATAAGAGCATGATTCAAAATGCTCAAGATGGCTTTTTTAATGGCGCAGTTCCTCCTTTTGGCTACATATCCTTTATGACAGATCTACCGTCGAGGGGAGGAAAAAAAAGGAGGCTGATGATAAACCCGGATGAGGCGGAAACGGTAAGGCTCATCTATAAGCTTGCTCATGAAGGACATGCGGGTCAGGTACTTGGATTAAAAAAAATCGCCACCCACCTAAATGCCGCTGGATTACTATACCGTGGGAAGTTATGGAGAATTCAGGCGGTACATGCAACTCTTACAAACTCGGTTTACCATGGGGAATATATTTTTAATCGACGTCATGCAAAGACGGGTGAAATTCACCCAGAGAGCGAATGGGTTAAAACAAGCGTTCCTGCGATTGTTACAAAAGAGATCTTTGATGCCGTTGCGACTTCTTTGACTGATCGTTCACCAAAGAATTTAATATATAAGGGTATCTTGACTTCCACTTTGTTGGCAGGAATCGCCAAATGTGGGCTCTGTGGTAGAAATATGATTCTCGCATCTGGAAAGGGTGGTAATTACGATTACTATCGTTGTTCAACACGCACCTACATAGGCAATATGGAATGTAATTGTCCGAATGTGCCACGGGAAGAACTTGAGCAAGTAGTTTTAAATGTTCTGGAGGAGAAATTACTTACCACAGAACGAATCACCGCGACTGTGGAAGCCATGAACGAACGTCTCAAGTTACTCCAAGCACCTGATCGACAGCGTGAACTTGATCTCCATCGAAAAGCGGCGTTGACCGTCGAGCAGCTAAGCAAATGGTTTACCGCCGTTGAGGCCGGAAGCATTGAAATTGGCGCAAGTTTGAACGACCATATCAATGCGTTACAACGTAAGCGCGACACTATCGCGTCGGAAATCGCCCAATTGCAGTATCGCCACCGCCTTCCAATCAGGCGTTTTGGACGTCAACAGATTGAAGCCTTCATTGCTGGGATTAAGGAAACGGTTCTCTCGGCAAAAAGCCCCTTGGCAAAGAACTTTTTGCGGGCGCTTGTGAGCGAGGTGAAAGTGACCGGCGCCACGACGAGCATCTCCGGCGACAACCTGAGCCTAGCAACTGCCATTTCGAAATGGAAAAAGGGTTCAGAGTTATCGGTGCCCAGACTCGTATCACAATGGTGCAGCAAATGGGATTCGAACAGGTGTATTCCATGAAGACAGGCGTACGGGGCTGGAATGACTACCAACTGCTACTGGTGAACACGCAAGGGGAGTTGGTGGACAACGACCTGGCAGATGAATCCCTGAGCCCTGAGGTGCTGCCAACTCAATTGGCACCCAAGCGTACGAGCTAGGCGTGGGGGCGTCAGGCCGCGTTTAACTCCGACTTGTCATCGGTTACTTTTTCCCGCAGTACCCAGCGCTTGGCGCGGCCCATAAGTTTCTCAAAGTCGTCCATCACGCTGAACACCGACGGGATCACCAGCAGGCTCAGCAACGTGGATGTGATCAGGCCGCCAATCACGGCCACGGCCATCGGGCTTCTGAAGCTGTTGTCGGCAGCACCCCAGCTTGCCGCCAGTGGCACCATGCCGGCACCCATGGCCAGGGTGGTCATGACAATGGGTCGGGCGCGTTTGTGGCAGGCGTCCAGCAGGGCATCAAAGCGGCTCATGCCAGCTACCACGGGCTGGCCGTCGCTGCCATCGTGACCGCGTCGAGCCACGATGGCGTATTCCACCAGCAAAATCGAGTTCTTGGTGGCAATGCCCATCAGCATGATCAAACCAATCAATGACGGCATTGAGAAACTCTTGTCGGCCAGCAGCAGCCCGACAAACGCACCGCCCAATGACAAGGGTAGGGCGGTCAGGATAGTGAAGGGGTGCAAGAAGTCTTTGAACAGCAGCACCAGAACGATGTAGATGCACAGCACACCGGTCAGCATGGCCAGACCAAAACTGGCAAACAGTTCTTCCATGATTTCCGCATCGCCCAGGGTCAGTTGCTTCACACCCGCTGGCAGGTTTTGCACGCTGGGCAGTTTGGAAACTGCCACGGTGACATCGCCCAATGGTGCGCCTGAAAGTTCCACTTCAAAGGTGATGTTGCGTGACCGGTTCAACCGGTCAATCACGGCCGGGCCACCGGTGACTTCCAGTGTCGCCACCTGGCTGAGCATCACCGGACCTTTGACTCCGGGCACACTCAGGCGGCCCAACAGGTCAAGGTCTTGGCGGGCGTTGCTGTCGAGCTTGACCACGATCGGCACCTGGCGCTGGCTCAAGTTGAGCTTCGGGAGCGCAGTGTCGTAGTCGCCCACCGTGGCAATGCGCAGGGTCTCGCCAATCGCGCTGCTGGTCACGCCCAAGTCCGCAGCGCGGGCAAAGTCTGGCCGCACGGCGATCTCGGAGCGGATCAGGCTGGCGCTTGATGTGATGCTGCCCAGGCCGGGAATGGTGCGCAGGTCCTTTTCAACTGCAGCGGCCGCAGTGGCCAAGGCTTGCGGGTCTTCACCGGTCAGAACCAGCATGTACTTCTCGCCTGACCCACCCAAGCCCACCTTGCTGCGCACACCGGGCAGTTCGGCCATGGCTGCACGGATGGCGTTCTCAATGCCTTGTTTGCGGGGTCGCTGGCCTCGTTCGGTCAGCAGCACGGTTAGCGTCGCCTTGCGCACTTCTGTGGTGCCTGCGGGCGCAAACGGATCCGAGCCCGCGGCACCACCGCCAATGGTGGTGTAGATGCTTTTCACATGCTCCACTTTGCCAAGCAACTGGCGAGCCGCTTCCGCCGCGTCACGTGTTTGGCTCAGGGTCGACCCCGGAGGCAGCTCCATGTAGACCTGGGTTTGTGAGTTGTCGTCAGGCGGTATGAAGCCGGTGGGCAACAGCGGAATCAAGGCAAGCGACCCAACGAAGAAGGCACCAGCCAGGCCTAGCGTGATCCAACGGTGGCTCAAAGCCCATCGGCTGGCTTTCATGTAAGCGGGCATCCAGAACGGGTCTTTGTGCGGACGCGGGCTGCGCTTCATGATGTAGGCGGCCATCATTGGCGTCAGCAGGCGCGCCACCACCAGCGAGGCAAACACCGCCAGCGCCGCAGTCCAGCCAAACTGCTTGAAAAATTTACCTGGAATACCGGCCATGAAGGCAGTGGGCAAAAAGACCGAGATCAGTGTGAACGTGGTGGCCACCACCGCCAGACCGATTTCATTGGTGGCTTCCATGGCCGCCTGAAAAGGCGTTTTGCCCATCACCAGATGGCGCTCGATGTTTTCCACTTCCACAATGGCGTCATCGACCAGCACCCCGATCACCAGGGACAAAGCCAGCAAGGTGACGGTGTTGATGGAAAACCCAAAATAGCCCATGCCGATGAAGGCCGGAATCACAGACAAGGGCAGAGCCACCGCCGACACAAAGGTGGCGCGCCAATTACGCAGAAACAGCCAGACCACGACGACGGCCAGCAAGGCACCTTCAAGCAGCATGGTGATGGAGGCCTCAAACTCCTCGGCCACCGGCGTGACAAAGTCAAAGGCCTGGGTGAGCTCCATGTCTGGATGCTCGACTTTTAGCTCGTTCAATGCCGCTTGTACGGCCGCGCCTACCTCCACCTCGCCCGCACCTTTGCTGCGGGTGATCTCAAAGCCGACCACTGGCACACCGTTGAGCAGGGCCAAAGCGCGCGGCTCGGCCACGGTGTCACTGACCTTGGCCACCTGATCCAGCCGCACGCGCTGCCCATTGCTCAAGGCAAATTCAATGCGTGCCAGTTCCTCTACCGTTTTCACGGTGGCCAGGGTGCGCATGGGTTGTTCACTGCCACCCAGATCGGCACGGCCCCCCGCACTCTCGGTTTGTACTTGGCGCAACTGGCGCGAGACATCGGCTGCGGTAGCGCCCAGCGCCTGCAGTTTGAGAGGGTCCAGTGCCACTTCAACTTGGCGGTTCACACCACCCACACGCACCACCGAACCCACGCCTTTGACACCCAGCAGGCGCCGAGCCACGGTGTTATCGACAAACCAGCTAAGCGCCTCGTCGTCCATTTGGGCCGAGCGGATGGTGAAGGCCAGAATCGGTGCGCCTGACAAGTTGACCTTGCTCACTACTGGATCGCGCACGTCGCTGGGCAGGTCGCTGCGCACACCTTGCACCGCGCTGCGGACATCGTCCACCGCTTCCTGCGTGGGCTTTTCCAGGCGAAACTCGGCCGTGACCGTGACGCCACCGTCCTGGACCTTGGTGTAGATGTTTTTCAGGCCTTGCAAGGGCGCAATGGCGTTTTCCAGTTTGCGCGCGACTTCGGTTTCCAGTTGCGCCGGAGCGGCACCGGGCAGGCTGGCGGCCACGGTGACGGTGGGCAATTCCAGATCCGGGAACTGCTGCACCTTCATGGACTTGAAAGCCAGCATGCCGGCAAAGCTCAGCATCACAAAGAGCATCACCGCGGGGATCGGGTTCTTGATCGACCAGGCAGAAAGATTCATGTCTGGCGCTCCTTATTTAGCAGCTGCTGACGCAGGTTTCACCTGTGCTGGAGCACTATTTGTTTTCGCGTCCTGCACAGGGGTTCCCGTAGCGGTTGCGGGTGCGCTTACCACCTTCACCAAATCGCCGTCGCTGAGGAAACTGCCACCACTGGCCACCAGTTGGTCGTCCGGTTTGATGCCGCTTAGGATCTCGATGTGGTCAGCCACGACACGGCCAGTTTGCACTTTGAGTTGGCTCACGCGTTTGTCTTGTCCCACGCGGTAGATGTAGCTGAAGCCATCACGCACCACCACCGCGGTTTGCGGCACGGTGAGCGCGCTGGAACTGCCCAACTCAAACTCGCCACGGGCAAACATACCGGGTTTGAAGCCGTTGACGGCGGTCTTGCCGCTGCCCAGGCTCTGCAGCACATCCACATAAACCAAGCCGTTGCGTGTGGCCGCATCTACCGTGGGTGCCACCGTGCGCACACGCCCCTTGACCTGGGCGCCGGTGGGCGAAATCAGCGTCACGCCGGTTCCCACTTTGACGCGCTCCAGTTCTGCTGAAGTGACTTCGCCGCGCCACTCAAGGCGACCTTGGCGGATGAGCTTGAACATCTCGCTGCCAGCGCCCATGACGGCCCCCACGCTGGCGGTGCGGCTGGAGATGATGCCGGCGTCCGGCGCCAGTGCCTGGGTTTGTTTGAGGCGCAGCAATTGCGAATCGAGCTGCGCTTGGGCAGATGCCACACGCGCCTTAGCGGTTTGTTCCTGGGTCAGGTACTGGTTGATCTGCTGGGCACTGAGGGCGCCGCTGCCTTGCACGGCACGGGCACGCTCGGCATTGGCTGCTGCCTCTGCCGCATTGGCCTGCGCTTCGGCCAAGGCGGCACGCGTCAAGGCCACGTCGGCCTGCACGCTCTCGGTGGCAAAGCTGGCCAGCACCTGACCCTTCTTCACGCTGTCACCTACGTTGGCATGCAACTCGGCCACGCGCAGGCCGCCGGTTTCGGTGCCCACACTGGCTTCCTGCCAGGCGGCCACGCTGCCATTGGCAGAGAGTTTGACGGGCAGGTTGCTGCTTTTGGCCTGGGTCAGTGACACGGTTAAGGCCGGTTTGGCGCTGGTGGCGGCAGGTGCACTGGTTTGTGCTGTGGAAGGATTGGCTACCAGCAGGCCCAGGCTGATCACGCCAATCAGCGCGGAGGCGAACATGGCCAGTGTGAGGGGTTTGGCAGAGAGGCGGTTCAGTGTGTTCATAGGGTGTGCGAATCGGTCAGTGTGAGGGGTGTTCTTTGTAGGCTTGAGCGAGGGGGTTCTCAGCGGGCGGCGGACAGATCGGCAGAAGTTGGGGCGTCAAAGCCGCCACCCAGCGCACGGTAGAGCGCCACCCAGGCGCGGTTGCGTTCCAGCGCCAATGACAGTTGGGCCGACTGGGCGGCCAAGCTGCTGCGCCGGGCATCTTCAAACTCGACCAGGCTGGCCAAGCCCTGGCTGTAGCGGGCTTGCGTGGCTTGCAGGGATTCGGCGTAGCCGGTGGATGACACTTCGGCATCCAGCTTTCGGGCATCGGCACTTTGCAGATTCACCAAGGCTTCTTCCACCTCGCGCACCGCCTGGCGCACTTTGCCGCGATACACCGCTACGGCCTGGGTGTAGTTGGCCTCGGCGGAGGTCACATTGGCGGCGCCCTGGCCACCGTCAAAAATCGGCAGACTCAGGCTCAGCGGGCCGAAGGACCAGGTGTCCAACGATGTGGTGTTGCCCTGGCTGGCAAAGCGCATTGCGCCAATGGACCCATTCAAGCTCAGGCGCGGCAAGCGTTGGGCCTTGGCTGCACCCACCTGCGCGCTGGCCACCATCACGTCACGCTCTGCAGCAAACACATCCGGTCGTTGGGTCAGGGTTTGGGCTGGCACGTTCGCTATTAAAAAAGGTGCTGCTTGTGCAGGTTTCATAAGGGCTGCAGCCAGATTTTTCTTTAAGTCAGGTTCAGACATCCCAGTCAACGCCACCAGTGCCTTGGTGTCCAGCTCGCAGCTTGCTGCCTGCTGTGTCATGCGGCTGTTGCCATCGGCTGCACTGGCGCGGGCCAAGGCGGCGGTGGATGGCGCGGTAAAGCCAGCTTTGGCGCTTACCTCGGCCAGACGCGCTGTCTCTTGGCGTGAGGCGGCATCGGCGCGCGCACCGCTCAGCAACTGGGTGCAGGTGGACAGGCTGTAGTAGCTGTTGGCCACCTCGGCCGCCACCGATACCCGCGCGTCATGCCATTGCGCTTGCACACCCTGAACCTGGGCATCAGCCGCGCGGCTGACGGCGCGGTTGGCACCCACCAGGTCCAGCTCCCATGCCGCTTGTAAGCCCACGATTTGGGTGGTGGCCAATGGCACATTGGGCTGGCTCACCCCCCGGCTGGCGCTGGCTGTGGCGTCCAAGCTGGGCAGCAGTGCGGCATTGGCGGCGGCGCGGGTGGCGCGCGCGGCATCTACCCGCGCAAGCGCTTGGGCCACCGATGGGCTCACAGTCTGAGCGGCGTCAATCAGCTCGGCCAGCACTGGGTCGCCTTGGTTCTGCCACCATTGGGCCAAGTTGCTCACGGTGCCCTGGTGCGGCAACGGTGCCTGCCATTGCGGTGCCACTTGGGCCTCGACCTGCGTGGGCGGCATGAAGTTGGCGCAGCCGGCCAGGCCAAGAGCCAGTGCCATCGCCGCGGTGCGTGGTAAGTGTTGGAAGATGTTCATCGTCATTTGTTCATGTGCGAAGAGTTGACAGGTGTTGCCCAGCGACGGCTTTGCGGGGCGATTTTTGAGGTGTGGTCGGCGAGCCAGTGCTGCGTCGGCGTTGGGCTTCTGCCTCAACCATGGCCAGGGCATAGATCAGGATGCGCTCTACATACAGGTCAACGGCCGCAGCACCATCAATCACCTGCGGACGAATGGCGGTCACCACGTCGTGGCCCACATGCAGCATGATGCCCAGGCCGGAAATGGAAAATGCCAGCCGGTGCACATCGTCATCAGCGGCTTTTAGCTTCAGATGCTGGCACAAGGCCTGCACCAAAGCCATGTGATTGGGCTTGATGTTGTGATCGATTTCGTCCTGCCAGACGCCCGTGGGTTGCAGCATTTCGCGGAAATGCAGTTTCATGCATTGCTTGGTTAAAGCCACATCCTTGAGGGAAGCCGCCAGCCCTGCCAACAAAAAACGCAATGTGGTTTTGATGTCGGTGGGTGTGGTGGCCAAGGCATCGGCATCGAGCTTGGGGTTGTACCGTGGGTCGGTGAAGACGGCGCGGTAAAGTCCTTCCTTGTCACCAAAGTAATAACTGATGGCCGCCACATTAACCTGCGCAAGTTGTGCGATTTCACGGGTGGATGTCTCGGCAAAACCCTTGTCGGCGAACAGCGCCAGACCGGCATCCAGCAGACGCAGGCGCGCTTGCTGCCCATCACTGCGCAACGGTTTTTGATCTATTGCACCTGGCACAGCTTGCTTAAGCGTTGCGGATTTCATCGACAGAATTCTAATAATATAAATCAAACGTTTGATTAACTTAATCGATTGGACGCGTTGTGCGAAGGGTCTTTATCGCTTTCGCTCGGGTTGTTACCGTGACGTACTTGATGGCTTAGCCGGGGCTGGATAATGTCCGCATGAACCAACTCGATGCCCTCAAACAGTTCACCACCGTGGTGGCGGACACTGGCGACTTCAAGCAGATTGAAGCCTTTCAACCCACCGATGCCACGACCAACCCGTCGTTGATCCTCAAGGCGGTGCAAAAGCCCGAGTACCGCTCGCTGCTGGACGATGCAGTGGCCGAGTTCCGCGGGCGTACGCTCGATGAAATCACCGACCGCTTGCTGGTGCGTTTTGGTTGTGAGATTTTGGCGATCATCCCAGGGCGGGTGTCCACTGAAGTGGATGCACGTCTGAGTTTCAACACCAGTGCCACAGTGGCGCGGGCCGAGCGCTTGATTGAGCTGTATCAAGCGCAGGGCATTCACATTGACCGTGTGTTGATCAAGGTGGCTGCCACCTGGGAAGGCATTCAGGCGGCCGCCGAACTGGAACAACGCGGCATTCATACCAACCTGACGCTGCTGTTCTCACACTGCCAGGCGGTTGCCTGTGGTCAGGCCAAAGTGCAATTGATTTCGCCCTTTGTCGGGCGCATTTACGACTGGTACAAAAAGTCGGCGGGTAGCGCCTGGGTGGAGGCTGACCATACGGGGGCGAATGACCCGGGCGTGAAATCGGTGACGCAGATCTTCAACTACTACAAAAAGTTTGGCATTGCCACCGAGGTGATGGGCGCGAGCTTTCGCAATGTGGGCCAGATTACCGCACTGGCTGGTTGCGACCTTCTCACCATCAGCCCGGAACTGTTGGCCGAACTCTCTGGCAGCACCGCATCGCTGTCAAAAGCCTTGGATGCCCAGGCCGCGTTGGCGCTGGACTTGCCGCACCTGAGTTATGACGAAACCACCTTCCGCTTTGCCCTGAATCAGGACGCCATGGCCACCGAAAAATTGGCTGAAGGCATACGGGCATTTTGTGTGGACGCCGGTAAGTTGGACCAGTTGTTGCTTGCAGCCTGACATCTACCTTCGATTCCTGAGAGATCCCGACCATGACGACCCTTCGCTGCGACCAAACCCCCGCGTGGCAAGCGCTGCAAGCCGCGTTTGATGCCAGCGGAAAAGCCTTTGATGCGCGTGCTGCGTTTGCTTCTGACAGCAAGCGTTTCGAGGCCTTCAGCCAAAGCGCCCCGCATGTGTTTGCTGACCTGTCCAAAAATCGGATTGACGCAGGCACCGAGGCACTGCTGCTGGACTTGGCGCGTCAAACTGGCTTGGAAGCACACCGCGATGCTATGTTTGCCGGTGAGGTGATCAACACCACCGAAGGCAGGCAGGTGATGCACTGGTTGTTAAGAAATCCGCCGCTCGCCCAGATGAAACAAGCGCGGATAGATATTAATTCTGTAGCAAGTCAATTGGCGGAGGTGCATCACACGCTGGACGCCATGCTGGCCTTTGCGGAAGCCATGCGTGCCGACAAAGGTATCACTGACGTGGTCAACATCGGCATTGGCGGCTCGGACCTTGGGCCACAAATGGCAGTGCTCGCCTTGGATGAATTTGCGACACCATCCAAGCGTATTCACTTTGTCTCGAACGTGGACGGTCATGAGCTCAATGCGGTGCTGAAAAAGATCAAACCTGAGAGCACGCTGTTTCTGGTGGCGAGCAAGACTTTCACCACCATTGAGACCATGACCAATGCCGCTTCGGCCAAGGCCTGGTTTCAGGCGCAGGGTGGCAGCAATATTGCCCGACACTTTGCGGCGCTGACCACCAACGTCGCGGCGGCCAATGCCTTTGGCATCACCACCACCTTTGGGTTTTGGGATTGGGTGGGCGGGCGTTATTCGGTGTGGTCGGCCATTGGGCTGCCCCTGGCGATTGCGATTGGTGCCCAAGGCTTTAGAGAATTTTTGGCGGGTGCGCATGCCATGGATGAGCACTTTCGCACCGCGCCACTGGCACAGAATCTGCCGGTTCGTCTGGGCCTGCTGGACGTGTGGTACCGCAACTTCCATGGCTTCACCAGCCGGTCTGTGGCCCCGTACCACAGCGCCCTCAAACGCTACCCGGCTTACTTGCAACAGCTGGAGATGGAAAGCAATGGCAAG
>DFWT01000158.1:12077-15353 GCA_002381045.1 Rhodoferax sp. UBA4127
GCGCAGGCGCAGGCGCTGATGCTGGGAAAAACGGATGCGGGCGGGCACAAGCATTTCACCGGCAACCGACCCAGCACTTTTTTGCTGCTCGACGATTTGAGTCCCACCAGCCTGGGCGCCTTGATCGCGCTTCAGGAACACCGGGTGTTTGTGTCGGGCAGCTTGTGGGGCATCAACAGTTTTGANNTGTACGAGCACAGCGTGTTCACGCAGGCGGCGCTGTGGCAGATCAACGCCTTCGATCAATGGGGCGTGGAGCTGGGCAAGGTGCTGGCCAAGGACGTGGAAGCACGCCTGAACAGCGGCAACGCCACCGGGCTGGACGGCTCAACCGCAGGCTTGTTGACCCGCCTACGCGCCTGAGGAGTTTGGGGTGATGCTGTCCATCACCCAGGCGCGCGCCTTGCATTTGGCCGCGCAAGGCTTGTTGCAGCCATCGGCGCGCAAGGCCAGCCGGCCCGCTTTGCTGCGAACCATTGAGCGCATGGCTCTGCTGCAGATTGACACCATCCACGTGGTCAATCGCAGCCCCTACCTGGTGCTTTTTTCGCGCTTGGGGCATTACCAGCCGGTCTGGCTGGAGGACGCGCTGGCGCAAGGGCAATTGTTTGAGACCTGGGCCCATGAGGCCTGCTTTGCTCTCCGCGCAGACTTGTTGTTGCACCGCGCCTACAACCGCAGCGCGCGTCGCCACTGGGGTTTGACCAACGCGGTGACGAACCAGGAAGCAAATCGGCCGCAACTGGATAACCTGTTGGCACACATTCGCGCCAATGGCCCGGTCAAGTCATCTGACTTCAAGGGCACTGAGACCCGCACCAGTGCCTGGTGGGGTTGGAAAGATGAAAAGCGCTGGCTGGAGACCCTGTTTGCCTCGGGTGAAATCATGGTGGCAAGGCGGGAGAACTTTCACCGCGTGTACGACCTGACTGAGCGTGTCGCGCCGGAGGTGCAGGGTGCTGAGGTCAATGGTGCGCCATCGGATGAGCTGATGCATAGCGCATGGATCGAAAAGGCGGTGGAGGCGTTGGGCATCACTCAGGCGCGCTGGATCAATGATTACTTTCGGACCAAGCCGCGGCTTCGGGATGCGGACTTGGATGCGCTGGTAGACACTGGCGCTTTGCTGCGTGTGGCGGTTGACGGCTGGGCGTCACTGGCTTACGTGCACCACACCCACAAGGCGCTGCTCAACAAGGCCGCCGCGGGCAAGTTGCAGGCGACACACACCGCGCTCCTGTCACCGTTTGACCCAGTGGTGTGGGACCGCGAACGCGCCGCCACCCTGTTTGATTTTGACTACCGGCTGGAGTGCTACACACCCGAACCCAAACGGGTGCATGGCTACTTTGTACTGCCGATTTTGTGCTGTGGTGAGTTGATCGGCAGGCTGGATGCGAAGGCGCATCGCGCCCAGGGTTTGTTTGAAGTGAGGGCTTTGTTTGCCCAACCAGGGGCAGCGTGGACCGATGCACAAGTGGAGTCGGTGGCCAAAGCCATTGCTGACTTTGCTGATTGGCATGGCACGCCGAAGGTACAGCTCGCCAAGGCGCAACCTGCCACCTTGGTTAAGCGACTGCGCAGTGCCTTGGCGGCTCATGCTTCGGCTACCAATCCATCTTGAAAAGGTCAAGTGAGTGAATATCGTTTTTGACTTTGGCGCGGTGTTGTTCACCTGGCAGCCGGGCGCGTTGATTCAAACCCATTTCCCGGACCATGCGGCCACCGAGGAGCAAAGGTCTGCGTTGACGCATGCCGTCTTTGGCCATGCAGATTGGCATGACTTTGACCGCGGTGTGTTGACTGCAAGCGAGGTGAGTTTTCGTACAGCACAGCGGCTTGGCTTGAATGAACCCGACCTGCGCGCGCTGGTGGATGGAATTGGTGAGCGTCTGCAGACCATGGACGACACATTAGCGCTGCTGGCGCAATTGCGTGCGCTACGCGACCAGGCTGGTTCAACTTTGCGACTGTATTACCTGTCCAACATGCCGGAGCCTTATGCGCGCGTGTTGGAGCACAAGCATGAATTTATTGCCTGGTTTAATGGGGGCATTTTTTCGGGCGATGTGAAGCACATCAAACCCGAGCCTGAAATTTACGCCCTGCTGGAGCGCCGCTTTCAACTTGAGCCCAGNNGCAGCTCAAAGCGCAATTGCAGCGCCTGCAAGTCCTGCCGATGGGTATATAGGAGACTGTGCGGCAGAGTGCTCTGCCGCACAGTCTCCTGGCGTTCAGCGCGTTGATGGGGCCAAATGGGCGGCTGCAAAGTCGCGCAGGCTGCGTTGGTACAGATCAGGGGCCACCAGGTCTAGATCGCTGTGGGCCGCACCTTCGATCATGACCCAGCGCTTGGGTGCATTGGCGCCCGCGTAAAGCCGCTCGCCCAATACCATCGGAATGGTGGCATCCAGCTTGCCATGCAGCATCAGCAAGGGTGCCTGGACGCGGCCGATTTTTGATTTGGAGTCAAATCGTTCTTGGGTGAACCAAGCCAACACGCGGGCCAGCCAACCCGATTCGCCTGCCACCTCATTGAAGCTGGTGAAGGCTGACTCCAGCACCAGGCCGCCGTAGTCTCCCGGGCTGGTCAAACGGCTGGCTAAATCTACCGCCACACCGCTGCCCATGGAGTGGCCGTAGATCACCCGCTTGGCGGAGTTGGGCTGGTATGTCGTCAGCTCTCGCCAAGCGACGTTGGCGTCTTGCAGAATGCTCTGTTCGGAAGGAATGCGTGGGCTGCTGTCACCCCAACCCCGGTAGTCCACTGCCAGCACCGAGAAGCCGGCGCTCCGCAGGGATTCGATCTTGCGCTGGTTGCCGTATAGATTGCGAAACGTGCCGTGTAAGTAAAGCAGGGTGGGTGCGTTGGGCTCGGTGTTGGGCAACCACCAGAAGGCCAGATGCTCGGCACCGTTGTCGTTCGGCAGATTGACTTGGTAGCGGCGGTCGCCCGGCAGCAAGTTGGCGGCGCTGGTGGACTGCGCTGGGGTCGGGCGGTAGATCAGTTCGCGCTGGCGTGAATCAAGCCAGGCGCAGCCGCTGGTGGCTAGCAACACCAGACTCAAGACCCCGGCCGTCAGCCCCCGCAGCCCAGCCTTTACACTGCGTGCCAATTTGATTTACCGCTTGAACCTGACCCCATGAAACGCTCCTTACATACCGCGACTGGCCTGATTTTGGCGCAGATCGCCCTTGGCGCTGGTGCCGAGACAATTGCTGGCTTTGAGTTTCAACCTGGAACCAAGCTGCAGGTTCAAGTGAGTCCCTTCACCT
>DFWT01000158.1:15360-15508 GCA_002381045.1 Rhodoferax sp. UBA4127
GCATCAAGGCCTTGTCATTCAAGTGGACTGCGGGCCTGTTGTACGGCTACGTGGAACCGTATGAGAACAAGGTGCCGCTCAATTACAAGGGTTTCTCTCCTGGCGCCATCATCGCTTTTGCCTATGAATTCAAACCCGGTTGGTCAGC
>DFWT01000047.1 GCA_002381045.1 Rhodoferax sp. UBA4127
CCTAAAGACGAAATCAATACCAAAGAAAAGCTTGACCTGGAAGCGGCAGCCGCATTACAAGGCTTGGAGCCTCTACGCACACAGGCGTTCCAATTGAATTACACCAGGGCAACGGAAGTGGCTGCGCAATTGACTGCTTCTTCGGGTGGTGCGTCCGGTACAACTGGAAATGCCCGCTTACTGAGTGCGCGTGGCAGTGTGATCTCTGAAGCCCGTACCAACCAGCTTTTTGTGACCGATATTCCCAGCCGTTTGGATCAAGTCCAGCAATTGATTGCCAAGCTTGACATTCCCGCGCGTCAGGTCCTGATCGAAGCGAGAATAGTTGAGGCATCAGACACCTTTGGCAAGTCCCTTGGGGTGAAGTTAGGAGGCGGTATTGGGTCAGGGGTCAATCCAAACACCGGCGTGGGTGCATCTTTTGGTTCAAGTTATGTTGCAGGTGTCTCCGGAACTACGTCAGGAAACTTTGTGAATTTGCCAGCACAAGGGCAGGGGGGTTATTCGCCTGCAAATATCGCACTTTCCATATTTGGATCTGCCGCAAACCGATTCCTCAACTTGGAACTGTCTGCGCTTGAAGCTGATGGGAAGGGTAAAGTTGTTTCCAGTCCTCGTGTGGTCACTGCAGATCAGATCAAGGCGCTGATCGAGCAAGGGACGGAACTTCCCTATCAGGTGGCGACATCCAGCGGCGCAACTTCAATTGCATTCCGTAAGGCGAATTTGAAGCTTGAAGTCACGCCCCAAATTACTCCTGAGGGCAACATCATTCTGGCGCTGGACGTGAATAAAGACACTGTGGGTCAATCCACGGCCGCAGGCTTTGCTATCAATACCAAGCACATTCAGACACAGGTGCTGGTTGAAAATGGTGGTACGGTCGTGATTGGCGGTATTTTCGAACTCACTGAGGTGGACAGTGTGACCAAGGTACCACTGTTTGGGGATTTGCCTGGTGTGGGTAACTTGTTCAAAAGCACAAGCAAGACTGCCAACAAACAGGAGATGCTGGTGTTCATTACGCCCCGTGTTATCGGCGACATCATCTCGCGTTGACTCTCCTGAACTTTGTTGCTCAGCCTCATTGGCCTCCCCGGCTCAGGTAAATCCACTGTCGGGCGGCAGCTGGCCCGACGACTTCAGGTTCCTTTCTCGGATTCCGACCACGTTATCGAGCAGCGCCTGGGCTGCTCCATTCGTGAGTACTTCGAGCGTGAGGGCGAAGCCAGTTTTCGCGACCTTGAACAAACCGTTATTGACGAGCTGACCCAGGCGCCGGCCGGTGTGCTGTCCACCGGCGGCGGCGTGGTGTTACGGCCCGACAACCGGGATCATTTGCATACCCGCACTCATGTGATCTATCTCAACTCAGTGCCTGAAGAATTGTTTCGGCGCTTACGGCACGACAAAAGTCGCCCGCTATTGCAGGTGGCTGAACCTATGCAACGCTTACGCGACTTGTATGTGCAGCGAGATCCTCTTTACCGGGAGACAGCGCACTTCAGCGTGGACACCGGCCGTCCTTCCGTGGCCAGTCTGGTCAACATGATCCTGATGCAGCTTGAACTGGCCGGGATTGCCAGGACCTGAAATCCCTGGGCTGCTGGGGCGATGCCAAGGCAATGGTGATGCCTCTAAACTCGGGGATATGACTTCTTCAGAACTTCAAATGGTGGCCATTGACTTGGCTGAGCGCAGCTACCACATTGCCATTCGTGGCTCGCTGTTTGACAACCCCTTGAGCTATGTTGAATTGCCGAATGCGCAGAGTGCACTTATCGTCACCAACACTACTGTGGCGCCGCTCTATGCCGAGCGTTTGCAAAGGGCATTGAGTGGCAAGTATGTGCAGGTGCACACCGTGGAATTGCCAGATGGTGAAGCCTTCAAAACTTGGGAAAATTTAAACCTGATTTTTGATGCACTGCTGGCCAACGCCTGCGACCGCAAAACGGTGTTGTTTGCCTTGGGCGGCGGCGTGGTGGGGGATATGACGGGCTTTGCCGCGGCGAGCTACATGCGTGGTGTGCCGTTTGTGCAAGTGCCCACCACCCTGCTGGCTCAGGTGGATTCTTCAGTGGGCGGCAAGACGGCAATCAACCACCCCTTGGGCAAGAACATGATTGGCGCGTTTTACCAGCCACTCAAGGTCATTTGTGATCTGGATACGCTGGTCACTTTGCCGGATCGTGAGTTGAGTGCGGGTCTGGCCGAAGTCATCAAATACGGGCCGATCAACGACATGGAGTTCTTCGCCTGGCTGGAGGTCAACATGGATGCCTTGGTGGCCCGTGCACCATCGGCCCTTGCGCATGTGGTTCGACGCAGCTGCGAAATCAAAGCCTGGGTGGTGGGCCAGGATGAGCGTGAATCTGGCGTTCGTGCCATTCTGAATTTTGGCCACACCTTTGGCCACGCCGTCGAAGCGGGCATGGGCTACGGGCAATGGCTGCACGGCGAGGCCGTAGGTTGCGGCATGGTGATGGCGGCACAGTTGTCGCACCGGCTTGGGCTGGTCGACTCGCTGTTTGTGGCGCGTTTGACCGAACTTATCGCTCGCGCAGGCTTGCCAGTCAAAGGGCCGGTTTTGAGCTCGGACGACAATGCCGAGCGATACTTGGAGTTGATGCGGGTTGACAAGAAGGCCGAGGCGGGCGACATCAAATTCGTGCTGATTGACGGACCTGGTCGTGCCGTGGTGCGCAGTGCACCCGAAGCCATGGTCCGCGATGTGATTGACCACTGTTGCAGCAAGACACTACTGAAAATATAGCAAATGGCGGTATTTTTATAAGGGCTAGAGCCACAATTCTTATGCAAGCATGATGTTGGCTCCTTACGCTTGTGATCCGGCCAACACGCGCGGGCGACGTTACCCTCAATCGCGAGCGCCTACACGCGACGATTTCCAGCGCGACCGGGACCGGATTGTTCATAGCAGTGGCTTTCGGCGCCTGGTTTACAAAACGCAGGTGTTCTTGAACCATGAAGGCGATTTGTTTCGCACCCGCCTGACCCACTCGCTTGAGGTGGCACAGCTCGGGAGATCCATTGCGCGCTCTTTGCGCCTCAACGAGGATTTGGTGGAGGCCATTGCCCTGGCGCATGACTTGGGGCACACGCCATTTGGGCATTCGGGTCAGGATGCGCTGAACGTTTGCATGACGCAGTACGGTGGCTTTGAGCACAACTTGCAGAGCCTGCGTGTGGTGGACCAATTGGAAGAGCGCTATCCAGAATTCGATGGCCTGAATCTGACCTTTGAGACCCGCGAAGGAATCTTGAAACATTGTTCACGCGCCAACGCACAGGAGTTGGAAAAACAGGAGCCTGACGGCGTAGCCAACAGGTTTCTGGTGAATGCCCAGCCCAGTCTGGAAGCACAGTTGTGCAATCTGGCCGACGAAATTGCCTACAACGCGCATGACATCGATGACGGTGTGCGCTCTGGTCTGATCACGCTCAAGCAGTTGCAAGAAGTGCCCTTGTTTGATCAGTTCAAGCAGCAAGCTTTGGAGAATTTTCCGCATTTGCAAGACGCAGCGTTTGGACGGCGCTTGCTTTATGAATCGATTCGCAGCATGCTCAGCAGCCAGGTGTATGACGTGATCTCGGCGACCTCATTGGCAATAGAAACCTTCCGTCCGGATAGCGTGGATGCAGTGCGGCAGTTGAAACCACTGGTGCAATTCAGCGCAGACATGCGCCGCCAATCCAATGCACTCAAGGCCTTTTTGTTGCAACACCTTTACCGGCACCCGCAAGTCATCCAAAGCACCGATCAGGGCAAGCGCGTGGTGCGCAGCTTGTTCCAGGCCTATATGGCCCAGCCGGCGGACATGCCAGAACGCTATCGGCAGCGCACCATGCGTTCGGATAGGGTCGACGATGAGCTGGCACGGACCGTTGCAGACTACATTGCCGGGATGACGGACCGCTTTGCCTTGCATGAACACACCCGCTTGACGGGTGAGGTGCTCTTGAACGAAAGAATTTGATGAATGATGTGGCCCAAGTGGTAGCAGACACCCAGCGTTGGCTGGAACGGGCAGTGATTGGCCTGAACCTGTGCCCGTTTGCCAAGAGCGTGCATGTCAAAGGCCAGGTCCATTACGCGGTGAGTCAGGCCAATAACCCAAGGGATCTTCTGGTTGATTTGATCCATGAACTCAATGGGCTTGTAGCCCTTGACGCATTTGAGCGAGATACTACGCTTTTGGTAGCGCCGAATTGCCTGGCCGACTTTCTGGATTTCAATGACTTTCTGGCCGAGGCCGACCAGGCGCTGGTAGATTTGGATTTGGATGGTGTGCTGCAAATTGCATCACTGCACCCGCAGTACCAATTTGCCGGCACCGGCGCAGATGATGTCACCAACTTCACCAACCGCTCTCCATACCCTACACTGCATTTGCTGCGCGAAGACAGCATTGACAGGGCGGTGGCGGCCTTCCCTCAAGCAGAAGCCATTTACGAAGTCAACATGCGCACCATGGAGCGCTTGGGGCCAGAGGGTTGGGCGGCACTGGGTGTCGGGCGTGGCATCATCAAACCATGACACGCAAGACCGTCACCAACCACAAGGCGAAGCCTGCAAAAGCAGAGGTGCCTCAAGTCCTGGTGGACGATTTGCGTCCAGGCCAGTCGATTGAGTTGCTAAAGGAACTGCACATCCTTACGCGTGACGGCAAACTCAATCAGGATTCGCGCCGCAAGCTCAAGCAGGTGTACCACCTGTACCAGTTCATTGAGAAGTTGTTGCTGGAGTTGGTTAGTGAGGAGGATAAAAAACTTTCGAATGGGTCGTTGAACAGCCCGACGCAGTCGGGACAGAAAAACCGAGGCATTACCCTGGCCGACCATGGCGCAGGCAAGTCGTACTTGGGCTTCATCCTGTATGACTTGTTCTTCAAAGACCGCAGCAGTGGTCAGTTGTTCGGTATTGAAACCCGCAGCGAATTGGTTGAAAAATCCCATGCTTTAGCCGCGCGATTGGGTTTCACGCGCATGGCTTTTCTGAACCTCACAGTGGCCGAGTCAGCCCAGTCTGGGCAGCTGCCCGAACGCATTGACGTGGTGACCGCACTGCATGCCTGCGACACCGCCACCGATGATGCGATCAGTTTTGGCTTGCAGAAAAAAGCGCGCTTTATGGTGCTGGTGCCTTGCTGCCAGGCTGAAGTAGCCCGCGTTCTCAGTCAGCACAAAGCACTTTCATTGGCGCGAACACCGCTGTCAGAGCTCTGGCGGCACCCTCTGCACACCCGTGAAATGGGGAGCCAAATTACAAACGTTTTGCGTTGTTTGTACCTTGAAGCCTGTGGCTACCAGGTCACGGTAACTGAACTGGTGGGCTGGGAGCACAGCATGAAAAACGAACTGATCATCGCCCGCTACACAGGTCAAAAAAAGCGTGCAGCCGCCGAGCGTCTGCGCGCTTTGCTGGACGAATTTGGCCTGAATGACCTGCTTCACACACGCTTTACCTCGCTGTCAGACAATCCCTCGGAGAAAATTGTGGCGTAAGTTTCTATGTTATTGAGCGACATTTTTTGGAGTTAAACATGCAGAGTTTCATGAAAATCAGTTTGGCTACCGCTTTGGTGTTGGTTTTGGGTGCCTGCGCCACCAGCAGTCCGGATGTGGTCCAACGTGGCGATGCACAACGCATGGCGCAAGTGCAAGACGGTGTTTTGTTGTCGATTCGCACAGTCACTGTCGATGGCAGCCAAAGCGGTATTGGTGCCGCCGTCGGCGGGGTCACAGGCGCGGTGGCTGGTGCTTCGCGTGGTGGCTCAACTGCCGAGAGCAATGTGATTGGCTTGCTGGTGGGGGTGGCTGGAGCGGCAGCTGGTAACGCAGTTGAGCGCATGGCCACTCGGGAGGAGGCCAATGAGCTGTTGATTCAACTCAAAGGAGGCGAGCGACGTGCCGTCGTTCAGGCCAAGGGCAGTGAAACCTTGGTGCCGGGTGATGCGGTGATCATCGTCACCACGGGTGGCAAGGTTCGGGTGACCAAAGCACCCAAGTGACACGCCAAAGTTTTTAATCCGGGGTTGAGTCGTGGCGCGCCTACCTCGCCTGACGCTGGCCCACCAGCCTCACCACGTGATCCAGCGTGGCAACAACCGTCAACCCATTTTTGCAACTAGCGCGGATTACCAGGCGCTTTTGGGTCTGCTGGAAGAGGCTGCCAAAAAG
>DFWT01000163.1 GCA_002381045.1 Rhodoferax sp. UBA4127
GGTGCAGCCTCTGGCATCAGCATGTATGAAATGTTTGGTGCCCAGCTCACCCATTTGCAAGCCAAACTCAAAAGCACACCGCAAATCAAATACATCGCCGTGCTGCTCGATGCCAAACAAGCCCCTGGTGTACTGGTCACCTTTGACCCGCAAGACGGGTTTCTGCAATTGCAGCGACTCACCGACATCAAAGAAGGTCCGAACGACAGCATGCAACTATGGGCCACCAACGGCGGCAAGCCGCAGTCTTTGGGGGTGCTAACGCCCAAGATTCGCACTGCCCAGCTGCCCATGACAAGCAAGGGGCTGGACGGCATCACCGAGTTGGCCATCAGCGTGGAGAACCGTGGTGGTGTTGAGCCCGGCACACCGCCCCTTTTGCCCTACTTGTACACCGGCGCGCTGATCCAGAAAGCGCAGTAAGCCCGGCCGCAAACCAGGGTCAGTGCGGCCCTTGACCCATTGCGCCAGCGCGGCCATACTCCCGGCAACTTGAGCAGGCCACCATGACCGATTCCACCGCACCTTCTGCCGCCCCCGCAGCCCCTGCTGCCCCGGCGCATCTCACAGCCCCCCTGCCGCATATTGGGGCTTGGACCCACTACCTGATGAACGCCGAGATTCCGGTGCTGGCAGCCACCGCCCGCGCCTTGGAAGAGCTGCGCGCCATTGAAGACGATGTGGACGCCAACATGCTCACTGCCGTCATCCAGGCCGACCCGCTGATGACCCTGAAGTTGCTGTCGCGCATGGCCGCCCTGCGCCGCCCCGGAAGCGACACCGAAACCGAGTCGGTGACCACCTCGCTGGTGCTGATGGGCATCAGCCCGTTCTTCAGACACTTCGGTCCGCAAGGCGTGCTGGAGACCTGGCTGGCCGACCAGCCCAAAGCCCTGCTCGCATTGCAAGGCCTGTTGACCCGTGCCGAGCGGGCCGGCCAGTTTGCCTTGGCCTTTGCCATTCACCGCGGCGACACCGATGCCACGCTGATCCACCAGGCGGCTTTTTTGCACGACTTTGCCGAGATTTTGATGTGGGTGTATGCCCCGGGCTTGATGGTCAAAATCCAGACTGCCCAGCAGGCCGATGCCAGCCTACGTTCCAGCGCCATTCAGCAAGAAGTGCTCGGCGTGCAAATCAGCGATGTGCGCCAAGCCTTGATGAAACTCTGGCGCCTGCCCGAGTTGCTGATCAGCATCAGCGACGAACGCCACGCCGAACGTGCCAATGTCAAAAGTGTGGTGCTGGCGGTGCGGGTGGCGCGCCACAGCGCACATGGCTGGGACAACGCCGCCCTACCGGATGACTACGAGGAGATCGCGCTGCTGCTCAACGCCTCGGCGCGCATCATTCCGTCTTTCTTGCAAAAGGTGGACCACCCGATGCTGGCCGCCACCATGCTGGTGGCGCCCAAGCAAAGCGCCTAAAGCACCGCATTTTGATGCTGCCTGTGCAGCGATTCGATCAAGCCTTGAAAGTGGCCATCACTCTGCTTCCGGCCAGGGAGAAGTCCTTCAACAGGCACTTTCAATACACAGACGGCTACACTGTTCAGCGCCAAAAACAGACCCACTTGCAGATCTGAAAATCGGGGGAATTGAACATGCAATTTTTCTTCTTTGCGCTGACCCTGCTGGGCCCCTTACACGCCTTGGCTGCGCCCGATCTGGTTGAGCAAGGCCGGCGCATTTACCTGGAAGGTCGCCTGCCAGATGGCAGCCCGGTGCGTGGCATTGAAGGCAGCAGTATTGAAGTCAGCGGTGCAATGGCGGCCTGTGTGCGCTGCCACCAACGCAGTGGTCTGGGTAGCCGCGAGGGGGAGCAACCTATTCCCCCTATCACTGGCCCAGTTCTGTTTTCCAAGCCCACATCGTCCTGGCCTACGCGCATCGGGCGCAAACCCACCGCCGTCATGCCGATTCGCCATGAGGCTCGCTTGGCCTACGACGATGCCAGCCTGGCGCGTGCCATACGCAGCGGTGTTGACTCATCCGAACAAGCCTTGCACCCGCTGATGCCGCGTTATGCGCTCAGCGACGCCGATCTGCAAGCATTGACAGCCTACCTGCGCGAGCTGGGCGCCACACCCAACCCGGGTGTCTCTGAAAAAACACTGCGCCTGGCCACCATCATCACCCCAGACGCGCCGCCGGAGCGCCGTCAACAGGTAGCTGAAGCGCTTAGCGCCTGGTCCGCGCGCAAACCGTTGAGCAACCTCTCCCTGCCGCTGGATGTCTGGCAACTTCAAGGTGAGGCGTCCACCTGGGGCGCGCAATTGCTGGAGCACTATCGCAAGCAGCCTGTCTTTGCCGTTTTGTCAGGCGCAGGTGGCGCCAACTGGCAACCGGTGGCCGAGTTCTGCGAGCAACAAGCGGTGCCCTGCTTGTTCCCCATCGTGGACAGTGCACCTACTGCCGCCAAACCCTACTACAACCTGTATTTGGACACCGGTCTGCCCCTGGAGGCGGGTATTTTGGCCCGGTACTTGGGTGAGCCAGGTCGGCGCCCAGCGCGCCTGATTCAACTGGTTAGTGGCCCCGCGGCAGAGGCGGCGGCCCAACTGCTCAGCACCACACTTGCCGGTCAAACGGTTGAAACGCGCCAGTGGAATGCGGCTGCGGGCAACGGGGTTGCCGACCTGAGCAAAGACGATGTGCTAGTGGCCTGGCTGCAACCCCAAGAACTTCAAACGCTGTTTGCGCAACTGCCGCCTGCAGACACGCCGATTTTTGTGTCTGCGCGTTTGGCCGAACCGGGCAAATTGACCGTGCCGCCCAATTTGCAGCCCAGGCTGCGCTGGGTGTCCACCCGGATTGAGCCGCAGCGCCTGCACGCCAACAACACGGTGGGCTTGGTGCCCTGGGCGCAGCATATTGGCGTGCCGATTCGCGACGAAGCGCTGCAGGCCGAAATCTACGCGGCCACTTACTACTTTAGCGACGCCTTGTCGCGCATGCGTGGCCGCTGGAACCGCGACTACCTGCTTGAAAACCTGGAATCGGGCAGCTACACCCAACCGGCTGGCAAGACGTTTTACAGCCTTTCGCTGGGCTCGGGCCAACGGGTGGCGGTGAAGGCGGGCCATATTCTGGGCCTGCGCGCACCAGACTACCGCCAGGTGGTGATGCTCAGCCCCCGCTTGGTCCCATAAAAAAGGCCCGGGGGTACCGGGCCATTTGCTTCACCTGAAAATTTAGACTGGCGCTGGTGCAGCGTTTGGATCAATCACCTGGTACCAGCGCATCATGTCATGCTCTTCATGGGCCAGGATGTGGCAGTGGTACACGTACTTGCCTGGGCGATCGAACGTCATCAAGATGCGGGTAACTTCGCCCGGGTAAGCCAAGATCGTGTCCTTCCAACCCTGCTCATCGGCAGGTGCTGCCACCGGCAGTCCTGACAAAGCGACTCGCTCAGGCAGCAACCGCTCGCCGGTCCAGCCATTGATCATATCCTTGGACTCCGCCATCAACGGGCCTACAGCCGGGTCGATGGTGGGAGCCAAAGCCGTGGGGACAAACGCCTCGCGATTGAGCAAACGGAACTTGACCAGGTGCAAGTGAATTGGGTGCGCGTCGGGCGAGTTGTTCCAGAACTCCCACACCTCAGACGTTCCCAGCGTCGGTGTTTCAGTGGGCAACTGCGAGAAACCTAGGGTACCGAGGTTGGATTGGCCTGGGTAGTTAAGCAGAGGCGGATCGTTGGCCAACTGGAAGTTACCCAGCAAGGGTGTCAAGCGGCCTTTCTCGTCCACACCCTCGGCCAACAGAATACGTCGCACGATGGTGTTGGCTGGAACAACAGGTTTCGCTGGCAACAGGGGCGTTGCAGGATCCAGCCCGCGCAAAACCAGGGGATTGATCAGGTTTTTCAGGATCGCGGTTACCCGGCTCTTGGGGATGGCGGGTACGCCGAGCGCGGTGGTGGCGGCATTCAAAGGCTGGTTGACGTTGAAACGCATGATGGTGCCCGCCCCTGGGGTACCTGGCAAAGGGCCAGGAGCATTCGGGAAGGGGGTGGCGCCGCTGTTCACCACAGTCACCTGTTTATTCCTGTTGATTGCCAGGTTGACCAAGTTGAAGTCGACCACAATGTCCATGCGCTCGCCTGGGGCAATGATGACTTGGCGCATGTAGACCGGGCGGTTCAGAAAGCCCAGATCGGTAGAGATCTTGTACATGGGCAAATACTGGTTGAAGCCGCCGCGGCGGTTGACGCCACCAAACCCAAACTCCAACACGTACACCCGCGAGTCTGAGCCGTTGAGCAAGCGCAGCCTGTACTCGCGTGGCTCCACATCCAGTTGGGGCCAGGCGACGCCGTTGACCACGATCACATCGCCGAACTGCTCGGGATGGTGGGTGGGGCTTGGAAGGCTGAGGCCTTGCACAGGGTAATCGTCGGGGTCAGCCCCATACGCCAGACTACCGTCAGCGGCAAAACATTTGTCTTGGAGAACCACAGGCAACTCGTAGGGGCCAGAAGGAATCTTGGCCTGGGCCACCAGCTTGTCTTCGTTGGCATCACGAATCACATACAGGCCGGCCAAGCCACCATAGGCGTTGATGCGGGTGACACCCTCGCCGTGGTCGTGGTACCAGGTCATGGCGGCTTCTTGCTGGTTGTTGTAGGTGTAAGCCAAACCGGCAGCGTTAGAGTTGGCACCAAGATTACCCTCGGCAGTGACACCAGGACCGACTTGCTCGCGCCGCGGCGTGATCCATTGGTCAGGGCCGCCATCAAACTCTTTGGCGGTGTCGCCACCATGATGGTGCACGGCAATTGGTACACCGAAGATCTCTTGGGCGGCATTTGGGTAGGTTACCTGTCCGGTTGTGGGGTCCACAGATTCGCCCCCCGATTGGTCGGTTTGCATGCTGATCGACTGGTCAATACCCAGCAGGTGAGGCAGCGGTGCACCGTTTGCATCAACCAGTTCGTTGCGCCAATTGACATTGATGGCCGCATTTCGGCGCACCACGAAGGTACGGCCTGGGAAGGTGACTGGCAGACCTGACCCATCCGAGAAGACCGCTTCCAATTGCGCGTTACCGTAACCCCAGGTCTTGGTGGTGGGAATAGAAAGGGTTCCAGCGGGGCTCCCAGGAGGGGGGGTATTGCCGAGCGGCGCCAGCATGGGCCAGTCGATCTGCCCGGCTTTGATGTTGTAAGTGTTGCCTGCATCCGGCTTGAAAACAAAGCCGATGTTGGTTTCAGGCTTTGCCGGATTGATCTTCAACCCCTCTAAGACCGCTGGCACAACACTTTTGTTGAGACCTGGGACGAACCCTGTTGCGTCGACGTTGAGCGCTTTGGCTAGAACGGTGTTGGTTGGGTCCAAAGCCCAGGGCAGGACGTTGGTGAACCGTGCGCCCCAGACCCTACCAAACAGACCGGGATCTGTCGTAATAGCCCAAGCGGGATTTGACGGATTGCCAAATGCGTTGAGAAAGGCAGGATCAGCTACAGGGCCAACCGTCTTGGCCAAAGCCGTCTTGGGCAAAAAGGCCGAAATACTGGTCAGACCCGCGCCAGCGATGGCCGACTTCACAAATTTGCGTCTTGAAACCATGACAACACTCCACAAAAAAGTGCACTTGAAGTTCAAACCGCTTGGGCGCTTGCCCAGGCACAAATGCAAATAACTAAAAAATCAACCCTGGTGAACTTTTTGCAGAATTGATAAAAAACATACTGGTGACAGCCAGAAAAACCAAACTCCCTAAGCTTTAAGATCGCTTAAGTGAAAAGTAATGTAACTAAATGTCTACTTTTTGTATGGGTAATTTCTCTCACTTTTGCGGTATTTGTGGATTTGATTTAGGCGACTAAAAAAGTCGGGAATCACGTATCCATGCGGGTTACAGCCCATTTTTTGTGCATCGCATCATGCGCAAATTGGCATAATATTGCACCGCAACAGTGCATAGAGAAAACCCGCCGCATGTAACATCCGTTACAAAAAAGACGACTTTACAGATACAAAAAGTGATTTTTGCTAGAGAAAAAACTGGCGCTTCAAAATGCACCGTGTTGGTGCGACCTATAAACCTCAATGCCGGGGTTTTTTGCGCCGATCGTTGATGCGCAAACCGCCTGTGGGCGTTTTTTCAATGAAGCCTTTAGCCTGGAAGTCCTTCAGCGCTTTCCCCACCATTTCGCGCGTGGCACCCACGCGTTTGGCCAAAACGACATGCGTGACTTTGGTTTTGATGTGCAATTCACCGTTGTCCGCCTGCAGCGCCATGTCCATCAGAGTGCGGGCCACGCGCCCTTGCACGCTGATGGTGGAAAGCCACACAATTTGCCGATTGGCGCGTGCCAAATGACGTGCCATGGCTTTGAGCAAAGTGCCAGCCACTTTTGGGTTTTCCTGAATCACGCTGACGAAGGTCTGTGGATTCAGCAGTAAAACCTGCAGTGGGCCGTCTGCCACCACGCTAGCGCAATGGGGCTGAGCGTCCAGCACCGACATTTCGCCAATACATTCACCAATGCCCAGCGTGGCCAGGGCAATGGCTTTGTCGCCGCTCGATTGCAGCATGACATTGGCACGCCCACTCAATATGACAAAAAAGCTTTCGGTTAACCCCCCGGCGCTGACCAGCGACTCACCGTTTTTAAAGGACTTCTTTTGGGCCGTATCGGCCAATACCTCGGCCTGGCTTTCGGTCAGACCCGTCAACATGGGAAGGCGCATCAAAAGCGCAATGGCGTCCGGCTTGTGCATGGTGGCGCCTGGTGCGGTGCGCGAATCAGGTGCGCGAATCAGGTGCGCGAATCAGGTGCGCGAAGGCGGCCGAATGGCGCGACAAGTCAAACCATGCCGGAGCAGCAGCCATGTGGTGAGCGAGCGAGAGATTGACATGGTGATTGACGAGCCTCCCAAACTGACCAAAAACGCATTGCCATCAGCACAGGGTGCTTTGGCACCTCAATTTGTTTGGGCGCTGGCCCTGTGGTTGCTGAATTAGCAGCAAATAATAGGCGCAATGGGGGGCGCTGGCCAGCGTCAGCCAAGGTACGCTTGGCCCAAAAGCGTGTCAAAGTACCCAATCTGCACTTGGTTTTGCACCAAGTTTGCCGCATCTAACCCACGTGACCCGCTAGGCATGGGGTCGAATTTGCGTGACCGTCAGCATCATTTACCTTTTGTATCGCGGCCATTGGCAGTATTTTTGGCACTCACCTGCTTGGAGTGCTAATATTTAGGGGTAGATGACAAGGAGCTTTGGCATGAATGCAGCAATTGGCGCCTCTGGTAGCGCCCTCACCCTGACCAATCCGTGGTCGATGGTGCCTGCGCTTGGGCACTTGGAAGCCTATATTTCGGCAGTGAATCGCATGCCGATGCTCACGCTTGAAGAAGAGCAGTTGGCGGCACGCAAACTGCGAGCCGCCAATGATGTGGAGGCCGCTGGACGGCTGGTGCTCTCGCACCTGCGGCTAGTAGTGTCGATCTCGCGGCAGTACTTGGGCTACGGCCTGCCCCACGGCGANNCTGAAAAACTGGCGCATGGTGAAGGTGGCCACCACCAAGGCGCAGCGCAAGCTGTTTTTTAACCTGCGCTCGATGAAGCAGCGTTTTCGCAGCGAAGACGCCGCCGCCGACCTGGACACGCATCGCGACACGCTCAATGACAGCCAGATCAATGCCATGGCGGCCGAGCTGAATGTCAAACGTGAGGAAGTGATTGAAATGGAGGCCCGCATGGCCGGTGGCGACGTGCTGCTGGACCCGAGTGCCTCAGACGACGGCGAAGACGCTTACGGCCCGATTGCTTACCTGACCGACGCGGCCCATGAACCCACCGCCATGATCGAAGCCCACCACCGTGATGTGCTGGCCAGCGATGGCATTGCCACCGCTTTGGCCACGCTAGACGACCGCAGTCGGCACATCGTGGAAGAGCGCTGGCTCAAAGTGAATGACGACAACTCAGGCGGTATGACGTTGCACGACTTGGCAGCGGTGTACGGCGTGAGCGCCGAACGCATTCGCCAGATTGAAGTGGCGGCCATGAAGAAAATGAAAAAGGCGCTGGTTGAGTTTGCCTGAAAACGCTACACCTTGTGTAGCTACCAGCCCTTGACTTACTTGGCTTGGCTCAACAAAATCTTTAAATCTGCGGCCGTGAGTTCGGGCTTGGTGCCGTAACGGGTGAACAGGCGCAATTTGCCCGTGGTGTCGTAGACGTAGCTGCCAGCGGTGTGATCTACGGTGTAGCTGGTCTCAGTGGGGCCGTCCACTTTTTTGTAATACACCTTGTACTCTTTGGCCACCTCCTTTGTTTTCTCGGGCGTGGTCACCAGAGCCAAAAAGCTGGGGTCAAAGTTCTCCATGTAGGCTTTGAGCATCTCGGGTTTGTCACGATCCGGGTCTACTGATACAAAAATCCCTTGCAAACGATCCCCATCGGGGCCAAGCAGTTTTTTGATCTCGGCCATCTCGGACATGGAGGTTGGGCAGACATCCGGGCACTGGGTGTAGCCAAAAAACATCATGACGATCTTGCCCTGAAAGTCTTGCAGGGTGCGCACCTTGCCATTGTGGTCAGGCAAGGAGAAGTTTTTGGCGTAGTCGGCGCCGGTGATGTCGATGGCGGTGAATTTGGGCGCAGCCGGTGAACATGCAGAAAAAATGGCTGCAGACCCCGTGATAATTGCGCTGATAGCTATAAATTGAAGAGCGTTGCGTTTTTTCATAGACTGAATCATAAACGGCAGCTGATGTCCATGTAGCGAGCAGCTTGGGCGGCAGAGTGTTCTGCGCAGGTACAGGCGGAGGCCGTAGGTCGGGGGACACGGAGCAGAGCACTCTGCCGCCCAAACTACAGGTAATGGTCAATCAGCAGCGCAGCAAACAGCAGGCTCAGGTGAATCAATGAAAAACGGAAGGTTTTGCGCGCCAAGAGGTCTGAGTAATCACGCCACAGCCAATAGGCGTAGAGGCAAAACCAGCCACTCAGCACCACCGCAGCGACCAAGTACAGCCAGGAGCTCATGCCGTAGATGAAAGGCAGCAGGCAGGCGGCCAGCAGGATCAGGGTGTAGAGCAGCACCATCAGCCGGGTAAATTCATTGCCATGGGTGACCGGCAGCATCGGCANNCCAGAAGTGCGGCGGCGTCCAGAGGAAAATAATCAGAAACAGAATCAGGGCTTCAGGACCCACATTGCCAGCCATGGCCGCCCAACCCAACACCGGCGGCATGGCGCCAGAGGCGCCGCCAATCACGATATTTTGTGGCGTCAGGGGCTTCAAAATCACGGTGTAAATCACCGCGTAACCGATGAAGGTGGCAAAGGTCAGCCACATCGTCAGCGGGTTCACCCAAAAGTACAACAGGGCTGAGCCCAGCGCACACAAAGCAGCCGAAAACAGCAGGGTTTGGCGGTCGCCCAATTGGCCTTGGGCCGTGGGCCGCCAGGCGGTGCGCCTCATCTTGGCGTCAATGGCTTTTTCAACAATGCAATTGAAGGCAGCAGCAGCAGCAGCCACCAGCCAGATGCCCAGGCAGGCGATCAGCGCCACGCCCAGTTCAGCCCGGGTAGGCAGGCCAGGCACCGCCAGCACCATTCCAATCAGGGCACAAAACACAATAAGTTGCACCACGCGTGGCTTGGTCAGCGCGTAGTATTGCGCCAACACCGAACCGAAATTTGCGCGGACCAGCAAGCTCATACCGTGCCCCCAGCACCAGATGGCGCATTGGTGGCCACGCGCACAGCCAATGGCGCTGCCTGAGTTGCCGCAGACGGTGCCAGCGCCCAGATCCAGGTCAGGGCCAACACCAGTGCAGCAGCACCGCCGGTGTGCAGCAAGGCCGCCAGCATCGGCCAACCCAGCACCACATTGCTCAGGCCGGTGGCCAACTGCAGACCCACCAAACCAGCCAATAATCTGCTGCTTTGGCGCCAGGGCGGTCGGCGGTTGAGTTGCCATGCCAGCCAAGTCAGCGCGACCAACACCACATATGCCATGAGCCGATGTACATAGTGAATGGCGGTTAAGGCTTCAAAACTGATGGGTTCACCCGTGCCGGTCACGCCCAAATGCCGCCACAGCTCAAACCCCTGAGCGAAGTTCATGTCGGGCCACCAACGGTTCTGGCATTGGGGAAAGTCACTGCAGGCCAGCACCGCGTAATTGGTGCTGACCCAGCCACCCAACAAAATCTGCACGGCCAGCAAGCCTGCCACCCCCACCAAACCGCGACGCAGCGAGGCGGGCAACTCGCGGGACACCCAACCGGGCTGGCCGCGCACCACTTGCACACACAGCAAGGCCAGCAGCACCAAGGCACCGGCCAGATGCAGAGTAACGATTGCGGGAAAGAGTTTCCAGGTGACGGTCCAAGCACCAAAGGCGCCTTGCAAACACACCCACACCAAGGTCGCCGTCGCCCACCAGGGTGACAAGGTGCGCAGCGCAGATGCGGTGGTCAATTTAGCCCGCCAAGCGGCCAGCGTCATCAGCACAATCAAGGCACCCACGCCAGTGGCCAAGTAACGGTGCAGCATTTCGATCCAGGCTTTGGCCTGCGTCACTGGTCCGGTGGGCATGGCAGCTTGGGCTGCCGCGATGGACGTGCTGGCCCCCACGGGCGAGGTATTGCCGTAACAACCGGGCCAGTCCGGGCAACCCAAACCCGAATCGGTCAGGCGGGTAAATGCACCAAACAAAATCAAATCAAACGTGAGCCACAACGTCAAAAGGCGCAGGGCGTGCATGCGGTGCAAAGGTCCTGCCCCACCCTTGCGCCAGCGCACCCAAATCACCGGGCCAATTGCCAACAACAGCCCGACCAGCAACAGGCCGGCCAGTGGAGTCAGGTCATAGGCGGGCGTGGTTGGCATGGCAGATTGCGAGCAAGCGTGGGAGTGCGGTGCGGATGGGTCAGCGCCCGGCCGTGTCCCAGGCCAGTGAAGCCTTGAGCACGTGCTCCATGTCACGTTTGGCCTTGGCGGCTGCCGCGCTGTCCATTCGGGAGGGAAAGCGCATCATGATATTGCCCATGGGGTCAACCACATAAAAAAAGTCTTGCACCACCTTGCCCTCGGGCACCGGAAGCCAGGCCGACACTGCCTGTGGATCGATACGCAGCACAGTGGCCGCGTCGTGCGCCAAATTGGCGGCAAGCTGGGGGTTAACCACTGTGTGGTCATTGACCAGCCAGACCCAGTCCACCCGGTCCATGTCTTTACCCAGCATCAAGCGAAACTGGCGCAACACAGACAATTGCCTTTGACATTCCTGCGCACAGGCACTGCCATCCACCCTGACCAGCAACCATTGTTTTTTGAGCTGCTGCAACGGAGTGGCGGTGCCGTCCAGGCGCAGCGCCTGAACCTCTGGCATGGGCCGGGCCGGGTTGATCAGTTCGCCAAAACTGGCTTCTCCATGGGGGCGCACCACGTAAAAAACAAAGCTGGCCACGAGAACCGGGAGCGAACAGGCCAGCAAAATGCCCAGCAGTTGCAAGCGCCCGGTCAACACCGACTTGACCGCAGCACCTGGCGCAGGCAGCGAATGCACCGCCAGTCCAAGCGCCTCATCAGGATGAGATTGGCTCATGCGTCTGACCTTTTGCGAAACCCGGCGAACAAGGACAACAGCAGCCACACCACCGCCATGCCGTACCATTGAAAGGCATAACCCTGGTGCTTGGCCACCCGGTCTTCAGGCGGCGCCCACTCGCGAACCAGGGTATCTGGCGCGTCACCGCCGGTTTGTTGCAACACCACTGGCTGCAAGGGATGACCGAGCATGGCCTGGAAACGGGGCAAATCCAAGCGTTCCCACAACTGGGGCTTTTCTTCGGGGCGATCAGGCATCAAAAAAAACTTCTTGGTGGACGGTACAGCCGCCAGACCGGTGACTTCGACCCGCCCCGTCGGAATGGCCACTNNCCCAACCCCGGTTGACCAAAATGTAGGCGTTGCTGCCTTCGATTTTGAGCGGTGTGATCACGTGCACGCCGGGTTGTCCCTTGTGTTGGCGGTTGTCCAAAAATATCTGATGCGCCGGGTCGTAATTGCCGACCACCCGCAAAGGCGCGTCTTGCACTTCAAGTGCATTGAGCGGCTGCGCAGTGACTTGTAGAGCCCCGAGCTGCCTGCGCTGGGCCTGCTGTGCCAAAGCTTGAGCCAAACGGTCACCCTTACCCGCCTGCCAGGCACCCAGGTACACGAACAAGGCGGCGCAAAGTAGCATGCCCACGGCCGGTATCACGCGAGACCTCAGGCGCATGGCAAACGAAACTCAGGGGTGGATTGCATAATGCGCGTCATTCTTCGAAAGGGCT
>DFWT01000252.1 GCA_002381045.1 Rhodoferax sp. UBA4127
AGCAGCAGCGCGTGGCGCTCGCGCGTGCCTTCGTCGTACAGCCCTCGGTGCTGCTGGCCGATGAGCCCACCGGAAACCTGGACACCCACCGCAGCAAGGAGATCATGGATTTGCTCTGGAAGCTCAATGTGGACCACGACATCACTGTGCTGATGGTCACCCACGAGGCCGACATGGCCGCCTATGCCAAACGCATCGTGCACTTTGTGGATGGCGTGGTGGACAGCGACACCCGCAACCCACATCCGGCTGGCTTGGCAGCGTTTACATCAACTGCGGTGGAGGTGGCGTAATGTGGCTTAGCACCCTGCTCTTGTCCTTGCGCTCGATCCGTCGCAACCTGCTACGCTCCTTCCTGACCATGCTGGGCATCGTGATTGGTGTTAGCGCGGTGATCACTATGGTCACCGTGGGCAATGGTGCCACCGTGGCCATTCAGAACCAGATTGCCGGGCTGGGCACCAACCTGCTGCAGGTGCGGCCAGGTCAACGCATGATGGGCGGCGGTGGCCCCAGCGTGCCGCCTTTCAAAGAATCTGATGCCCAGGCACTGGCCACCCAGGTCAGCAGTCTGCTGGCCGTGGCGCCTGAATCACGCACCGGTGCCACCATCGTGCTGGAGGGTCGCAACTGGACCAGCAGTGTGATTGGCAGCACCAACGACTGGCTCATCACTGGCAACTGGACGGTCACCGATGGGCGTGAATTCACAACCGAAGAACAGGTGGCCGGTGCTGGTGTCTGCCTGATTGGCGAAACTGTTCGCCGCGAGCTGTTTGGCAACCGTTCGGTGTTGGGCACCAATATCCGCGTCAAACAAATCTCGTGTCAGGTGATTGGTGTGCTGGGCTCCAAGGGCCAGGGCGCGTTTGGCAATGACCAGGACGACGTGGTGTTCATGCCCCTGCACACCTTGCAGCGGCGCATCACCGGTAACACCCGGGTTAACACCTTGCTGGTGTCCATGCAAAACGGCGCCAACCCGGAACGGGTCAAGGCCGACATCACCGACCTGTTGCGGGAACGGCGCAAGCTGGCCGAAGGCGAAGAAGACAACTTCAACGTGCTCGACACCAAGCANNCGCGAGATCGGCCTGCGCCTGGCCATCGGCGCCATGGAACACGAGGTGTTGCTTCAGTTCTTGATCGAAGCGGTGGTGCTGGCCGCACTCGGTGGGCTGATCGGCATTGTCCTGGCCACCGGCGCATCGATTGGCCTGGCCAATTTAATGGACGTGCCCTACGTGTTCAACATTGGCATCAATCTGCTGGCATTTGTGTTCTCTGCCGGGATCGGTGTGATGTTTGGCTACTTCCCGGCCCGCCGCGCCGCCCGGCTGGACCCGATCGAGGCGCTGCGCCACGAATAGTGATTTATAAAAATATTCTTCTAGCCCTTATAAATAGGGAGCTAACAGCTACGCTTTTTCTAACAAATTGGCAATGGCCTGCGGGTAAATCAGATGCTCTTGCGTCAGCACCCGCGCGGCCAAGGTCTGCGCTGTGTCATCCGACAGCACCGGCACCACGGCCTGGGCCAGGATCTCGCCATGGTCAAGTTCAGCCGTGACCTGATGCACCGTGGCACCGGCGACTTTGCAACCTGCGTCAATGGCACGCTGGTGCGTCTGCAGACCCGCAAAGGCTGGCAGCAGAGAGGGATGGATGTTGAGCAGGCGACCGGCAAAGCGGCTCACAAACCCGGGCGTCAGGATGCGCATAAAGCCCGCCAGCACCACGAGCGCCGGGTTGGTCGGGTCGTCATACACCGCAATCTGCTGCGCCAAGGCGGCATCAAACGCCTCACGGTTCGGATAAGCGGTGTGGTCCAGCGCATGGGTCACAATGCCCTGCGCTTTGGCCCAGGCCAGACCGGGCGCCTGCGCATTGTTGCTGATCACGGCGGCCACGCGCGCGCCATGCTGCCGTGCCCAGTGGTCACGCTCTGAGGTTTTCACGATGGCGGCCATGTTGGAGCCGCTGCCTGAGATCAAAATAAGGATGTTTTTCATACCAGACCGAATTATGACTTTGACCCCCAGCGACACCGCCACTAACAGCACCGCCCTGCTCACGCCGATTGAAGCCCGGGTGCTCGGCACCTTGATGGAAAAGGCCCGCACCGTGCCCGACAGCTACCCGCTCACCCTCAACATGGTCGTGACCGGCTGCAACCAGAAGACCGCACGAGACCCGATCATGCAGATCGATGACGAACAGGCCCAGCTGGCCCTGGACGCGTTGAAGGGCCTGTCGCTGGTGTTCGAGACCAGTGGGGGGCGCGTCACGCGCTTCGAGCACAACTTCCAGCGCGTCTTCCATGTGCCCGCGCAGTCGGCCGTGTTGCTGGGCCTGCTGATGCTGCGTGGGCCGCAGACCGCCGGCGAGCTGCGCATCAACACCGAGCGCTGGTACAAATTTGCCGACATTTCCTCGGTCGAGGGATTCCTGGAAGAGCTTCAGGACCGCTCCGAGGAAAAAGGCGGCCCGCTGGTCGTCAAGCTACCGCGCGCCCCCGGTGCCCGCGAGCAGCGCTGGGCCCACCTGGTGTGCGGGCCGGTCGACATGGCACTGGCCGCGACGTCGTACGAGGCCCATATGCCCGGCGTGGGTGAACTGTCGCACCTGCAGGGTCGCATGGACAGCCTGGAACACGAGGTTGCCCAGCTGCGTGAGACCGTCGAAAAACTTTGCACCGAGCTGGGTTTGTCGCAGGGCGGACAGTCCTGAACGAACGACCGTGCTAAAAACCTGAATTCTCTGGAGACACCCCATGGATCTGGCATTTACCCCTGAAGAACAGCAATTCCGCGAAGACATCCGCGCCTGGGTCAAGGACAACCTGCCCGCCGACATTTCGCACAAGGTGCACAACGCCTTGCGCCTGAGCCGCGACGACATGCAGCGCTGGGGCAAGATCCTTGGCAAGAAGGGCTGGCTGGGCCATGGCTGGCCCAAACAGTTCGGCGGCCCGGGCTGGAACGCCGTGCAAAAGCACCTGTTCGAAGAGGAATGCGCGCTGGCCGCCGCGCCGCGCGTGGTGCCCTTCGGCCCGGTGATGGTGGCGCCGGTGATCATGGCCTTCGGCAGTCCCGAGCAGCAGCGGCGTTTCCTGCCCGGCATCGCCAGCG
>DFWT01000253.1 GCA_002381045.1 Rhodoferax sp. UBA4127
GCCAGGTTGCGCACGCCGGGCTGCACCACCGCCACGCGCGCCACGGGATCGACATGCAGGATTTTCTTCAGCTTGGCCAGCGACAGCACCACGCCCTGCGGATGGGGCAAGGCGCCGGCGGAAAGCCCGGTGCCGGCGCCGCGCGCCACCACGGGGACACCCAGGCGGTGGCAGGCCTGCAGCACCGCCTGCACCTGCGCCGTGGTTTCGGGCAGCGCCACCACCAGCGGGCGCTGGCGGTAAGCGGTCAGGCCATCGCACTCATAGGGCGTGGTGTCCTCGTTGTTCCAGAGCAAGGCATGTGAAGGCAAATTTACCTCTAGCCCTTTGATTACCTGGGCTTGTCGCTCTGTTCTTTGTAGTGCATCGAGTTCTTGCGGAGATATGGTGGCGTTCATCTGATTCCTTGTCCTGACCCGTTGCGGGATGCCCATTGCGATTGGGGCAACTTTAATGCGTGAAACGCCTGCCGTACATGAGCATTTTTTTAAGCCCTTCTGAAATTATTACTGGTATTTAATGCATAGCACTTGCCGCAATCAATGCTTGGGCTATAGGCCTCTTTTATGTAAATTTTTCAAAACCCGCTTTGTCTTGGACATTGGACAAAAGTGGTGCATGGCCCTTTCAAGGACCGTACTCACGCCCGCCAGACCTGTTGCGCCACTCGCATCATGTTGCCGCCCATGACCATCGCGGTGTCATCTGAGTTCATGCCGGTGGCTTGCAAAGCCGCGTCCATTTCTTGCCAAGCCGCAATCGGTGTGTAGCGCACGCCCGCAATTGCGTGGGTGTATCCGGCTGATGCGGGCCACCAATAGGTGGGGTCGAATGCGCCGGGTGGCGTGTCGTCAAGCGTCGCCTCGGAAAAGCCGATGTCCAAGCCGATGCCCACATGCTGCACTCCCACCAGGTTAGCCACGTAGGCGGCGTGCCGCGCAACGTCTTGTGCGGTCGGGGCATCGTTGCCCAGAAACAATGACACACCCGACACACACACTACGCCCCCGGTGGCGGCACAGGCGCGGATTTGCGAATCTGTGATGTTGCGACCATGATCAACCAATGCCTGGGGGTTGGCATGGCTGAACACCACCGGTTGGGCAGACGCTGCCATGATGTCCAAGCTGCATTGGCGACCGGTGTGCGCGCAGTCCATCAGCAGGCCGGCCGCGTTGACGGCCTCGACCATCCGCCGCCCTAGTGCGGTGAGGCCACGCGCCACATCGTGGCACCCGTCGGCCACCGCGTTATTGCGGTTGTAGGCAAAGTGAATTTGACGCACACCCAAGCTGGCATACAGCGCCACCATGTCGGGTTGATCCAGCAGGGGCATGGCACCTTCCAAATCAAAACCAACGGCCATTTGCCCAGCCGCGAGGGCGGCTTCAATGTCGGCCGCGCTGCGCACCAGCCGGTAGCGCTCGGGGCTGGCAGCCAACGTCGCCCGGTAACCAGCAATCACCGACATGATTTGGGCCACCGGATTCATGTCCATGCCCACGTTGATCGACACATAGTCCACGCCAGCAGCGTGCAGGCGGTCAATCGGCACAAAACTGGCCTGCGGATGCAGTGGCAGGCAAACATGGGCATCCCAACGGATCATGTGGGGATCGGAATTGAAATCAAAGTACGTGGGCCGGTGTCAGGTCAGCTTCAGACCACGCTTTGCTTGAGCCAGTCGGCAAAGGCTACACATTCCCAGCGTTCCATCATGCCAGTGCGCCAACACAGATAGTGGGCGTGCGGGCTGGGAATTTGGGAGGCAAACGGTTCGCTGGTTCCCAGTCGGACCAAGGAGCCGTTTTCAAGCCAGGGTACGGCCAGTTTCAGGCGCACCAAGGCAATGCCCATGCTGGCCGCCGCGCCGTCACACATCAACCCCACGTCGTTGAATTGGGAGCCATCCACCGGCTCGGGCCAGTCCAGGTGGTGTGCTGCAAACCAGGTGCGCCAAGGTTCAAGCGGGCTGCGCAAGAGCGATTCGCCTTCAATGTCCTGCGCGACCTCAAACGGGCCGTGTTCCCGCACAAAAGCGGGTGAGGCCAGCGGCGCAACCTCGTCTTTCAGCAGGCACACATGCTCTACATCCGAGTAGCGACCGGTCCCAAAGCGGATCATCAAGTCAGCGTCTTCTGCAATCACATCCATCAGCGGGATCGAGATTTGCAAGGTCAGATCAATCTCAGGGTAGGCCTCGGTGAACTGGCGCAAACGTGGAATCAAAATCGCCCGGGCAAAGGTGGGCGTGACCGCCAGGCGCAGTTTTCGTTTGCCAGGCAAGGCTGCGGCACCGGGGAATTTTTGCAACATGGCCAGCCCGTCGCGCACATGCGCCAGATAAGCCACACCCTCAATGGTCAGCGAAAAATCGGCTCGACCAAACAGCTTGGTGCCAATGATTTGTTCGAGCTGCTTGACACGGTGGCTCACCGCACTGGGCGTCACAAACAACTCTTCTGAGGTTTGCGTCACACTGCGTAGGCGTGCCAGCGCCTCAAACGTCAGCAGGCATTGGATTGGGGGAATGCGTACAGCGGCCATGGCGGGCATTGTGGCACCTGGGGTAGCGACTGGCCCTGCGTAGAATCCCTGCCATGTCTGATCGATTGGCCGTGCTGCCACAGTACCTCCTCCCCAAAACAGCGCTGACCCTTTTTGCTGGCCGTGTGGCGCGTGCCCAGGGCGGAGCGCTCTCCACCGGCCTGATCCGTTGGTTTGTCAAACGCTACCAGGTCAATATGGCTGAGGCGGCGAATCCGGACCTGTCGAGCTACGCCAGCTTCAATGATTTCTTTACCCGTGCCCTTAAGCACGGTGCCCGTCCGCTGGCCACCGCAGACCTGATCTGCCCGGTGGACGGCGCCATCAGCCAGTTTGGTCCGATGGAAGGGCAGCAGATTTTTCAAGCCAAAGGCCATCAGTACAGCAGCACCGCGTTGGTGGGTGGTGATACGGCTTTGGCGGCCCAGTTTGACAACGGCCACTTTGCCACGCTGTACCTGAGCCCACGCGATTACCACCGCATCCACATGCCCTGCGCGGGACGCTTGACGCGCATGATTTATGTGCCTGGCGATTTGTTCTCGGTGAACCCGACCACGGCCCGCGGCGTGCCCGGCCTGTTTGCCCGCAACGAGCGGGTGGTGTGTGTGTTTGAAGGTGCGCAGGGTCCCTTTGTGCTGGTGCTGGTGGGCGCCACCATCGTGGGCAGCATGGCCACCACCTGGCATGGGGTGATTAACGTCCCTCGCCCAGGGAATATCTGTGAATGGCGCTACGAAAAGGAAAGCATTACATTCAAACAAGGCGATGAAATGGGTCGCTTCTTGCTTGGCTCTACGGTGGTTATGCTGTTTCCGAAAGGACCGTTGCAGTTCAACCCGGCGTGGCAACCAGGTGGGCCGGTGCAGTTGGGGCAGGTGATGGCGCAGCGCGTTTGGGCCTCATAGTCAATAACGTTTCGCCCCATTCTTCTGTTTTTTGCCGCTTTGTCTCTGGTGGGGGCGTTGTTGCTCTGGTGGCGTGAACAACCAAGCCTTCAAAAGGTTTTTGACTCTGGCAGCCCGATCATTGATCTGGTTGGTTCCGTCAGCACTTATTCCACACCGCGAGGCGTGACTCGTATCCGCTTGGTTACATCCGACGGCAAGGTGTTTTTTACCGACTGCCTTTCCATTCCCTCTGTCTGCACGGGCAGCAGTGGTTTCAGGCATTTGGTAAAAGTGAGCGCTTTCTTTGGATCGGGCGCCCCGATTTTTTGGCCTGTCAGCGTCGGCAACACAGACGGTCGCACTGTAGTCACGGTGGAGGCCAGCAGGCAAACGTACGCCCTGTTCACTTACAGGGAAGGCAGCTTGTACCGCTTTCCATTGGCTTTAGCTGCCACGTTTGTCGTGTTCGCCATCTGGTTCGGCAAGCGCCCGGCCTTCGGATAAACGGTCCCCGAGCGGTTAAGGCCTCGACGGTTTTGTTGTGACCCAATCTGTCGCACTGCGGTGGTAAGCCACCAATATCTTTTTTGGCAACTGGTCTAGAATCTGGTCTAGTTGCATGAAGGAGGATGCTATGTCCCAACTTTTAACCATCGGTGCCTACGAAACCAAGACCCACCTGGCAGATTTGCTGCGTCAGGTGCGCGGTGGGCAAGGGTTCACCATTACCCAGCGCGGTGAACCCGTGGCAGAACTGTTGCCGGCAGGTACTGGCGAGCGGCGGGCGGGTGTGAACGCCGCGCTGCAAATGCAACGCTTTATGGTAGAAGCGCCCCCCAGTTTCCCTTGCGACATCAAAGCGATGATCGACGAGGGCCGTGACTGATGCGCTTTGTGCTGGACAACTCGGTGGTTATGCGCTGGCTGCTGCAAGACGGCAGTGACGAGCGCCTGGCCTATGCCGCAAAGGTGTTGGAAATCTTGACTCAGGAAAACAGCGAGGCCTTGGTGCCCGGCATTTGGGCACTTGAGGCCGCCAATGTGATGCTCAAGGCGCAGACCAAACAAGTGGTGATCGAGGCGCGATGCGCTGCTTTTGTTGGCTTGCTGCAAGACATGGCGATCACCACCGACTCGCTGACTGCCACCTATGCGTTGGGTGACACGCTGCAACTGGCGCGGCGTTTCAAGCTGTCTTCTTACGATGCGTCGTACCTGGAATTGGCCATGCGTGAAGGCCTGCCTTTGGCGACGCTGGACAGTGACTTGCGCAGCGCCATGCTGCAAACTGGCGTGGCGCTAGCTTGACCTCTACTTGAAAATCACCGTCTTGTGACCGTTTTGCAGCACGCGGTGTTCGCTGTGCCACTTGACGGCGCGGGCCAGCACCTGACTCTCGGTGTCGCGCCCCAGCGCGGTTAAGTCTTCAACGGTTTTACTGTGGTCCACCCGGGCCACGTCTTGTTCGATTATCGGGCCTTCGTCCAGATCCGCCGTCACGTAATGCGCCGTGGCCCCAATCAGTTTCACGCCCCGGTCATGGGCCTGGTAGTAGGGCTTGGCGCCCTTGAAACTTGGTAAGAACGAGTGGTGGATGTTGATGGCCCGCCCTGACAGCTTTTGGCACATGTCGTTCGACAAGATCTGCATGTAGCGCGCCAGCACCACCAGCTCGGCCCCTTCGGCGTCGATGATGTCGAGTTGCTTGGCTTCGACCTGCGCTTTGGTCGCGGCTGAAACTGGCAGGTGATGAAATGGCACGTTGTAGCTGGCCGCTAACTGATAAAACTCGCGGTGGTTGGAGACGATGGCGCGAATGTCCAGCGGCAGCAGACCGCTTTTCCAGCGAAACAGCAGGTCGTTGAGGCAATGGCCTTCTTTGCTGACCAGGATGACGGTGCGCATCGGTTCGGCCTGAGCGTGCAACTGCCACTGCATCTGATACGGCGCTGCAAAGTCGCTGAGCTGGCGCTTCAAATCGCCAAAGCTGAGTTTGGCGCAGGCGAATTGCACCCGCATGAAAAACAGACCGGTGTCGGCATCGTTGTATTGGGCGGCTTCTTCAATGTTGCCGCTGCGCTCCAGCAAAAAACCGGATACCGCGTGCACCAGCCCCAAACGGTCAGGGCAAGACAAGGTGAGCGTGTAAACAGGGTTCATAGCCGGGCGATTGTCGCAGGTCGTCAGACGCACCTTGTAGAGATGAATTGCTACATTGTCTGTAGCTTTCTACGCTTGTTAAATAAGGGCCATGGCCCTATTTTTAGTGAATCACGACCGGGTTCTGGGCCAGTTCGGCATATTGCTCCAGCGTGTCTTCCACTTCTTCCTGGGTCGGGGTTTTTTGCTGCCAGGCTGTGATTTGTTGTTGGAACAATTCAGCCCAGGAGCCGTCGAGGTAAACCTCTTTATTGGCACGTTTATCGACAATCTCGAACCCGTGGCGGGCCAAGGCCGGCACGATCAGCAACTGCTCGCCTTCCTTAAGTGTGTCCGGGGGCACCTCGGCTGTGACCGCGTTGGCCAGCATGTGGGTCACGGAGTAACTGTCGGATTCGTACAAAGTGTGCATTTACAAATTATCCATGAAAGAAGTTCACCCTGCAGATGGCGCGGACGTGCCCAAATTCAAGATGGCTGGGCGGACTCAGACCGCAGCCATTTCAGGTCAACAAAGTCGCCGCTGGCTTCGGTAATTCGGATGCGCGCGGGCAGATAACCCAGCGTAGGAGCCAGCCAGATGTCCATCTGCTGATCGTAGGCCTGGCGCGGGTTGCGGGTTAACTTGATCAACGCCAATTTGCCGCCCGGCAATGCCAAGGTCTCGGCCTCGCCCACGGTAAACAGCCACTGATCGGCATCACGCGGGCCGACGGTTTGGATGGTCAAGTTGGTGGCCGGCGTAAAACGTTCCGGGCTGCTGGACACCAGTGCGGCCAGTTGGATCAGCACACTCAAGCGATCTTGCGCGCCCGCCTGCAAGGGTGCGTCAGGCGTGTTGGCGCTGAAGGTGATCTTGCCCAATTGGCGGTTGAAATGGGCAGCCACTTCACTGCGGAACTTGTCCGAGAAGCGTTCAGGCATCAAGCCGTCTTGGCCGATCTGGCCGCGGCTACTCTGACTGCGCTTAAGTCCAAATGCGCCAAAAACCAGGTTGGCCTGGTAGCTGCCATTGGCACTGATCCATACCAGCTCACCATTGAGGTTGTAAGGAAACTTGTTGGACTGCACTTCGTAAATCAGCTTGATGGAGGCAGGCACCGCATTAACGCGCAGCGCCAACATTGCTGGAGCGACGTCGGGCCGTGTCGACTTGGATTCGAGGGAAGATTTGGGATACAACTCCGGCTGGGGGGCCAAGGCCATCAGCGAGGGGTTATCCGCCAAAGGAGCCTCGGTGGGCAGCGGATCGTCCTCAGGAACCGCTGGCTTGTGCTCGGCCGCGCTGGGTTGTGGTTGCGCTATAGGTAGTGGCGGTGTGACCTTGGCTGGTTTTGCTGCTTTGGAATTTGGTACAGGCAATGGGTTTGTTGGCTCAAGGGGTTTGAGTGACTCATCAGCAATTGTGCGGATACTGAAGTTCATTGGTGCAGAAGGCGCAGCGATGGCGCTCATTTGCAACGGAAAAGCGGTCAACACCAACAGGTGCAGCATCAAGATCACCAAGCCAAGCAGCAACCAGACCTTGACGGGCGGCTTGGAATAGGCTGGGTCCACTAGAATTTCTCGGCTCAAGGCGTGTACGGAGACTTTGGTAAATGAAACTTGCGACTCTGAAAGATGGCTCTCGCGACGGGCAACTCGTGGTGGTGTCGCGGGACCTGATGTCGGCGCATTATGCAACCGGCATTGCAGACCGGCTGCAGCAGGCGCTGGATGACTGGAACTTCATTTCGCCGCAGTTGCAGGATTTGTATGACACGCTGAACCACGGCAAGGCCCGGCACGCTTTTGTGTTTGAAGCCCGCCAATGCCTGGCACCATTGCCTCGGGCTTACTTGTTGGCAGTCGGTGATGCGTGTGCACCTGAGTCTGGTCCCAATGCGCCGGCGCGTCCTGATTTTTCTGACCCAATGCGAGGCCCCTGCATTCCGCTTGTCACGGAAACCAAACAAGTGGTGGACTTTGCGGCGGCGCTGGCGGTGGTCACCGCAGATGTTCCTCGACTCGCGTCACCTGGCCAGGCTCTTGACGGTGTGCGGCTCCTGATGTTGGCCAACCATGTGCAGTTGTGTGCAGATCAAGGCGCATCAGGCGCAAGCTCACCGACCACGCTGTTCAGTGCGTTCAGTCCGGTGGCAGTCACGCCCGATGAACTGGTCTGGAGCGGCAGCAGCGCTTGGCGCAACGGCCGGCTGAACCTTGTCCTGCAATGCAAGCGCAATGGGCACACTCTGGCCAAGGGGAACTTGGCTGACAGCATGGCTGTGCCGTTTGACGAGCTTCTGGCTCAGCTTTGCCAAAACCGAGGCCTTGGCGCGGGCAGCATTGTCAGTTCGCGTGAAGTACGCTTTTCTGATGTTGGCAGCGGGTTTTGCAGCATCGCCGCGCAGCGCGCGCATGAGGAGGCCCAATCCGGGTCTCCCCAAACACCGTGGTTGGCTGCGGGTGACACGCTGCAACTGGAGGCGATTGGCCCGGATGGCCAGAGCGTGTTTGGTGCGATGACACACGCGGTCACATCCGCCGTGTGAGCCCGCAGGCCGCTAGAGTGTGGCCAATTGTTTGATGAACAGCTTGATGCCACGCAGCAGCATTTCAATCGACACTGCCACCAGCACCAAGCCCATCAGGCGTTCCAGCGCCACCACAAAACGATCACCCGCCACGCGCTGAATGCGCTCGGCCAACACCAGTACCACTGCGCTTACCGTCATGGTGACGCACAGCGCTGCAATCCACTCCAGCCGCTTCTCCGGAGCTTGGGAAACCAGCAAAAGCACCGTGGCTAAGGCAGACGGTCCAGCAATGGCTGGAATGGCCAGCGGCACGATGAGTGGCTCACCCATCGGCTCAACTGTCACGACATGGGGTGGCGGGAAGATCATGCGCAGCGCGATCAAAAACAGAATCACACCGCCACCGATTTGCAGAGATAACTCGCTCAGGTTCATCACTCGCAAAAAACCTTCACCAATAAACATGAACGTCAGCAGCAGTGCAAACGCAATCATCACTTCACGCAAGATCACGCGCGAGCGCCGCTCAGGCGCTACATGCTTGAGTGCATTGGCGAAGATGGGGATATTGCCGATCGGGTCGGTAATCAAAATCAGCAATATCGTGGCGGAAACAAAGGTGTAGTTCATGCACGCAAGCGAGGACGGGTCAATGCAACAAGGATAGCAGGCTGGCAAAAAAAAGCCTCTGCAGTCAGAAACGGCAGAGGCCTTGGCTGAACGCAGCGGGGGCAAGCCCACTGCTGGGAAGGCTATTTTTCGCGAACCAGCAGCAAGGTTGTGGTGGCAGTGCGAATCATGTGCTCAGCTACGCTTCCCACCAGCAGACGCTCGAAACCGCGACGGCCATGGGTGCCCATCACGATCAGGTCGGCATTCCACTGGGCCGCTGCTTCAATGATCATGTCCGACAGGCGCTTTTCGTCGGACTCGATCAGGATGCGATAAGGGTCGCAACCTGCCGCTTTGGCTTGGGCCGCTGCCTTGTCCAGCAAGGCATTGCCGGTGTCGCGCATCTCTTGTTTGACTTTGTCCACATCGATGTAAGAGCCCAAGCCCATACCGTGTTGTGTGACCGGAGCCTCATCCAGGGCGGTGCCAATACAAATCCCGGCGCCCAGTTTGGAGGCCAACTGTATGGCTTCGTCCAATGCTTTCTGGGCGGTGCTGCTGTTGTCGATAGCGACAAAAATTCTTTCGTACATAAGGGTTCCTTAAAGCTCAGTGAATAACCATCAGTGTGAACGGCCAGACGTAGGCCTGCAGCGTCACAAATCCGCCGACCAGGCAAGCCAGGGCAATCGAGTGGAAGAACACATAACGAAGGATATCGCCTTCATGGTTAAACCAGCGGGTCGCCGTGGAAGCAACCACAATCGACTGTGCGTCAATCATCTTGCCCATCACGCCACCCGAGCTATTGGCCGCACCCATCAGGTTGGGGCTCAGGCCCAACTGCTCCGCCGCCACCTTCTGCATGCCGCCAAACAGCACGTTGGAGGCAGTGTCGGAGCCGGTCATGGCCACACCAATCCAGCCCATCAGCGTGCCGAAGAACGGGTAGAACACGCCGCTATTAGCAAAAGCCAATCCAAGCGTGGTGTCGGTGCCAGAGTAACGTGTCAAAGTGCCCAAACCGAGCATCAGCACAATCGTCATCAGCGAGTAGCGCACCAGCCAGAAGGTGCGACCAAAAGTGCGCACGATTTCCATTGGTTTGTACTTCATGATCAGCGCGCCAATGATGGCTGCCAGCAAAATGCCAGTGCCAGTCGCAGACAGAAGGTTCAGCACATAGATGGCCGACTCAGGGTGCGGTGTGGGTACCACCGGCGGGACTTTCATGATCAGGTTATGCAGGCCTTCTATGACAAACTTCGGTGCGAAGAGATTGTTCAGGAAAGCTTTGACTGGCGGCAAACCCCAAACAAACACAAACACTGTCAGGATGGCCCAGGGAATCCAGGCTTGAATCGTTTCTTCACGGGTGTATTTTTCACCCTTGACCTGCGGCTTGGCCTCATGGGCGCTGATGTCATGCCCTTTGATTGAAGGCGAGGTCCAGATCTTTTTGGGCTGCCAGACGCGAAGGAATAAGATCAAACTGACCATTGACACAATCGCTGCAATGATGTCCACCAGCTCTGGGCCGATGAAATTCGACACCAGGTACTGTGGAATGGCAAACGACAAACCAGTGACCAGAATCGCGGGCCAGATTTCCATCATTGCCTTGCGTCCGGCAAACGCCCAGATCAACCAGAAGGGCACCAGCAACGAGAAGAAAGGCAGCTGCCGACCAATCATCGCGGTGACTTCCATCAGGTCGTAGCCATGGACCTTGGCCAAGGTGATCACCGGCGTGCCCAAGGCACCAAATGCCACGGGTGCTGTGTTGGCAATCAGGGAGAGGCCAGATGCAGCCAACGGCGAAAAACCCAGGCCGATCAAGATTCCAGCGGTTACTGCCACCGGCGTGCCAAAGCCTGCTGCGCCTTCAAAAAAAGCACCAAAACAAAATGCAATCAGCAACAGTTGCAGGCGGCGGTCGTCTGTAATGCCAGAGAGCGAGGCCTGTAGGACTTTGAAGCTGCCATTTTGCTCAGCCAACTGCTGCAAGAAAATGATGTTGAGCACAATCCAGCCAATCGGCAGCAAGCCAGTAAAGCCACCGTACATAGCGGCCTTGCCAGCCATCTCTGCGGGCATGCCGTATGCCACCACAGCCACCAGCACTGCAGCGATCAAACCCATCCCGGCGGCAATGTGCGCTTTGATGTGCATGAAACCCAGTGCCACCAGCATCACTACCACGGGAATGGCGGCCAGCAGGGTGGAAATCACCATGTTCCCAAACGGGTCGTAAACCTGATTCCAAGTCATAAAAATCTCCTCAAGAAAAAATGAAAAATCCGAACGCTTGACCGTGGACCGACGGTGTGCGTTGTCAAAGCTTCACCGCGTCAGCAGTGCACCGATTCCTCCTCACGGCTGCACTCTTCAAGCAAATAGGCAATCGAGTGGTATGGACGACCGGTCTCAGCCGTGAGGCCGATTTCGCAAGTTCGGTTGGTTGACACACCTTCGCAGCAACTTGCGGGCAGAGCGTCGTGTACTTTTCGCAGGGCATGCACATTCAGCTCGGGCACCGCAAAGCCACGGTCGCCACCAAAGCCGCAGCAGGTCACCCCCGCAGGCTCGACGATGTTGTCCACGCAGGCCGAGAGCACTTTGCGCAGCTTGGCGTCCGATGCGGTGCGGCGCACGCTGCAATTGATGTGCAGTGCAATCGGTCCAGGTTTTTTGGTGAGGTGCAAGCGGGGCAGCAAGGCATCATGGGCAAACTCATGAAAGTCCATTAACTGCAGGCGACCGGCCAGCACCTTTTGCATGCGCACCGAACACGTGCTGGCGTCCATGATCACCGGGTAGTAGCCGCCCCGGCCGTTGTCGGCCGCCTTCAGCAAGGCTTGCGTTACCGCGTCGGACATTGCGTTGGCTTCTTCGGCCATGCCTTTGCTTTCCAGCATCTGGCCGCAGCACAGTTTGTCAAAACCTTCCGGCAATATCGGGGCGTATCCGGCGCGCACCAGCAGTTCCATGATGACTTCGGGCAGTGTGGCTTTATCGTTGCTGTTGGCACCAAAAATCCGACCACCACAGGCTGGGAAATACACCACCGGGTCGCCGCTGCCCGAGTAGGAAGCTGGCGCTTTGCCGGCCTGCGGCATGCCGACCTTCCACTTGCCGCCCGACAGTTTGGCCAGCAGCTTGTCGCCCACCACACTGGAGGCCACATGACCCAAACCAATCCCGATGCGCGATGCGGTGGCGACTTTGCCAAAGTTGTCGGCCTNNGGTGTCGATCCCGACCGGGCAGGCGGTGGAGCACAAGCCGCAACCGGCGCAGGTGTCCAGGCCGTAGTAGGCAAAATCAGACTCCAGGTCGGCTACGCTTTCCTTGGCAGCCGCGCGGCGTGACAGTTCGCGCCAGCTCACGATGCGTTGGCGTGGCGAAAGGGTCAGCCGGTGCGACGGGCACAGCGGCTCGCAGAAGCCACATTCAATGCAGCGGTCTACCATTTCCTCGGCCGCGGGCATGGGTTTGAGGTTTTTCAGGTGTGACTGTGGGTCGTCATTCAGGATGACGCCAGGGTTGAGCAGGTTTTGTGGGTCAAACAACTGCTTGATGCGGCGCATCAGGTCT
>DFWT01000281.1:0-11482 GCA_002381045.1 Rhodoferax sp. UBA4127
CAGCGGCAGCGGCAGCGGCACGCTTGGCCTCAATTTGAACGATAACGACAGCATTATTGACGCCAGCGGCAACAAGCTCGGGGGCACAGGCACGGGGTTCGCAGGAGGTGGCGGCACTGGAAATGGCAGTTTCACAGGCGCGATCTACACAATTGACCGGGCCAACCCAGTAGTCAATTCCATCAATCGCGTCACCACCACACCGACCAATGCCGCCAGCCTGCAATGGACTGTGGTTTTCAGCGAAAGCGTTAGCGGCGTTGATGCGACTGACTTTGCAACCGCAGTAACGGGGAGCGTCAGTAACGGGGCGATCTCTGTCAGCCCCGTCAGTGCGACCACTTATACCGTGACCGTGGCGGGCATCAGTGGCGCTGGCAGCATCGGGCTCAATCTGTTGGACAATGACAGTATTGTGGATACCACCGCAGGCAACAAGCTCGGCGGGGCAGGCGCAGGCAATGGCAGCAGCACAGGGCAGGTTTACATCTATGACCGCGTTGCGCCAAGTGTGGTGTCGATTTCGGCCGACAGTCCGAGTCCATTTTCNNATTTTCGGGTAACCAGGTTTCGTGGACGGTCACCTTCTCGGAGAGCGTCACCGGCGTTGACCTGGCCGACTTCAGCCTGGCTGCGAGCAGCGGATTGGTCGGCACCTCCTTCATTAGCGTCACGGGTAGCGGCACCACCTGGTCCGTGCTTGTCGATACCGGCTACGGTGCGGGTACGCTGGGGCTGAACCTGGTCAACAACAGTTCCATTGTGGACAGCCTCTCCAACCCACTGAGTGGCAGTTTCACCGGCGATTTTTATACGATCAGCAGCACGCCCCCCATAGCAAGTTACCGTATGGATGAATCGTTCTGGAATGGCACGACCGACGAGGTGGTTGACCAGCAGGGGCTCAATCCGGGCACTTCCAAAAACAGCGCGACCACGGCCGACGGCTCACGAGCACTGACGAACGACCCGGGAACCTGCCGCTACGGGCTGTTTTACAACGCCAGCTCGCCCATCATCACGAAGGGATATGTTGATCTAACCGTCGATTTTCCGTATCTGACGGACGATTTCACCCTCACTAGCTGGATACGCACCACCTCGAACAGCACCACCAAGCAATGGATATTTACCCATAGTTCAAGTAACAAAGTGGGCTATGCCCTAAGTCTAGGAGATGCCGGTACGGGCCGGTTAAGGTTTCGCTCAGGCACAACGCCCACTAATCTCGACTCACCCAGCACCGCACTGGCCAATAACACCTGGTACTTTGTAGCCGTAGTGGCTGATTTTTCAGCGGCCCCCAGCGTGGTGCGCAAGCTCTACGTCTTTGACGCCAGTGGTGCACTGTTGTCGGGCTATCCGGTCAGTGTCTCTGCGTCTGACTGGGATGACACCGAAGCCGGCGCGGCGCGCATTGGCGGTGATGGCACTGACAGTTTTCGCGGCAATTTGGATGAAATCCAGGTTTTTGACAAGGTGCTGAACCAGGCCGCACTGGCATCGCTAGCGCAGGCGCGGCATTCTTGCGGCGCCGTTTCGCTTGACCACCTTGAAATCCAGTCATCGTCTGGCGCCACCGGGCTCACCTGCGCTAGCAATACCCTGACCATCAGCGCGTGTCAAGATACGCTCTCTCCCTGCACGCCCTTTACGGGTGGGGTAAACGGTAGTCTGTCTCCTGCGGGTACGTCCACAGTTAACTGGGATGGCACAACGGGTGGTGCGACAGGCAATGGCTTTGCCATCGCAGCCGGTTCAAGCAGTGTGACCAAATCCTTTCAGGTGTCAACCGCAGGCAGCGTGGTGTTGGGAGCAAGCGCCAGCGCGCCCACCGCAACCAATGCGACGACCTGCAACTTCGGTTCGCCCAGTTGCACTTTCACATTAAAAACGGCCGGGTTTATATTCACCAACAGCGCGACCAGCACCAGTAGCTACACCGTTCCAGCCCAAGTCTCCGGTGTAACTTCATCGACGATGTATCTGCGGGCATTGGACTCCACCAACAATCCTGCGGTATGCACACCAGCCATCATCAGCCAGACAGTCGGTGTGAGCCTGTACTACAGCTGCAACAACCCTTCAAGTTGTCAATCTGGCAGCTTGGCAAGCATCAATTCAACTGCCATCGACAGCAACAGTGTCTTGCCAACATCGGTCAACCTCAGTTTTGACGCCAATGCCTCTGCGCCCATGACGGTGCGCTATGACGATGTGGGACGAATTACGCTCAATGCGAGAAAAATATTTCTTCCCTTCTCCGGGGCTAGCAATATCACCTTGACGGGTAGCAGTAATGCCTTCGTGGTAGCACCGCACCATTTCAGCATTTCCGGTGTCACCGCCGGACCGATCAAGGCCGGAAGCAATTTTGCTGGCTCGGTTACCGCCTACAACGGATTGGCGACACCGACCGTGACGAAGAATTTTGGTCTGGAAAATACCCTGCCCACTTTGCCAGAGGGCGTTTCGTTGAGTTTTACCAAGTGCCTGCCAAGTGGCGCAGGCACATCCAACGGTAGTTTCAGTGGCAGCGTGGGTAGCTTCAGTTCTGGAATCGCGAGTGCCAGTAACCTGAACTGGAGCGAGGTTGGTAATGGCGATCTGGTTGCTACGTTGACAAGCGGCAGCTATCTTGGCTCCACTTTGACGGCTTCTGGCACAACAGCCAGCACACCGGGTGCGCTCTACAACAACACCTGCAACGCTAGCGGAAGTGCCGGTAATGTCGGACGCTTCATTCCGGATCATTTTGAAACGGCCATTCTGTCCGCGCTGATCCCGATCACACCGATAGCTTGCCCTTCTGGCATGACCTGCCCGGCTAATGCGGGCGGTACCAATGCACCACTGGCAAGCGCAAGCCTTAAGGTCAGTAACGGCATGGTGTACGCCAATCAGCCCTTTACCGTGCAAGTCACGGCAAAAAATGCGGCAGCCACGCCAGCGACTACCGTCAACTATCAAGGATCGTTTGCCAAGGCCACTACGTTGAGCACATCGGACAGCAAAGGTGGAGCTGCGGTTACGCCCGGCGGCGGCACATTGAGCAACACCGCGCTGGCCGCCAGTGCATTTGCCGCTGGCGTGGGCACCACGCCGGTGACCACCCCCAACACCACCCAGCCCACCTACGCCTTGGGTACCACAACCACTGCACCAGGTGATATCTTCATTCGAGCAACCGAAGCCTTTGGCGGTGATGGCGTGACTTCTCTGCTCGCCAACGCAGCCAACTCAGTGGAAGCGGGCATTAAAGTAGCCAATGGCCGCATCAAGATCCCCAACGCCTATGGCTCAGAGAAACTACCCTTACCCATATTTTTCACGGTGCAGTATTACAACGGTAGCAATTGGGTAACCAGCGTCACGGACAACGCGTTGAGCTTTAACAGTGCGTTATCCACCGCTGCCCCGACGCCTGGCAACCTGATTGCAACGAAGGTATCCGGTGTCGACAATTGCATCTCGGTCAACGCCCCCGCAAATGCTGCAGTGGCATCAGGTGTACAAACTGTTTCACTATCGGCATCGGCGGCATGTAGTTACAACATTTCCCTCTCTGGAACACCGTCCTATCTGCCCGTCTCGCCGGCAACTGGCGGTCGTGCCACCTTCGGCATCTACAAGTCCCCCTTGATCTACCGCCGCGAAAACTATTGAATCCAACACTTTATGAAAATAGTAGTGTTAGCCCGGATACAGATTGCCGAACCAGCTACTAAAATCAGAGCGATTAATCTTGCCCATGCGATCGTGTATTCTCCAGCCATGACCTGCCCATCGCGCCTTTCGACAAGCCATTTAACCTGCGGATCGGTCTGACCATGCGCTGGCCGTGGCAGCGTCAAAATTCATCCGATAGGTTGGTGTGCGGCTGGGTCGACCAGACCTTAAGTTATGTGTTGGCGCGTCACCAGGCCGATGGCAGCTACCAGGTGGTCACATTAGGTAGCCAGGCACAAGCTGCGGACACGCTGGAAGCGTTTGCCAGCAGCTTGCAGAGCCAGGGCCTGAAGGGGCTGCATGCCAGCTTCATGCTGCGCACCGATCAATACCAGCTGCTGCAAATTGACACGCCAGCGGTACCGCCGGAAGAGTTGCGTTCTGCTGCACGCTACCAGATTCGCGACATGCTGCTCACCCATGTAGACGACGTCACGCTGGATGTGGTCCGGGTGGGTGATGGCAAACAGCAAACCAACCCGCATTCCTTTGTGGTGGCGGCGACCAACGCCGTGGTACGCGCCAACATGGCTTTGGCCGATGCCATGGACTGGCATGTGTCGGTGATCGACATTCAAGAAATGGCGCAACGCAACCTGCAAAGCGCCCTGGCCCGCGCCCAAGAGCAAGCTGAGCGTGCCAATGCGGCCTTGGTGCTGTTGCCTGGCCAACAAGCCTTGCTGACCATTTGTGCCAACGACGAGCTTTTTTACACCCGCCGCTTCGATGTACCCGACGGTTTTTTGACCGGTGACTGGGGTCACAACGTGGTGGTGCAGGCGGCGCAGCCAGATGCCTATACGCCAGTGGAAGAGTATGTGCCCGACTACGCCAACACCGACTTGGGCTATGCGCCATACACCCCAGAAGCGGTTAAGCCAAGCGCAAGCTCGGATAGCCAGGCCGCCGACAAAGCCCAACGCATGGTGGTGGAAGTTCAGCGTTCGCTGGATGTGTGGGACCGCACCTGGTCGGGGTTGCCACTGGGTCAATTTCGGGTGTATGCCGGTGCCCGAAGCGCGGAGTTGGCGCAATGGTTGACCGAGCAACTGGGGCAAAACGTGTCGACGCTGGATGTGGGCGGCCTGTTTACGGGTTTGGATGCCACATTGCTTGAAGCCCACCCGCTGTGTTTGCCGCTGTTGGGTGTGTTGTTGCGCACAGACGGAGGCAAGTCCTGAGCCGCGCGGCCCAGAGACCTTAAACCATGGTGCAACAAGTCAACCTCTGCTTACCGATTTTGCGCAAGCAAAAGACGCGTTTTGGCGCCTTGGCGCTGTTGCAGGCCTTGGCTGTGGTGTTGGTGGCGAGTGGCTTGCTGGGTGCGGCTTGGGTGTGGAACCTGAATCAGGCCAGTGACAGCCTGAAACAAACCGTGGCTGCGCAAGCGCAAGAGTTGGCTGCCATGCAAGCCATCATCGAAAGAAATCAGGCCGGGGCAGGGCCGGCTTTGGCCGCAGCCCAGCAACAGTTGGCACAACAGCGCGGCATCTTGGCGCAGCGCCAGCAAGCGCTTGCCGCATTGCAGCAGGGTCGGGTCGAGCCAGGTTACGGTCATGCCGCTCGCTTGCAATTGGTGGCACAAACCATCTCTTCGCAATCCTGGGTGACGCAACTGCGCGCCGATGACACCCAGCTGGAGGTTAGTGGATACACACTGGAGCCCGCGGTACTGACCGAGTGGGTCAACCGCTTGGCACAAAGCCCTTTGCTCAAAGGCCAAGCGTTGAGCACGGTGATGGTCGAGCGGGTTAAGCCTGAAGCGGTGCTGTCGAGTGGCGCGCTGGATAAAAGCGCGGTGGCTGCCAAAGACATTGCGGTGCCAAAAGAAGCAGGTGGTAAAGGCAGCCAGCCGTTACCTCGCTGGTCATACACCTTGCAGAGCAGCATGGCCAAGCCTGTGCCAGATGCGGGTGCCAAACCATGAACAAGTACCTGGAAACCCTGACCGCCCGCCTTGACGCACTGAGCTTGCGTGAGCGCATCTTTTTGTTTTTGTCGGTGCTGGTGGTGTGTGCGGCTGTGCTGGATGCCCTGTGGTTGTCGCCCGCGCAAACCCAGCACAAGCAGTTGATGCTGCGCTTTGACAAGCAGTCGCAAGAACTCAATCGCCTGCGCGAGGTGGTGCGAGCCAGCTCCCAAACGGGTGCGTCGGCTGCTGGATCGCAAGGTACGCTGGTTCAGTTGCAGGCAGAAATTGACCAGACCGAGTTGGCGGTGCACCGGTTGTTGCCGCCACCTGAGGCTGCGCCTCTGGTGCAGGCCATGTCGCACCTGCTGCGTCGTTACCCCGGCTTGACGTTGGTGAAGACCACTGCTTTGGCAGCCGGTACTTCGTTGACCAGTGCCGCTGCCAGCAAAGATTTACCCTCAGGTCTCAAGCGCCAGGGCATGGAAGTGACAGTGGCGGGCAACTACGCCGATTTGACGCGTTTTGTCAGCACCATCGAGGCGGCCATGCCCTACGTGCGCTGGGGCTTGATGACCCTGAAAACCACCGATGACCAAACGGCACCCCAGTTGACCTTGCAGTTGTTTTTGCTCACTGAGGTGCCTTCATGAACCGCCAGTTGTCGATTCGCGTTTTGCCCCGGGGCAGACTGGTTTTCGGACTGGGGTTGCTGAGCCTGTTTTTTTCTTTTGCGCAAGCCCAGGCCTTGCGTGACCCCACTCAGCCACCGGTCACCGAGACCAGCACGGTGCCGGGCGCCACATCGTCTGCCGCACCCTTGGTTCAGCCGGGTGGCATGGCAGTGGTCGTGCGCCAAGGCGTGCCGCACCTGGTGGTGGGTACCCGTTTGTATGCCACGGGTCAGAAGGTGGGGCAGGCCCGCATCGAGCGCATCTCCGAGACCGAAGTCTGGCTGCGTGAAGCAGGTGTAGTGCGCAAGGTGCAAGTGTTTGGTGGTATTCAGCGCCAGGCCAGCAAGCCGATACCCACAGCTTCGCGCTTGTCGAGTTTCAGCCCAAGCGTAGCCCAGTCAAAACCGTGAGGTCCTCCGCCATGACGTTTCCCGTCTTTCCCATCACCGACGCATCGCGGCGCCGTGTCGATGCAGCGCCCCAACAAGGTAACGCCTTGGCGGCTCTGTTGATGTGCAGCAGTCTGTTGTCGGGTGCCTGTTCCGCCGACCGGCCCTTGCGCACACCCAACGTTACCGATGCCATTCGCGCCGAATTGCCTGCGCCCGTGGCGCCCAAGGCAACAGTTCAGGTGCCTGAGCGCATCAGCGAAGCGCTGGCCGAACCTGCGCCCACCGCGGTGCCGCTGGCACCCGAGCCCCGCATTGACTTGTTGGTAAACAATGCCCAGGCGCGTGAGGTGTTTTTGGCCATCGTCGCCGACACCCGCTACAGCATGCTGATGCATCCTGATGTGGCTGGCACCTTGTCGGTGACCCTGCGCGGCGTCACCGTGACCGAGGCGCTGGAAGCGATTCGTGATGTTTACGGATACGACTTCAAGATCGACGGTAGGCGCATCACCATCTATGCGCCCACTTTGCAAACTCGTATCTTCACCGTCAATTACCCGCACTCGCAACGGGTGGGCAACAGCGAACTTCGAGTATCTCCAGGGGCAGCCTTGCAAGCGGCTGGCAGTTCGGCGACGGGCGGTTCTGCCACACCGGCATCGGGTTCGCAACAGGGCGAAGGCAGTCGGGTGTCCACCACCTCCAAAACGGATGTCTGGGCCGAACTGGCCGCTGCGGCCCAAGCCATGGTGGGCACGGGAGCCGGTCGCAGCGTGGTCGTGAGCCCGCAGGCCGGCATCATGGCGGTGCGCGCCATGCCGGAAGAACTTCGTCAGGTGGACAAGTTTTTGAAAGCGGCGCAAATTGCTGTGGAGCGCCAGGTGATGCTTGAGGCCAAGATTGTTGAGGTCGAATTGCGCGACGGCTACCAAAGTGGCATTGATTGGTCGGCTTTGAAGAGTCGCGGCTCTTACGTCAGTGGCATGGGCACGTTAAGTGGCAACCTGGTAAACAACAATTTGATGAACGGTTCACAGGTTGGTCTGCCCAACTTTGCCGCAGGTGCAGCGGTGCTGGCCGATGGTGTGTCAATCCCTTCTGCTGGTGCAGGTTTGTTTGGCCTGTCATTTGCCAACCAGGGTTTCCAAGCGGTGTTGGGTTTTCTGGAAACCCAGGGTGATTTGCAGGTTTTGTCCAGCCCACGCATTGCCACACTGAACAACCAAAAAGCAGTCTTGAAAGTGGGTGCCGAAGACTTTTTTGTGACCAATATCACCAGCGGATCGTCTTCCACATCAGGCAACAACTCAGGAACCACCAACACATTGCCAAGTATTACGCTAACCCCATTTTTCTCGGGCATCTCACTGGACGTCACGCCGCAAATTGATGGGGGCAACAATATCATGTTGCACGTCCACCCGTCCGTGACCACAGTGACCGAGAAAAACAAACAGATCGACCTGGGCAGCGCAGGCAACTACCAACTACCATTGGCCTCCAGCAGCATGAACGAAAGCGACACCCTGGTGCGCATTCAGGACGGCAACATTGTGGCGATTGGTGGGCTGATGCAGATTGAGTCCAATCGCAAATCGTCTGGTTTGCCTGGCACCCGTGACCTTGGATTTTTCTCAAACTTGCTGGGTAACAAAGCCAACACCGGACGCAAGAAAGAAGTGGTGGTGTTGATCAAACCATCCATCATTCGCACCGCGCAAGACTGGGAAGCGCAAACCATGCGCACGCGTGAGGCCTTGAGTGAGATGGACGCCGTTCGTGCCCGAGTGATCCGCCTCGACGGAAGCGTGGACAACGTACGCCCCGCCACCCCGGCCCAGTAATGTACTTGCGGCATTTCGCCCTGCGAGAGGCGCCGTTTTCGATCACGCCAGACAGTGCCTTTTACTACCCGCATGAGGGCGCTCAGGCAGCGCTGAACATGCTGTTGGTGGCGCTACGCGGTGGCGAGGGTTTTTTAAAAATTGTGGGTGAAGTGGGGTGCGGCAAAACCGTGCTGTGCCGCCAGTTGCTCAATACCGTTCAGGGTGAGTTTGTCACCGCCTACATTCCCAACCCGGACATGGGCCCAGACGATTTGTTGCACGCGCTGTGCCATGAGTTGGATATTCCCATGCCACAAAGCGCCAAACGGCACCGCCTGTTGAATGCGCTGAAGGATTGCCTGGTCAAACACGCGCTGGAAGGCCACCGGGTGGTGGTGTGCATTGACGAGGCCCAGGCCATTCCGGTGCGTACCGTGGAGAGCCTGCGGCTGCTTTCCAACCTGGAAACCGAAAAGCAAAAACTGCTGCAACTGGTGTTGCTTGGCCAGCCAGAACTTGATGCCAAGTTGCAATTGCCTGAAATACGGCAGTTGTTGCAACGGATCTCGTTCAGCGAATACTTGGGGCCCATGGCGGCTGAGCGCGTGGCACCTTATTTGCAGCACCGGCTGGCCACGGCTGCAGCCAGCGATGCCACCGACACTCAGATTTTTCTTCCAGCCGCTGCCCAGGCGATTGCCACTTTCAGCGCGGGTGTGCCGCGCCTGGTCAACGTGCTGGCGCACAAGTGCCTGATGTTGGCCTATGGCGAGAACCTCCATCGCGTGGAGATCCGGCACGTCTTGTTGGCAGCGGCAGACACGCCGGGTGTACAGCGGCCGCCGTCCTGGTGGCGGCGCTGGCTGGGACTGATCGGCTTAGGCCAGCTTGCCGGCAGCAGGCGCCCCGCATCTTTGCGCGGAGGGGTGTTGTGAGTGTGATCAACAAAGTGCTGCGTGACTTGGACCAGCGCCAGGCGGCAAGCTCTGGGCAAACGCCACACAACCCCTTGAATCGTGACGGATTGGTGCGTGGCACCCGGGCGCTTGCACCTGCCGCCAGCCACGCGACAAAGCAAGTGGTGGTGGTGACCATCGGGTTGGCGAGCCTGATATTGGTTGCGCTGGCTGTTTGGTGGTGGCTGACCCCACGTCGCGTGCCGACATCTGACCAAGTGCTTCACCCGCCGCCAGCGCCGCTGGCAACGGCTCCCACGGTCTTGCCCGGTTTGCCGGCGTCTTCTTTGCCCGCGCCGCTCACTTCTGCGGCGTTGCCTGTCAATGCCGCAGCGGCATCAACGGCTGCGGGGGCCAAGCCACTGCCTGCCAATGAAGCCGCAAAACCACCCAGCGCACCTGACGCCGTCCTGGCCAAGCCAATCGCTGCGATCGCCAAGACACAAGCCTTGCCCGGCCTGCCCAACGCCCCGGCCAGCCGACCTGCATCCGAATCCAGCGTGAACGCCTCTGTGGCGCCACTGGTGAGTCCGGCAACGACGCCCCTATCGCCGCCGCCCTTTGCCAAACCGTCCGTCGACAGCGCGCAGCAAGGCAGTCATCAGGCACTGGCCCAAGCGCAGGCCATGTGGAACGAAGGTGCGCGTGCCTCGGCCATCGATCTGTTGCGTCAGGCGCTTAGCCGCCTTGAGTTAACCAGCCTGGGCAGCGCCGGGAGCGGTGCACCCGCACCGATGGCGGCCATGGTGCGTGAACTGGCGCGCATGGAATTGGCCGATGGCCAGGTGAGCAATGCACACAAATTGCTGGTGCGCTTGGAACCCCAAATCAGCCAGGTGGCTGACCTGTGGGCCATGCGTGGCAATGCAGCACAACGACTAGGCCAGCATGCAGAGGCAGCCAGCAGCTACCGGCGAGCCCTAAAGCTCAAAAGCGATGAGCCGCGCTGGCTGCTGGGCCTGGCGGTGTCGCTTGCAGCCCAGGGGCAAACGACAGAAGCTGCGGAACTGGCAGAGAAGGCCCGCTTGGCCGGCGCGTTGCGACCAGACATTGCGACTTACTTGCGCCAACTGGGGGTGGTGATTCACACGGAGTAGTCATGGTTATGTTCGTAGGGGTTTACACTTACTGCAAGAAGAATTGGTAACAGGTCTCATGCTCAAACGGATCCATGTTCAGCAACTGCGTTTGGGGATGCACCTCAAAGAATTTTGTGGTTCCTGGATGGATCATCCCTTTTGGCGTACCGGCTTTGTGTTGAAGGACATGGCAGACCTGGACTTGATTCTGGCCAGCGCCATCAAAGAAGTGTGGATCGACTGCAGCAAGGGTCTTGACGTCGCCAAGGGCGAAACCGTGATCTCTGAACTCCACGAGGAAGCCCTTGAAGCGCCCGCTGCACCAACGCCCGACTTGATTCCTGGCAACTTGGTCCCCCGAGATGTCAAACCGGTGTCTGCAGCGCAAGAAGTCGAGCGTGCCGCCCGCATTTGTCTGGAAGGCAAAGCGGCGGTTGTTTCCATGTTTGAAGAAGTTCGCATGGGCAAAGCTGTGGATGTGGGTGGTGCACGCCAACTGGTAGAAGACATCTCGGATTCGATCTCGCGCAACCCGGGGGCCATCATCAGCCTGGCTCGCCTAAAAACAGCGGACGACTACACCTACCTACATTCTGTGGCGGTGTGCGCCATGATGGTTGCATTGGCCAAGCAACTGGAGTTGGATGAAGCACAGACGCGTGCCAGTGGCATGGCAGGTTTGTTGCACGACCTGGGCAAAATTGCGATGCCGCCTGAGGTGCTAAACAAGCCTGGGAAACTCACCGACGCCGAATTCGCCATCATCAAAACCCACCCGACCGAGGGGTATAAGATGCTCAAGGCCAGTCCGGGCGTGGACGAATTGTCGTTGGATGTGGTGCTGCATCACCATGAAAAAGTGGATGGCTCAGGTTACCCAGAGCAGCTCAAAGGTGACGAAATCAGCCTGTTTGCCA
>DFWT01000281.1:11583-11901 GCA_002381045.1 Rhodoferax sp. UBA4127
CCAAGTCCAACATGCGCTTGGTACCGTTTGTGATTGACCTGTCGCGCCCGAAAGTCGTTGAAAAGATCACCCAGCGGGAAGACCCAACCAAGTGGAATTTTCCAGACCTGAACGAAATGTGGTCCGGGTTACCACTCGGGCATTGATAGATAAATGAGCCTCTAGCCTTTGTATTTAAAGAGACAAGAGCTACACATTGGCTAGCGCTTTCTGCTGCGTTACGGCTGATTTCTATGGCCTGACGGGCCAGCACCATCAGGCGGCGGATGCGTACTTTCGCAACTCTGCCTTGGCAATCGCATTGCGGTGCACTTCATC
>DFWT01000165.1 GCA_002381045.1 Rhodoferax sp. UBA4127
CGCCCAAATTCCACTGCGCAAATTCAACAGCCAATTCTTTAATCGGCGTGAAGTAGCCCACCAGGGTGAAGCCGGTCCACAGGCTGAGCAGCAACCAGACTGCCTGTTTGCCGCCCTTGCGCGCCATTTTTTCTGTCGTCCAGCCGGCGGCATCGAGGCGTTTGCGCGCATGGTGGCTGCCTTCCAGCTGACGCTCAATCCACAGGAAGATCTCGGTGTACACCGTTTGCGGGCAGGCAAAACCGCACCAGACGCGCCCGGCCACCGCCGTCACAAAAAACAGCAACAAGGCAGCCAGCATCAGCAGCACCGCCAGGTAAATCAAATCTTGCGGGTACAGCGCCAGGCCGAACAGAAAAAAGCGTTGTGTCCCCAGGTCGAACAGCACCGCCTGACGCTCATTCCATTGCAGCCACGGCAAGCCGTAAAACACCAGCTGGGTGGCCCACACCAGCGCCCAGCGCCAGGTAGAGAACCAGCCGGTGACGGCGCGCACGTATATCTCGTTTTTGGGCTCTATGAGCAACAGGCCGCCATCGTCGAAGGTGTTGCCAGCGGGCAGGATAGGAATAATTTTTTTGACCATGTCCGAAGGATGCCGCAAGGGAATCTGAAATGGTAGATTCAGTTTCTGATAAAAAAACCATCTCAGTTGACGCCATCCTTGATCATGAAACGTTATGAACGCTACGCGCAGGAAATTGCCAACCTGATCCGGACCCAGACCCTGCGCCCCGGAGACCGCCTGCCCTCGGTTCGCCAGGCCAGCGCCAGCCGCAAGATCAGTCCTGCCACCGTTTTTGCTGCCTACTACCTGCTGGAAGACCAGGGGCTCATCGTTGCCCGCGCTCGCTCCGGCTACTATGTCAAGCCTCAAGCCCAGTCACTGCAACCCGAGCCCGGCACGGCCCTCCCACGCGTCCAATCGACCACGGTCGAGATCAGCGCGCTGGTGTTTGCGGTGCTGGAATCCACCCGCCAGGCCGATGTGGTGCCGCTGGGTTCGGCCTTTCCCAGCCCGGCGCTGTTTCCGCTGGACAAGCTGGCCCGCTGCCTGACCCCTGCCATGCGCACACTGGCGCCGGAGCGTCTGGTAGAAGACCTGACCCAGGGCAATGAGCGCCTGCGCCGCCAGATCAGCCTGCGTTATGCGACCAGCGGCACAGCCGTGGAACCCGACGAAGTGGTCATCACCCATGGCGCGCTGGAAGCCTTGAACCTGTGCCTGCAGGCGGTGACCCAGCCTGGTGATGTGGTGGCGGTGGAGTCGCCCACCTTTTACTCGGCCTTGCAGGCGCTGGAGCGGCTGAAATTGCGCGCGGTCGAGGTGGCCACCCACCCGCGCGACGGGGTTGATCTGGACTCGCTGGCCGCCGTGCTGCGAACCCATCCGGTGAAAGCCTGCTGGTTCATGCCAAATTTTCAGAACCCGCTGGGGTGCCTGATGCCACCGCCGCGCAAACAGGCGATGGTCGAGTTGTTGGCCCGCCACCAGGTGCCGCTGATCGAAGATGATGTCTATTGCGAGCTGTACTTTGGCCTGAACCGTCCGCCGCCCGCCAAAGCATATGACCGGCAGGGCCTGGTGATGCACTGCAGCTCGTTTTCCAAATGTCTGGCACCGGGGTATCGGGTCGGTTGGGTCGCAGCGGGCCGTTTTGCCGGCCAGGTGCAACGGCTGAAACTGATGACCACCCTGTCCACCGCGATTCCATCCCAGCTGGCAATTTCAGATTTTCTGCAAGGCGGGGGCTATGAGCGCCACCTGCGGCAATTGCGTTTGACATTGGCGGCTCAGCAGGCGCTGGCTTTGCGCTTGATTGCGGATCACTTCCCCGCCGACACCCGGGTCACACGGCCGCAGGGCGGCTATTTCTTGTGGTTGGAGCTGCCCGCCCATATCGACACCCTGCGACTACTACACCTGGCACTGGCCCAACGCATCAGCGTCGCCCCAGGTCACCTGTTTTCTGCCGATCGCCGGTTTGGCCACTGCCTGCGCTTGAACTACGGCTACCCTGGTGACCCACGCTTTGAGAACGCCATGAGAGTCGTTGGGCAGATTGCGTGTTCATTCTGATGGACGTCACCACTGTCGACCATGTGGATGGGATGCTGCCAGTTGAGCAATCGCTTCAGGAAATTTCGATGGCGAGATAATTCTCGCTGCCCGAAAGCTGCCACACGGGAGCAATCGCTGTTGGTCGTTGGCGGGTGTAACGATCCTCGTAATCGATGACCCAGTGTGGACAGGCAGACTCATGGGGTGAATGTCGGGTCTGGAGCAAGCATTTCGGGCAGACCTACGTCTGCAACCGCTGCTTACTTGACTCACATCCGCGTGCGATTGCAAGTCGAACATCGNNTGTTTGATTTGGGGCTCGACAGCAAGCTGCGGGCTTGTAATCTTGTCAAATTCAAGGTTCGTAACATCTGCCGTGGTGATCACGTGGAACCGCGCGCCATCATCATGTAACAGTAGACCGCCAGCCAGACCAGTCCAATTCGAAATAACTGAGTCGACTCAGTCAACCCCAATGCCAACCTGCATAACAAGCTGGCTTGGCTGTGGAATCAGATATCCATGCTTCATAGCCTGCTGATCGACATCAGCATCAACGACGGTGAATATGCACCGATGGCCATCAACGTTTCCAACCGCCTGGCACCCATTCAAAACCAGAGCGAGCACCTTTGCAACACCTCCAGCAGGCAGTAAAGAGCCGCTGGGCTTTTGATCCCGACAAACAGAANNAAGGGAGTTTTAACCACCGAGCGTTCCATTTTTAACGTTTTCAACGCAAGGAAAAATATGAAAGTTCAAGCCAACCCATCCGCACCACCCGCTGAAACCCTGCTGCGCCTGCCCGCAGTGGTGGCGCGTGTCGGGCTTAAAAAATCAGCGATTTATGAGATGCTCAATCGCAACCCACCAGAATTCCCGCGCCCCCTGAAACTGGGCCGTCGGGCCGTGTGCTGGCCAGCGTCCAAGATCGACCAATGGATTGCCGAGCGCATCCAAGCCGCTGAGCGGCCATGATCGACGCATTAATAGCGTGCCATTTCGATGTTGCAGTTGGCTGAAGGCTGCCCCACGGCCGCCATTGATGCGCACCAAGCCAGCAAAACGTCCGCCAGGACCACGCAACGCAACGCCAGTGGATCGAATACAGCACCAGATGGCGGTGATGTTGGCCACAACGGCAGCGAGCGTGAACGCATGTT
>DFWT01000185.1 GCA_002381045.1 Rhodoferax sp. UBA4127
GGCGCGCCATCGAGCGGTGTGTTGGGCTTGACGGCTTGCGGGCCTTTGGGCGGGCGCGCATTGGGCGGCACCGCGCGCGGGTACGGTGCTTTGTGCCTAAAGCCACCCGGGCGGTCGATGGTGCCCAGCAAAGACATCAAAATGGCCAGCGAGCGAATGGTCTGGAAACCATTGGAGTGCGCAGCCAGACCCCGCATGGAATGGAATGCCACCGGGTTGCCAGTGACCGACTCATGGCGCTTGCCCCAGCTGTCGGTCCAGGCAATTGGCAACTCGATTTTTTGGTCGCGCGCGGTGATGCCCATCTCGTGCGCCAAGCGCCGAATGGTTTCTGCCGTTATGCCGGTGATGCCTTCTGCCCATTCAGGCGTATAGGGCTTGACGCGCTCTTGCAGCAGTTGAAAGGCGGGCACGGCGGTTTTGCCATCGGGCATTTTGAAGCGCCCGAGCAGCGCTGGGTCGGCACCTTCGGTGTGGTCGGCCACTGCGGTGTCGGTGAGCCGGTCCCACCAATGGAAATTGGCCGGGCGCAGCGGGTTGACGATGTCACCATCGGGCTTGCGCAGGAACATGCCGAATTCGTCGTCGGTGGTGTCCTGGTTGACCAGTTGGCCGGCGTTGGTGTAGCGCGCCAAGAAGTCCCGGTCATACAGACCCAACTTGATCAGTTCGTGAATCAAGGCCAGCAGCAAGGCGCCGTCGGTACCGGGTTTGATAGGCACCCACTCGTCGGCAATGGCCGAATAGCCGGTGCGCACCGGGTTGATGGACACGAAGCGCCCGCCGTTGCGCTTGAACTTGGACAACTCCCGCTTCATCGGGTTGGAGTGGTGGTCTTCAGCAGTGCCAATCATCACGAACAGCTTGGCGCGTTCCAGATCAGGGCCACCAAACTCCCAGAAGGAGCCGCCTATGGTGTAAATCATGCCCGCGGCCATGTTGACCGAGCAAAAACCACCGTGTGCAGCGTAATTTGGGGTGCCAAATTGCCGGGAAAACAGCCCGGTCAAGGCTTGCATCTGGTCGCGGCCAGTGAACAGGGCGAATTGCTTGGGGTCGGTGGCGCGGATGTGTTTGAGGCGGGCTTCCAGGGTGGCAAAGGCTTCTTCCCAGGAGATTTCCTCGAACTGGCCGTCGCCGCGGTCACTGCCTTCTTTGCGCTTCAAGGGCTTGGTCAGCCGAGCGGGCGAGTACTGCTTCATGATGCCCGACGAGCCNNNCAGCGGCAGGCGCACATGTAGCAGGTGGTGGTGCGCATTTCATGGGAAGCGTCTGCCAAGGGGGGACTCAGCGGGTCATGAATCGGAATGACAGACATGCAACGGTTGCCTTTTTGGCTGGAAAAGACCAGGTTCAGGGCGCGCAACCCGCACTCGCCGCAAGGGCGAGCAAGGGGTGCGCGAAGTACACCAGATTAAAAACAAGGACTCCGCGCCCGTCTATCACCGACAAGGGTGGTCAGGAGTAGCCCAAATGGGTAGTTTTTTTGCCTGGCGTCTTTGCACCTAGGGTTTTCCCAATACATCAGTCCTTGGTAATGTTTTACGATGGGAGGTCTAGCTTTCGCTCTATGAACTTAGTAATTACCCCACCTGATGCATTGACCGCGCGCGCAGGCTTGGAATCGGAGCTGGCTGCAAACCTGCAGGGCGCCAATCTGGCCAAACCAGAGGACCTGGAAGCGCTGTTGGGCCGGTTTTTAAGCTCGATCATTGCTTTGGCGAATGCCCAGGGGGGTGCGGTACGGGTGCTGACCGACGACGAAAAGTCAATGCGCCTGGTGGCCCATCAGGGTTTGCCGGAAGCCGTGGCACTGACCGAGCGGCTGGTGGATCGCCAGTGTGGTGTGTGCGGCAGTGCCGCAAGTTCTGACGTATTGGCCTGGGTGGACGATTTGTCCGTTTGCGCCAAACATGGCGACAACCGCTATTTCGGGGTGCAATGTAAAAGCATGCTGGCCATCTCGCTGCCGCATGGTCAAAAGATCTTGGGCGTGTACAACTTGTTCTTTGAGTCCAATCGGCCGCTGGATGCACAGACCCAGACCTTGCTAAGGCTGGTTGGCCAGTTGCTTGGCCTGACCTTGCACAACGCCCGGATTGAACGGGAACGGCTTCGCCTGACGGTGTTGAAGGAACGCCAGGAGATGGTCAATGAGGTGCATGATGTGCTGGCGCAAACGCTGGCCTATGCACGCATGCGCTTGCCATTGCTGGGCGATGCCATCCTGGCGCATGATGACATCAAGGCGCAAAAATACCTTGCAGACCTGCGAACGGCCGTCACCGAAGTGCATGACAACCTGCGTGAGGTTATGACGTACTTTCGTACCCGCATGGATCCTTTGGGGTTGGTGCATGCGCTGGCTACTGTGGCCGATAGCTTTTATGCCAAGCATGCTATTTCACTCGAAATTCGTAACAAGGTCGCCAACCTTGACCTGGGTGACGAACAGGAAGTGCAGGTTTTCTACATCATTCAGGAAGCTTTGGCCAACATTGCCAAACACTCCATGGCGCGGCATGCGGCGGTGGTGATCAGTTCAACCCCAGATGTTCTTGAGTTTTTGATTGAAGACGATGGACTGGGTATGGATGAGCCATCGGTGGCCACCATCGTGACTTCGGCGCGGCCCTTGGTTCCCTCGACCCATTTCGGGTTGGACATCATGCAAAGCCGGGCGCACCGCTTGGGTGGTCGGCTGGATGTGGGCAGCAAGGATGGCGTGGGCACCCGGGTTCGTCTGCAGATTCCTCACCGCAGTCCATTGCAGGCGCAGCAGGCATGACGACGCCAACCCGCATCATGCTGGTGGACGATCACTCGCTGTGCCGCAGTGGGTTAACCGAGCTTCTGGAGCATCGCGGCGGCATGACTGTGGTGGCCGCCACCGGTAGTCCTGATCTGGTGGTGACCTTGCTTCGCGAGCACCAACCTGATTTGCTCGTGCTTGATTTGCGTTTGGCACAGACCGATGGCCTGACGGTGCTGCGCACCATTCGGGCCGCCGGTTGCGAGGTGCCGGTGGTGATTTTGACCATGAGCGACAGCGAAGACGATATGTCTGCCGCCTTGCGCGCAGGCGTCAAAGGCTATTTGCTCAAGGACATGGAGCCTGAAGAGGTGATCGATGCCATTGCGCGCGCAGCACGAGGCGAAATGGTGGTGGCCTCCGCCATGATGCTGAAATTTGCGCAAATTTTGCAGACCGGCCCCAAGGGTTCGGCCATGGGTGATTTGGTGGCCACACTGACCGACCGCGAACGGCAAGTGCTGGAGCATGTGGCCAGCGGCCAAAGCAACAAGGTGATCGCGAAAGAACTCGACATCAGCCACAACACCGTCAAGCTGCATGTGCGGCACATTATGGACAAACTCAATTTGCGCTCACGTGTTGAGGCAGCGGTTTTTTCGTTTGAATATCGCAGCTCGCCAGACCGGATGAAGGGCCATTCCTGACTGCGTGACTGCAAACCAGCGACGCGGCAATTTGCTCTATTTAACAGAGCTGTTAGCCCTTTATTTATAAGGGACAGAGCCCAAAAGCTTCTATGAAACTTGGGCAGCCAAGGACACCTGTCAACCGCCACCCAACTCAGGTCTGCTGGCTTTGTGGCGCAGCGCGAGGCTCAACGTTCAGGCGGTGACTTCAAGTGGCTGCGGCACCTGGAACCACGCCAACTCCTCATGCAGTCTGACCACGTCACCAATGATGGTGAGGCAGGGCGACTTCAGCCCGGCCCGGTTGACACGTTCGGCCATGTTGGCCAGCGTGCCAGTGACCACCCGCTGAGTGGTCATGCTGCCCTCTTGCACCACGGCAATGGGTAGATCAGACATGGCGCCATGGGCCACCATTTCGCGGCAAATTTCAGGCAAGCCGCCCAAGCCCATGTAGATCACCACGGTTTGATTCAATCTGACCAGGCTGGGCCAGTCCAGGTCTGCCGTGCCATTTTTGAGGTGCCCAGTGACAAACATGCACGACTGGGCATAGTCACGGTGCGTAAGTGGAATACCGGCGTAGCTCGACACGCCTGAGGCGGCGGTGACGCCAGGTACGACTTCAAAGGCAACGCCTGAGGCCGCCAGGGTTTGCATCTCTTCACCACCCCGACCAAAGATAAATGGATCACCGCCCTTGAGCCGGACCACTACTTTGCCCTCGTGGGCGAGCTTGACCAACAGGGCGTTGATTTGCTCCTGCCTGAGTGTGTGTTCATTGCGCCGCTTGCCGGCGTAGATGCGTTCAGCGGTGGGTGAAACAAATTCCAGCACACCGGGGGATACCAGGTTGTCGTACACGATGACATCGGCTTTTTCCAGCAGGCGCACGGCACGCAGCGTGAGCAATTCCGGGTCGCCGGGGCCAGCGCCCACCAGGTAAACGCGCCCACCCTGTGGCGCCGAGTGTTTGGCGGTGTTCAATGGGTGGTTCCTTTGCTGGCGCAGCTGCCGCATCCACCACTGCCGCAGCCGGTGGTGGTTACCGAACCGCCGCCACTGGATGGATGGTTGGGCGGGATGAACACAAAGTTGAATTCGCCAGGATTGAGTTCAACGAAATCCAGCACGGTATCAAACAGCAGTTCTTGGGACTCGTTGCCGATGATGACCGCCACGCCTTCCAGGTCGAGCTTCATGTCTTCATCCTGCGGCTCATCAAAACCCATGCCGTATTGCAAGTCACCTTGCGTATCGCGCTTTGCCGCGACGCGCAACGCCATTTCTGCGGCACCGCTGGATTGGGCAGACTGCTGAATTTGCTGGGCGGCGGCCCGAGTGATGTTGAACATGGTGAGCTCCTGTCAAAAAAATCAATGTTCGCCTTTGGTCTTTAGCAGACCGGCCAAACGGTTGCCTTGCTTTTGCGGCCCACCCACCGGGAACAGCGAATGCAAGTGGTGGTTGTTGCCCAATTCAGGGCCCCATATTTTGGCAAAGTGCCAGATCATGGCGCGCACTTGGGCCTGAACCCGGTGCTCTTCATAATAGGCGCGCAGGTAAGTGATGACCTGCCAATGCGCATCCGTCAGGGTCAAGTTTTCTGCCTGAGCCTGTGCACGAACGAAATCCTCGGACCAGTCGTCAAGGTCTTTCAGGTAGCCTTCCACATCGGTGGCGATGGCTTGCCCCCCGATCAGCAACGTGCGGCCAGCGCCAGGTGGGCGTGCGTGATGAGCCAACTTTGTCTTGCCAACAAAGGCAATGAATTGGGTTGCCCAGTCAGACCCGGCACCTGAGCGCAAGTGCGAATAGGAAGCCAGAACGTTGCGGTAAACCAGGCCATCATGCGTGCCATCCGTGCCGTGACCACGCTGCACTTGATAGGCATATTGCATGTCGGCAGGCACATTTTCCAGGCTGGAATAATGAAACTCATGGCCGTGCAAGGTCTGGCCAGGTGGGTTGTTCGAATCCAGCCATGGCGCTTGCGCTGTGGTCTGGAGGCGGACGTAACCCCGGCCCACTGGCCGGTCATGCATGCGTACATCGACTGGCAAGGAACCCACCATGTCAGCCACCTGGTCTTTCCAGCGCAAGGTTCTGGCGAGGTACATCAGGCCACCGCATTCGGCATACACCGGCAAATCAGCGTCGATGGCTGTGCGGATGCTTTGACGCAACCCGACATTGGCTTGCAACTCGGTCATGAAGACCTCGGGAAAGCCGCCACCTATGAACAATCCATCCACCGCTGGCAGGGCGGTGTCTTGCAATGCATTGACTGGCACCAGTTCGGCCCCGGCGACCTGCAAGGCAAGCAAATCGTCCGGATAGTAAAAGCCAAAGGCCTTGTCCTGAACCACCCCGATACGCAAGGGATCAGCCTGTTCTTTTGCAGAACCAGACGGGCTTGACAGGTGTGGCCTGACAGATGGCGCCGGACCCGCTGGTGTGGTTTGGCCTAACTGCACGATTTTCTGAAGGTCAACTTGCGCTGCAATGCGCTGGCCGATAGTGCGTACATGTTGGGCCGCATCGTCTGTTTCTTGATTGGGCATCAGCCCCAAATGGCGCTCAACCAAAGCCAGCTGCGGGTCATGGGCGATGGCGCCCAACACGGTGACATCGGTGTAGTGTTCGATCACAGCGCGCAGTTTGGCCTCGTGGCGGCTGCCGCCCAACTGGTTCAGAATGACACCCGCAATGTGAATGCGTTTGTCAAAGGTCTGATAGCCCAAAATCAGCGGGGCAATGCCGCGCGTCATTCCGCGTGCGTCGAGTACCAGTACCACCGGCAGACCAAGCAGTTGGGCCAACGCCGCGTTGCTGTTGCTGCCGTCAAGCGCCAAGCCGTCATACAGGCCTTTGTTGCCTTCCACCAGGCTCACGTCGGCCAAGGCAGCATAGTGGTCAAAGCAATCGGCAATCTGCTGTGTACTTGAGAGAAAAGGGTCAAGGTTGAAACAGGCGCGACCGGCTGCCTGGGTGAGCCACATCGGGTCAATGTAGTCAGGCCCCTTTTTGAACGGTTGCACGACCAGGCCCTGCGCTGACAGAGCCGCGCACAGGCCGATACTGACCGTCGTTTTACCGGAAGATTTGTGTGCGGCAGAAACCAGAAAACGCGACATCGCAGAGGCGCACTCAGGCGGTGGCTGGCGCGTGGTGGGTGTCGCTTTCCATGCCTAGCGCCTTGTCATCCAGTCTCTCGGGCAGGAAACCCATGGTTCTAAGCGCCACCATCACGATCAGTGCCCCGGCGGCTACACCACCCAGACCCAGAAGCCATTCTGGCAGCGTTGAGGTGTAGTCGGCTGTGACACCATCAAAGAAGCTGCTGCGTACCTGATACCCCGGGAACAACACCAGACCAAACGCCTGGCCGCCAATGATGGTGACATACATTTGCGAAAAACCGCCCAGAATGACCAACCCGGCACTGGCNNCGCTCAAAGTCATGGTGCTTGGTGAAGTACATGTTGGTCAGGTGATAAACCACCACGAAGTACAAACCGGCTGCAATAAAGATCACTTGCAGACGTGCCAAACGCGCCACCAGCGCATCGCCCAATGGTCGATTCCCGGCCTGGCAAGACAGCATCAGCACCCAAAGGAAAACCGCCAGCCCGTAGCTGAGCGAAAGGGCGATGAACAAGGGGGCCAACAGTGCGGAGTCATAAGCTTGTCGCGCCACCAAAAAGCCAAAGATGGAACCTGTGCCTGTGGTGAGCGCCATGCGCCACAAGAAGGCCATCAAACCCGCCAGCGGGGTGAAGCGGTTCATGCGTCGCTCCATCATGGTCCACAGGTAGGCCACCACAAACCCGACGAAGCCGGAATACAAAAAAATGTTCAAGGCAAAGATCGACTTGAAGTTCATGTAGGTCATGGCAATGATCAAGCGGTCGGGCCGCCCCAGATCCAGCATCAGCACCATCAGGCCACCTATCAAGAGTGCGATCGCCAGGACGCCAGAAAGGGGCGCCAATGGCTTGAATTCTGTTTTGCCAAACACGGATGCCATGGATGCGATGTTCAATGCGCCAGAGGCAGCGACCACCAGGAAAACAGCGAACACATGTGGCATGCCCCACACGACCTGGTTGTTCATCCCGGTGACGATGTGACCGTGGTGTTCGATGTACAAAACAGCACCCAGTCCCAGGGCGAGCAACAGACCAAGTCCTGCAAACAGGGCATTGAATCCATTGCCGGTGGGCTGCAGTGGTCGCAAAACATATTTCATGGGCAACGTCTCTCTTAGATGCCGCTGTAGCGCACGCCGGTGTTCAAGTTGAGGTTTTCCCGAATTTGCCGTGACGGGTAGCTGGCCACGCGTTTGGCGATTTCGCTATTCGGGTTGTTCAGATCGCCAAAGAGGATGGCGCCATGCTCGGCATCGGCACACGCGGTGACGCAGGCTGGCATTTCGCCGCGGTCGACCTTGTGAACACACATGGTGCACCCTTCAACGGTACCCATGCCACGCGGCACATCGGTCTTTTGATTGTGCAAAGGCTCGTGCACAAACGAGCGTGCTTTGTAGGGGCAGGCCATCACACAGTAGCGGCAACCAATGCAGATGTGTTTGTCGACCAGCACAATGCCATCGACCCGTTTGAATGACGCACCAGTGGGGCACACATCGACACAGGGTGGCTCCGCGCAGTGCTGACACATCATGGGCAGTGATTGCGTTTTGCCAGTTCGGATCTCTTTGATTTCAATCTTACGGATCCACTGGGAATCGGTCGGCAGCGTGCCGCCTGAGAGTCCGTTTTCAGTATTGCAGGCAGTCACGCAGGCGGTGCAACCCGAGGCACATTTGCTGCTGTCGATCAGCATGCCCCAGCGAACCTGCTTGCTGGCAGCTGCGCCAGCACCAGCTGGGGCGGCTTGCGCAATTTCAATCAGTCGAACGCCAGGCGCAAGCAAGACGCCAGCCAGGCCAGCCGCTGCCACGCCGAGAAAACCGCGTCGGCCCGAGGCAACCGCAGGTTTGACAGGCGGTACACCATGTTGATCACGGGTCATGGTTTTGTCCCTTCCTTGCCAACCACTGGTTGCACTTGCGCCACTAAGGCTTGGCCAGTGCTGGCTTTTGGAAGCACACCGGCCAGCGCGGCTTTGGTGTCTGGCTTGTTGGTGTGGCACTCAAAGCAATCAATCTTGACGGCCGCATACACATGACAGCTTTGGCAAAAATTGCCAGCCTCGGCGTTGACGCTTTGATTGGACTGGCTGGCATGGCAGGCCACGCACTCCTTGAGCGAGTACTTNNTTCATGTGGTTGCGACGCATGAAAGCAGGGTCTTCCACGCATTGCCCACCCTTGGCCTTTTCAATTAGAGGTTGTAGGCCCGTGCGCGCAGATGCGCTTGCATCCGCAGCGTGTACGTCGGCGAAGTGGCTGAAGGCCAGCAGCAGGCTAAACCCAATAGCCCGCCCAAAAGAACAGCCTGAAGCGCCAATTGGCCATGCCATGAAATTAGTCTCCCAAGCCCATTTGGATATAGCCAGTCGGGCAGACATCTGCACAGATGTGGCAGCCAATGCATTTGCTGTAGTCTGTGTCCACATAGCGCCCGGTGGTTGACTTGGCCTTTGGCACCTTGAACACAGCCACTTGCGGGCAGTACACCACGCAGTTGTCGCATTCAAAGCACTGGCCACAGCTCATGCACCGTTTGGCTTCTGCCACCGCTTGCGCCTCAAGCAAGGGCTGCAAACGCTCTTCAAAGTTGTTCAACGCCTCCTCGGCGCTCAGAGAAACAATGCCACGCCGGTTGCGCGACAGGTATGGGAAATGCCCTAGGAACAGCTCTTTGTGAGAGATCACATACCGATCTGAGCGGTTGTCAAAATTGTGAATCGCAATGGTGCTCTTGTCGGTGCCACGGGTTGGCTCGTGATTCTCGGTGAAGCTCAAACCTTTCTCGATCATCTTGCGCTTCAGATCGAAGGTGTGAACGTCAATTTTCGGGCGCTTCTCAAGGGCCTCGTTTTGCAGGAACCGGTCAATACCGTCGGCCGCAATCGCGCCGTGACCAATGGCAGTTGTGAGCAGGTGGGGGCGGACCACGTCACCGCCCACAAAGAAGCCGGGCTGGCCTTGAACCTGGTAGTTTTTGTCTGAATTGATCGCACCCTTGCCGTTGTTGAATTCTTCCAACCCAGTGAAGTCAACGGCCTGACCGATGGCTGAGACGATCAAATCAGCAGGAATGTCTTCTTCGGTGCCTTCGATGTTTTTGATGTCCAGACGGCCACCCACGATCTTCGCCTCGCAGCGCATGATGCGCAGCGCGATGGCACGTCCGTCTTCCCCACGCAGGACCGCCACAGGTGCCATGCCTCCGCGGATGGTGATGCCTTCGGAAAGGGCATGCTCCACCTCGTGTTTGGAAGCTTGCATCTTTTCGATGTCAAAAATGGTCGTCAAGGTGACCTCAGCGCCTTGCCGAACCGAGGCAGCGGCCACATCGTGGGCAACATGGCCGGCGATGGCGTGTTCGGGGCGGTCAGATTCATTGATCTTGTCGATGTGCCCCAGGCGGCGGGCGACTGTGGCCACGTCAATTGAGGTGTCACCACCGCCAATGACCACCACACGCTTGCCCACATGGCGCAAGCGGCCATCGTTAAACGCTTTCAAAAATGAGGTAGCGGTTACGCAGTTTGGAGCGTCTGCCCCGGGCACGGGCAAGGCACGTCCCGCTTGTGCGCCCAGACCTAAAAACACCGCATCAAACTCGGAGCGAATCTGCGCCATGGTGATATCTGTGCCGATGCGGCAGTTCATTCGGGTGGTGACACCCAAATCCAGAATGCGTTGAATCTCTGCGTCAAGCACATCCCGTGGTGTGCGAAAGCCTGGAATGCCGTAGCGCATCATCCCGCCCAACTCGGCGCGTTCGTCAAAAATGGTGACTGAGTGGCCCTTCAGGGCGAGCTGGTAGGCGGTTGACATGCCCGCTGGCCCACCACCGATCACTGCCACCGTCTTGCCAGTGAGAGCGGCAGGCTTTTTGTAGGCCAAGTTGTTCTTGATGGCGTAGTCGCCAAGAAAGTGCTCCACCGAATTGATACCGACAAAGTCTTCCACCTGATTGCGATTGCAGCCAGACTCACAGGGCGCCGGGCAGACACGCCCCATCACGGAAGGAAACGGGTTTGCTTCGGTCAGGCGACGAAAAGCGTACTCTTGCCAGACCATGCCGGCGGGTGGTTTTTCGATGCCGCGAACAATGTTTAGATAACCACGAATATCCTCACCGGCGGGGCAACTGCCTTGGCAAGGTGGCGTGCTCTGAATGTAGGTAGGACATTTGTGCGAATGCCCCGCATCAAAAATTGCCGATTGCCAAGTCTTTACTTTGGCGTCACCGTCTTTGTAGCGGCGAAAGTTCAATGGCTTAACGTCGATGGTTTCGGGGGTTGCAGACATGGTAAATCTCCAGATTTTTGTACTTTGATGAGGGAAGCTTGCGCTACTTGTCGCCGAGCCGGATGGCTTTGCTGACCAATTGGTGTACGCCGCCGACCATGCTCATGTTGAATCCGTAGTACGGCAGTACCTTGGTGAACTGGGCTTTGCAGATGGCACAAATGGTGGCCATGAAATTCACATGGTGTTCATCAACCACTTGCTTGAGTGACTCCATCCGGGGCAAGGCCCCTTTGACGCGCAACTCCATCAAATCATCGGTGAGCAATCCGCCGCCCCCACCACAACAAAAGGTGCTTTCGTGAATGGTTTCTGCTGCCATGTCATGAAAGTGGTTGGCCACAGAGGTGATGATGCGCCGGGGTATGACAAACTGACCGCCCGCCATATTTCCCATCCGCGAACCGCGGGCCACATTGCAGGAATCATGGAAGGTGATGATTCGGCTGTCGTTGGCCTCTTTGTCAAACTGGATCGCGCCACGTTGGATCAAATCGTCGGTCAGTTCGCAAATATGCTGTGGCACCGGATACCGCTGATCAAGGTAGTCAAACGGACCGATCAGCGTGTTCCAGAAACTGTAGGCTACACGCCAGGCGTGACCACATTCACCCACCACAATGCGCTTGACGCCGAGCTCAAGCGCGGCCTCTTTGACGCGCATTGAGATATTGCGCATCTGTTCATAGTTGCCGATGAACATGCCAAAGTTACCCGCCTCAGAGGCGTGTGAGCTTAAGGTCCAACTGATGCCTGCGGCGTGAAAGACCTTGGCGTAACCAATCAGGCTTTCGACATGAGGTTCGGAGAAGAAATCGGCGGAGGGCGTGATGAGTAGCACCTCAGCGCCTTTGACATCAATCGGAAACTTAACATCGACGCCGGTGTCATCTTTGACATCCTCTTCCAGCCCTTCCAGGGTGTTGATCAAGGCGGGGCCAGGAAGCCCCAAGTTGTTGCCGATGCGGTGGACTTTGCCAATGATCTCGTTGGAGTATTTCTGACCCAGGCCAATGGAGTCCATGATCTCGCGGGCCGCCATGGTGACTTCGGCGGTGTCAATGCCGTAGGGGCAAAACACGGAGCAGCGGCGGCACTCGGAGCACTGATTGAAGTAGCTGTACCACTCATCAAGCACTTCGCGTGTGAGGTCAACTGCCCCAACCAATTGCGGAAAGTGTTTGCCAGCAAACGTAAAGTAGCGCCGATAGACCTTGCGCATGAGATCTTGACGCGCCACGGGCATGTTTTTTGGGTCTGCCGAGCCCAAAAAATAGTGGCACTTGTCGGAGCACGCGCCGCAGTGCACGCAGGCATCCATGTAAACCTGCAGCGAGCGGTACTTGCCCAGCAATTCGCCCATCTTGGCGATGGCTTTTTCTTGCCAGTTTTCTACCAACTCCTCGGGAAACCCCAACGCTTTTTGTATGGGTGCCGCAGCGGGAAAGGACTTGATATGCGACATCGCCCCGGCCTGCACCAGAGGAATGACCGGATAGCTTTTCAGCTTGGGCGTGTCAAATGCAGCAGTTGCCATGGTGCGCGCTCAGGCTTTTTTATCCAGGGCGGCTGCCCATGACGAAATGTGACGGGTTTCCCGGGCGTTGTCGGCCTGATTTCGGGTAGGGCTAAAGAACAGCCCAGGCGCATGCAGCAGCTTGCTGATTGGGAAAATCAACATGAGGACTGCTACCAGCCCCAAGTGCAGCAGCAACACGGGGTCGGCGGGCAATGCTTGCCAATTGAACCGCATCAAGCCCAATACGAAGGCTTTGAGTGCCACGATGTCGGTATGCGCCAGAAAGCGTATAGCCAGTCCACTCAGGCCAATGGCCAAAAGCAGCGCCAGCATCAGGTGATCTGAGGGGGTGGAGATGTAGCGAACCCTGTCCACCAGCCAGCGGCGAGACCACAACCCAGCCAAGGCCAGGACCATGACAAAACCCGCGTATAGGCCGAAAGGTTGCACCCACACCACGGGTAACCACACGGGTTCCTGGAAGTAGCGCAAATGGCGCAGCACAACCAACAGCAAGGCGACGTGAAACAACCAGCCAAAAATCCAGGTCCACTTATTGGACTTGAACAGGCTCTCGAACAAAACCACCTCGCGCGCCATGCGCCACCGCACACCCGCGGCCGTAAGTGGTGCGGGTGTAGTGGGAATCTTCAGGGGCGCAGGGGTCTGTGCATAAATACGAACCTTGCGGGTGACGCCAACGACAAAAACCAGCGCAGCGATGTAAAACAGAACTGCATAAGCAATGGTCAGCATGGACATGTTTTAGCCCGCGAGTTCGCAATACGGAAGAAGCTTCAGATACAGCCGGTTGGCTTGGGCAGACCGGCGATCTTGCAGGCCTGTTTGGCAGGACCATAGGGGAACAGGTCGTACAGGTATTTGCTGTTGCCTTTTTCTTCGCCAAAACGCTTGCCGATGGCCTTGGTCAGCACCCGAACTGCGGGCGCAATCTGGAATTCGTTGTAGTACTCACGCAAGAAGTTGATGACTTCCCAATGGTTGTCGGTCAGTTCAACTTTTTCTTCTACCGCCAGGTGTACTGCTGCTTCATTGGTCCATTCGGCCAAATTGAGCAAATAGCCTTCTTCGTCTGTTTCATAGGTCTTGCCGTCGATTTCAAAGCTCATGGTGTGTTCCAGTTTGTAAAAAATTAGGGGTTTAAGTGTCTCTGGTTTACAGCCAGGAGTGCGAGGTGTTGTACTTTTCGACCAAGTCGACAAATCCACCGTAGTCAACGGTGGACACGCCTGGAATCAGTTTGGCCGTCATGCCCCGGGCATCCAGGTCCGGTTGCAAAACAAACACGCTCAGCTTGGCGCAAGCCTCGGTGATCCGCGATTCAGTGGCGCTGCCAAGGGTGGCGGCGTAAACACCGTCTTCAATCAGAAGCAGGGCTTGCCCTGGCTGGGCCATGCGCAGGCAGGTGTCCAGGGAGTTTTTTTCAAAAGGCGATTTGTTAACAATGTGCAGCATGCGATGTCCTTTTGGTTAGAAGCTCAGGATGACGTCTTGCTGCGCCATCAGCTCACCCATCTGCTGGGCGTCCAGAACCTCGACGGGCACCAGCAGATCGCTCTCAGACAACCCACGTTGTGTCAGTGAGTCTTGATCCACGTACAGCTTCTCAATGTCATAGCCTTCCAGCGCGCGATAGCTGGGAGAAAAGTTTTTGATGCCAATGCCTTTGGTCTGCTGGGCTTTGGCCAGTTCGTAGACCCCGTCGTCAATGAACACCAGACTTACATCCTGATCAAAAGTGGCAGTGATTAAAACCACCTCAAGGCTCTCAAGCGCGTAGATGGTGCCGTAGGGAGCCTTGCGATTGACAAACATGAATTTCTTCACTTTGGGTCCGCTGGCTGCTGTCGTTTCTTGTTCACTCATGGTGTGTTTGCTTCAGTGTGGGTTTAATCGCCAAAGGTCACCAGACGGTCGGCTTTGATGCCGCTGTCCACCAGCTGGCCCAGTCCTGAGATGCGAAAGCCGGGTGCCAGCACCTCGGTTTTGATTCCTCGGCGCAGGGCGGCAGCCACACACACCACCAGATCCACCTGGTGATCAGCGGCCAGCGCTGACCAGCGATTCACCACATGGCGGTCATCTTGTGGTGGCTCAGTGAGCTTGGTGGCGTTGTTTACCCCATCGTGGTAGAAAAACACGCGCTGCACGGTGTGGCCCCTGGCCAGCGCCGCAACGACAAACTGGTAGGCCGTGTCAGACGCCTGGTGCGTGTAGGGGCCTTCATTCACGAGTACGCCAAATTTCATGTTGTTCCTGATAGCTTGCGGGACAGACCCTTGGCTCTGTCCTCAACTGTTTGTCGGATGTTTAAAAGCGAATGTGGGTCGAGGCGTTCAAGCTTGAGCGAGAACCGCGCCAGTCGTCAATCAGGTACTTGGTGAAGGGCAGATCGCACTTCTCAAAGAAGGCTGGCCAACCGATGCGCTCGATCCAGTCAGCCACGCGTTCCCAGGAGCGCGCATCCGCCTTGTAGGTGTACAAGATTTTCTTGACCATGGCAGACACTTCTGGCCAGCGCGGGGCGTTGTTAGGCAAGCCCGATGCCACCATCTTCATGAAGGTGGGTTTGCCGCGCGCGTTGGAGTTCTTGCCACCCACCCAGATGGCCAGCTTGCTGTGCTCCGGGTCGTTGATCTGCATGGGGGGGCAAGGTGGGTAGCAGGCACCGCAGCACATGCATTTCGACTCGTCAATCTCAAGCGACGGTTTGCCGTTCACCATGGCAGGCCGGATGGCTGCCACCGGGCAACGTGCCACGACGGTCGGACGCTCGCACATGTTGGCCACCAGATCATGGTTGATCTTGGGGGGCTTGGTGTGCTGAACAATGATGGCAATGTCGGCCTGGCCACCGCAGTTGATCTCGCAGCATGAAGTGGACAGGTGAACCCGGTTGGGCATGTCTTCCTTGATGAACTCTTCGTGCAAATCATCCATCAAGGCCTTGACCGCGCCAGAGGCATCGGTGCCTGGAATATCGCAATGCAACCAGCCTTGGGTGTGCGCAATGGCAGACACCGAGTTCCCTGTGCCTCCCACAGGGAACCCGTTGGAGGTGAGTGCTTCAATCAAGGGCTCGACACGGGCCGGATCGGACACCATGTACTCGATGTTGGAGCGGATGGTGAACCGGACGTGCCCGTCGGCGAAGTGGTCCGCAATGTCGCAAAGCTTGCGAATGGTGAACAGGTCCATTTGGCGCTGTGTGCCAGCGCGCACAGTCCAGATCTGGTCGCCGCTGTGGGCCACATGGTGCAACACACCGGGGCGTGGCCGGTCGTGGTATTTCCAGTTCCCGTAGTTTCTTGCCATCAGCGGGTGCAGGTAGGGCTTGTTGTCCGGTACGCCGCTCTCAATGGGGGTGCGCATAGTTGCCATCGTGATCTTTCTTAATCAGTTGTCAAGGCCAAACGGGTTTCAGGCTGCCGCTTTGCGGGCGTTGATCCTGGCGACTTCGTCGTCCCAGCCGTCGGTGCGAACGTAGGGGTTGGTGCGTGGGGTAGACACCATGTTGGCGTCAATTTCCAGACCGATGCCTTCCAGAAAGTTGATCAGGCCGATGCGCTCAATCATCTCGCCGGTGCGCTCGTGTTCAAGTGCGTTTTCAGCGAAAAAGTCAATTGCCTTTTGACCGATTTCGACCAGGGCTTCGTAGTCTTCGTCGGTTTTCATGGGCATGAAGGGAACCACCACGGTGCCCATCAGGTCGCCGATCTTGAGCGTGCGTTTACCGCCCATCAAGATGCTCACCCCTTTGTCAACGCCGGTGGCCAAAGCGCCAGTCATGACGTTGATGCAGTGCATGCAGCGTACGCAGTTGCCGTTGTCAATTTCAAGCGCGTGGGTGTCACTTACCGCCACTGTAGAAATCTTGGCGCCCGCAGAGACGTCCTTGATCTCTTTGAGCATGATCGCTTTGGTTGGGCAACGATTCACGACATCGTTAACCAGCTCGGTCATGCCGTGTTTGGCAAACCATTTGCGCGCCAGAGGCTCATCGGTGCGGATGTTGTCGCGCCAGGTGCCAATGACGGCCATGTCGGCACGCTGGATGGAATTCATGCAGTCGTTGGGGCAACCTGAAAACTTGAACTTGAATTTGTAAGGCAATGCTGGGCGGTGCATATCGTCCAGGAAAGTGTTGAGCACCTGACGGTGGGCTCGGGCCTCGTCGTAACAGGATTGCTCGCAACGCGCAGCCCCGACGCACGACATGCTGGTGCGCACGGCTGGTCCGGCGCCGCCTAAGTCAAAGCCCAGCTCGTTGATTTCATCAAACGCGCCTTGCACATTGGCTGTGCTTGCGCCCTGGAACATGATGTCGCCGGATTGGCCGTGAAAGGCAATCAAGCCCGAACCGTGCTTTTCCCAGATGTCACACATCTTGCGCAGCACATCGGTGGTGTAGTGCATGCCAGCGGGCGGTTGTACCCGAAGCGTGTGAAACTCTTTGGAGGCCGGAAACATCTCGGCCACTTCCGAGAACCTGGGAATGACACCGCCTCCGTAGCCAAACACGCCCACTGTGCCGCCTTTCCAATAGCCTTTGCGGGTTTTGTAGGAGTGCTCCAGCTGACCCATCAGGTCAGTCATGTAGTCACTGTCTTTGGCCAGGCGCTTAAGACCTGTGACGAAACTTGGCCACGGCCCACTTTCCAGCTGGTCAAGCATGGGGGTGTCATGTTGCTTTTTGCTCATTGGGTGTCTCCTGTCATTTGGCGCAGGGCTTGCGCTGGTCGGTTTTGCCGCGTGTTTGGTCAAGGCTGCCCTCGGTCGAACGCATTGACCAAAACTGGTGCAAATACTAAGTGGCGGTACCCACAGCCTGCTATCCCCCTCGTTGGGTATTCCGGGCTACCCATTTGGGCTATATCACCCCACCCTTCCCGGTGATAGACGACCCTGCCCCGACTTGCGCCAAATACAGGCTTACGCGATTTGTCTGGCATTCCGCGCCGAAAGACGTCGTTTACCGCAGCGAACTGACCATGAATACCCTGACGCCCATTGCGAAACTGACCATTCCTGTCGGTGGGCAAGTGATCGAATTGCAACAACTGGACTACGAGGCGGGTGGGATGAGCCTGCTGCGCACCCGCATCCGTGAGAAGAGCCGTTTCACCGTGTTTGACATCGACCCACAGTCGGCCCAGATTTGGGGTGAAGCCCTGATCCGGTGGGCGCAGGCTCAGCCATCGGCCACTCCCGACGTACAGGACCCCGCATGAACCACCTAGCGGTAGAAGAGGGGGCGGTGGCAGACGTGGTATTTCCCATTGAGGGGCGTTTTTTGCCCCGTGACCACGCACAGCCGTTGTATGACGCGCTTTGCCGGCAATGGCCGCAACTGGCCAAAGAGGAGCAGGTGGGTATTCATGCCATCAAGCTGGTCAGTGGCGGGGGCGAACCGGCCATGCTGTCAAGGCGGGCCAAACTCTTGCTGCGTGCGCCCCGCGCGCTGGCGTCTCAATTGCTGGCCTGTCCAGGTGTGAGCCTGCAGATCGACGGTCAGACGCTGCAATTGGGTCAACCGCATGCCCGGGACCTCCAGCCCCACACCACGCTGTATGCCTACCACGTTGCGGCAGCCAGCGCGGATGAAACAGCGTTTATGACTGATGTGGCCGGCGAGTTGGCAGCACTGGGTGTCGGTGGCGAACGGGTCTGTGGCAAACGTCAGCAAATGAGGTTAGGCAGCGGTGCAGTGACCACCTTTAGTCTGATGTTGCATGCCCTGGCACCAGACCAGTCTCTGCGTTTGCAGTACCACGGCATTGGCCCGCACCGATTGTTTGGTTGCGGCTTGTTTATTCCGCATAAATCCGCAGCAGCGGTTTGATTTTTAACTGACCAAAGGAGACATGACATGGGTTACAGCGTCAATGGCACCGATTACGAAGCCGATGAACAGGGCTTCTTGTTGGAGCCACTGTATGAGGATGAGGCGGTGCGCGTGATTGCTCAGGCGGAGGGCATTGAACTGACTGACGCCCATTGGGAGGTGGTGAACTATTTACGCGACCAATACCGCGAGCATGGTCACACCCCCAATTTCAGAAACATGCTCAAAGGCTTTGGCGAAATTCATGCCGGAGTGGACAGCAAATACCTGTACGACCTGTTTCCCATTGGCCCTGCCAAGCAGGGACCCAAGGTGGCGGGCTTGCCACAACCCCTGGGCAAAGGCGGCTACTGAAATGGCGATAGCGATCTGGATGTCTCCAGCTGGGTGCCTGGCACCTGAGGGGATGCCGTGGCCAACATAAGAATCAAGAGCCAGTGGTTTCGGGATGGCCCTGCCAAAACGCCGCAGCAAAACGCCAGCGCCATGGCGTTCATCACGTGGCGCGTCACGCAAAACATGCTCAAGCAAATGCGCAGCGCCAGTTTTGATATTGAAATCGGCGCCCAGTACTTTGCCTTTACCCGTGAAGTTTTGGTTTTTTTGATTCAGGTGATTGACCGGCTGGCGCATGAACGCATGGATGCAACTATGCGCACTGAGTTCATGACTGCATTGGTGCTGCGGGTGGCTGAGATTTTGCAAGAGAACGAAGATCGGCTGATGGGCGCCCCGGCTCCTGGGCAACCCAGCCACTATGACCGTTTTGTCGACCTGTTTAACGAACTTGCAGACCATTACGCCGAGTTTGGGTTTGATGGCACCGATCCCGACTTTGCTTTTGTGCGTTACCTCGGGCACCGCATCGAGGCAATCATGTCGCAAAAGGACCAGCGCTGGGTGGTGGATCAGGTGATGGCCAGCGAGGTGCCCGATGCGCTGGAGATGGTCAAGCGGGGCCTGCAGGGCGTTTTGTCCACCGAACCGCGTCCCAAGCGCAGTGGCCGCGGTGTGGCCGCCGGTGATTGAGCAGCATGGCACACCCATTTGACCTGGCGCAACCGCAGGCCTACCAGCAGTGGCGGGCCCAAAGACTGGCCTGCCAGCCGCGCTTGGCCATTGACTTGGTTGTGGATGTGGCTGACCCAAGAATGCTTCAAAACCAGGAGCGCTCAGCCCTTTTGAAATGTTGCGAAAGAGCCAATATGGCCATCTACCGCAGCCCCGTCACGAACGAAGACAAAGGCATCGCCTTGCAATTGGGTCGGCAGTTGGGGTTGCACCACCAGGATGGCAATTGGTTGGCCGATGAGGATGGCATTTCACCAATTGCCGTAGCCAAGCCGGTGGGGGATCGTTCGGCGTTCATTCCCTATACCAACCGCCCGATCAAATGGCATACCGATGGCTACTATCACCCTGCCCATCGTCCCATTCGGGCGATGATCTTGCATTGCGTGCGGCCAGCCAGCCAAGGTGGCGAGACTGCATTGATGAATCACGAGATGGCCTACATTGCGCTGCGTGATGCGAACCCCGAGTGGATTCGTGCCCTGATGGCTCCCGACGCCATGACCATCCCCGAGCGGCTGGATGACGATGGGGTAGCGCGCCCTGAACAGGCTGGCCCGGTGTTCTCAGTTGATCGCCAAAGCGGCGAGTTGCACATGCGCTATACAGCCCGGACACGCAGCATTGTCTGGAAGGATGACACCAACACCCGAGAAGCGGTGGCGTTCCTGGCGCGGTTTTTAGACAGCGACAGCCCACACGTTTTGCGCCTGCGACTGCAGGCTGGCATGGGCTTGGTATGCAACAACGTGTTGCATGACCGCGCTGGTTTTGAAGATGACCCCATGCAGCCTAGGCTGCTGTACCGGGCGCGTTATCTAGACCGCATCGGTACTGAAGACTTACATGAAAAATGTGGCTCTAGCCCTTTTGAAGTAAGTGCTGACAGCTACTAAAAATGCAGTAAATCATGACGCACAAAGTCAGTATCTGGCGCGCTGCACAACTTCTGGGCATAGCCCGTGGCATCTTGCAACACCAGGTGCGTGACGGCACGTTGCCACTTGAAGATGGCTGGGTCACGACCGATGTCCTCAGGCGGCTGTACCCGGACGCGCATTTGGAAGAGTCTGGCATGTTGGAGCGGGTGACTCAAATCCGCGACGAGGCTTTTGGCAAGCGTGTACGCGAGCGTTTGCTTCCCAGTCAGGAAGTGTTGGCGCAACGCCTGTTTGCGCAAAGCCAGGAACTGGCTGATTTGCGTCGGCATTTGCAGCGCTACCACGCCCTGGTGATTGATTTGCAAAAAGAGATTCGTCAACAACGTGACCTCTACCCCAGTGCCACCAATTGGATGGAGTTGGAGCAGCACATCACCCAGGGCTTGGCCAAAGCCCTGGCGACCGAGTCAGTAGGCATGCTGGAAGTGATGGACGATATGCTCAAAGTAATGACGGCACAGGTCACAGTGCGCCCCAGTGGTCATGAATTCGCAGTGGAAGGCCATTCGAATCTGTTGCAGGCTGGCCTGCACGCGGGGCTCAAGCTCAACTATGGTTGTGGCAATGGCAGCTGTGGGATGTGCAAAGTGCGCGTCATCGCAGGCGAAGTTGCACAAACCCAGCACTTTGATTACGCCTTGTCCGAGGCGGAAAAAGCACAAGGCTACACCCTCATGTGCTGTCATACGGCAGCCAGCAGTGCACTCACACTGGAGTTGCTCGAGGCCAGTGGGCCACAAGACATTGCACAGCAAATGATTGTGACGACGGTTCGGTCTGTGACACGTCTGGCACCTGACACCTTGCTGCTGCACTTGCAGACGCCGCGTACGCATCGTCTGCGTTTTCTGGCAGGCCAATCCGTTCAATTGGGACTGACATTGCCTGGCATGAGTGACTTCGCGGCGGTGTACCCCCTGGCAAGCTGCCCGTGTGATGATCGCAACCTGCTCTTTTTTGTGACCCGGGATCCGGCCGATTCGCTGGCCGATCAGCTCTTGGCCGGTCAGGTGAAATCAGGTGCCAACATCACCGTCACTGGTCCCATGGGTGATTTTGTCCTTGCAGAAAGCAACCGACCGCTGGTGTTTGGCGCGTGTGACGGTGGATTTGGCCCCATCAAAAGCCTGATCGAGTACGCACTTTCTTTGGATGCCTCGCCATCGCTGTCGCTGTTTTGGTTGTCCACCCGCTCTGATGGTCATTTCTACAGCAACCAGTGCCGTGCCTGGTCAGAGGCATTGGATCAGTTCGAGTATGAATTGGTGAGCCACCAGGATGCAGCGCTTGGCGCCTGGCAACTTGCCCAGGCCATGCGGGCTGATCTGTTTGACATTGATTGCGACTTTTACCTTGCCGGCCCGGCCGAATTCATCAAAACCTTGCATGAGGAACTGCGCAGTGCAGGTGTGGCCGAAGCGCAAATTTTTGCCCAACAACTTTGACGCAGGTGCCCAGCCTGAGCGCTTATGACTGCATCCTGCACACCCCAACCGTTGCAAGCCAGCGCTACCTATGCCGATGCCACGCTTGCCGCCCATGACACAGCGCTGCCTGAATGTGCGGGTGGTGAGTCGTTTGCACTGATGGTGCAAGGACAAAGCATGATTCCAGAATTTCAGGAAGGCGAGGTGATTCTGATCGAGCCCGAAGGCTTGGCCAAAGACGGCTCCTATGTGCTTGCCTGGTATCAAGAGGAGTGGACCTTTCGGCAGCTCAAACGCCTTGGTACTGCTTGGTGCCTGCATGCCCTGAACCCGGCATTTCCCGATCAGCACATTCCAGACCTGTCCTGCATCAGGGGTGTCATTATTCAAAAGGCCTTGCCCGGCAGACGTAGGGCATCCAAGTTTTACGTTTGATTCAAAGACCACCTCATCCATGTGACGCAAATTCTGCACAGCCATGCCTTACTACATCTACCGCATCAAACCCTTTGCCCAACTGGAACAGCTCGACGAGTTGGATAACTTTCCCGAGGCGTCAAAACAAGCCAAAAAGCTGCGCCAGCAGCTTGATTTGCCGGGCACTGAAAAGGTCAAAGTGATATTTGCCGAGGATGCCTCGCAGGCGCAAGACTTGCTTTGCCAAGTGCGGGTGGCTGGCCCCAAGGGTGACGACTGAGCCGCCATGGTGGATGAGCAGGCTTATCAAGCATCACGCCAGCAGGCGAACCCGCAACCCTGTGTTTTTGAGAAGGCCTTGTTGGCCACTTGTGCCTTGTGCAGCAGGTCGCAGCGTCTGTCCTTGGCCGAGCGCGAGGTCGTCGCCTGTACTTCTGCAGTGGCCCACATTAACTGCCAGACGCTGGCTAGCCTGTTTCACGAAAGAGCCACATTTGTATTGCGCCTGCCCCGAACTGGAACACCCATGGTGCACGCCAAAGCCATGCAGTTGCAATGTGGCGGCCTTCGGGGCTTGCAGACGGTTTTGGCTTTGCCTGCGCCAGATGTCAACGTCATGGTGCAACTGGTACTGGCTAACGGTCAGAGTCTGCTGGATTTACCCTGGCAAGCTATCGTGGACAGCATGGCGACCTGGCAATTGCGACGGCGTTCATCCAGCCAAACCGACAGTTGACACCATCAAGCGCGCGTCCCTTAAACGCACCCAGTTGGCTTCGGCAGGCCGCCGTATTTGGTGATGGGTTTCATTGGCCCAGTCATCCAAAGTTTGAAAACCGCGTTCTGGTCTTGCTCAAGGTATTTCGCAAATTTCCGGATGGGCGGCACGCTGCCAAACTCTTCGTAATACTCGCGTGCTTTGAGAATTTGTGACCACTTTTCATCGGTCAGTTCATAGTCATCGGCAGCCGCCATGGCGCGACCAATCTCATCGGTCCAGGCGCTCATGTCTGTCAGGTAACCGTCTCCGTCGCGTTCTGGCAGGGTCATTTTGGGGCTTTCTTTTGTCGTGGATGGTTAGTTTGTCAGATGGCTGGGCGGCGACGCCTTGTCGGAGGCTTTGTGAGCGGCGTGATGGTCAATCATGTGGCTGAGAAAGCGGCGCAGAAACCCTTCGGTTTGCATTCCATGAAATCGGTCAATCACCTGTCCAAAGCTGTAGGCAATGACGGTGGGAAAACCCTTGGCTTGGTGCCGCCCGGCAATGCGCATGTTTTCATCGGCATCAACCTTAGCCAGTACAAACTGCCCAGCGTAGTCTTGCACCAAGCGCTCAAGAAGCGGCTCCAGCATTCGGCAGGGGCTGCACCAGTCTGCGCTGATGTCCAGCAGTACCGGAACTTCGTGCGAACGGGTCACGACCCGCAGGTCAAAGTCAGCCTCGACAACCTCAAACGTCAATCTTGACGGCATTAGGCGCGCCAGAGTTGGTACTTCATGGTGGCAACCGCGCCGCCGACAATGCCGGTCAAAGCGATAAACGAACCGATCGCCAATGTGGACACGCCAGATAAACCCTGCCCCACCGTGCACCCGACAGCGGTGACGCCGCCAAAACCCATCAAAACAGCGCCAATCAGCTGTGTGCGCAGGTCGTCCATAGAGGCAAAGCCCTCCCAGCGGAACTGGCGGGTGCTCACCGCATAGGCAAATGACCCCAGAACGACCCCAAGCACGGTGGCAACGCCAAACGTGATGCGCAGCGTCTTGTCAGTCCAAAGCATCAGCAGTTCAAGGCTGTACGCGGTGGGAGCGACAAAGCTCATCGACTCAAGTGTGCGGGTGTTGGTGGCGAAGTAAACCGTTTCAAGGGTTTCGGGGTTCTCTCCGTAGCCAAGATGGCCAGTGAGGTACCAGGCCATGACCACCAGCAAACCCAATAACATTGACCCCAGAACAATGGACAAATTGCTCCGAAAACGCTTGTCTTTGAACACAAACAGCATCAAACCCAAACCTACCACGGCGGTGGTGGCAAGCAAGGCGACTTTTTCTGGCGTACCGGTGAACTTTGCAACGAGGTGCGGTAAACCTTGCGACGACAGCCCGAGTGTTGACAAATCAATGGCGACGGGGTCGAGATAGCTGGAACGCCATTGGCCGAACAGGCCCTTGAGTGTCATGTAGGAAGAAATTGCCAGGAAGGTCAAGACAACCAGTGACCGCACGCTACCACCGCCAACTCGAACCAGATTCTTGTTGGCACATCCTGCAGCGATGGTCATTCCTACGCCAAACAACGCACCGCCAAATAGCATTGACAGCCAGGGGATGGAGGGCCGCTGGTAGACCGATTTGGCAATGTCTACCAGACCAAAGTAATGCAACAAGTTGGTGCCAATCAGGGCAACTGCAATGGCCAGAAGCCACATGCGCATGCGACCCCAGTGCCCCATATTGACCACGTCCGATATGGCGCCCATGGTGCAAAAGTTGGTTTTGTTGGCCACCGCGCCAAATACAAAAGCCAGGATGAATCCACCCCAGACAACCAGCATGGCTGGACTAGTTGCTTCGCTCATAAAGCCACCAAAAAAATGAAATTAGTCGGTAACGCCTGCCACATGGGACAGCGTCTTTCGTATGGCATCGGGCGCGTTAATGATGCCCATGAATTGACCCATGCCCAGTGCAGGCCAAGCCAGCGCAATTCGGTAGCGGGCGTATAGCGAAAAGACTTTGTTGTCGACTATGAAAAGTTCATATGGCAGACCAGCCATATGTTCCGCACCAATCTTGTTGACCCACCAGCCTTCGCCGTCGCTGGCGCTATTCATCGCCACACCAAACACCGCTTGTTTGCTGTCGGTCATGACAACTTCGTAGACGCGACCGGTGGAACCTACGCCTTTGTTGAGGTTTTCCTGCACGGTTTTCAGTGCCTCATCAAAACTGGCGTATTTTTTTAGTTCACTGTTGCTGGAGTCAAATCGTTCCATTCCCAGCATGTAACGGTAATTGGCCAAATCTGCTTCTGGAACGTCCCCGCCAAAATCAACGCCTACGCCCAGTGCCTTGCCCAGTCGCAACTTGACAGAATTGACCGCCGCCTGAGCAGACTTAAACTGGCCGCGCAGGTAAGCCCGGTACCAGTAGTCTGGATTGATGTACGACACCGCACCATCTGCCTGCACGGCCACGCGAATGCCCGCCCCAACAATGGCGGCGCCGCCAATGGTGTGAAGTGCCTCAAGCACTGCTGGGTCTGTGACCACCAGACTCGCCCGCCCTGCCAAACCGGTAGGCGTGTGGCGCCCCACCACTGCAAATCCTTCAGCAGTCAGCTTTTTCTCAACCAGCGTGAGTTGTTGAGACAAGTCGGCAGGCGCAAGTTTGGTTCCTTGCAGGTAGGGGGCCATCGCCAGGCAAGCCTGGGCAGAGAACACAAGCACACAGCTTAAGAGCAGCTTCTTCATTGCGTTTTAGATGAACAAGCAAACGTCAGATTCACCGGCAAATTTCATGAAGGTGGCGGCACCACCGTATTCAACGTCCTTGATAAATTCGCTGGTTTCAAACTCGAACAAATCTACAGTCATTTGGCAGGCAACAAACTTGACGTCAGCCTCAAGGCAAATGTCTCGCAGTTCCTGCAGCGAGGCGACACCCTTGGACTTCATCTTGTTCTTCATCATCATGGTGGCCATGGATTCCATACCTGGCAACATTTGAACCATCACCGGCATCGGCACGGGCATTGGCATGGCGGGGTTGGCCAATGGGCTTATCTTGACGTCATCCAGACTCTTTCGCAACAGTTGGAGTCCGTAAAAGGTAAAGAAAATTTGTACATCCCAGCCCAGCGCGGCAGCAGTAGAGGCCAAAATGAAAGGCGGGTACGCCATATCAAGCGTTCCCTTCGTAGCGATCAACGCCATTTTTTTGGTTGCCATGCGGTTGCTCCTTAGTGCAGGTTGATCGATCTCAGGCCTTCTTCAAATAGAAGACAAATTTGCTGTTTTCGCTCCCTTGCTCCAGCAAGGTGTTGCCAGTTTGCTCAGCAAACGCCGCCATGTCACATACCGACCCTGGGTCTGTAGAGATGACACGCAGAACTTGCCCAGAGACCATATCGGTCAGTGCTTTCTTCGTTTTCACAATCGGCAAAGGGCAGGAAAGGCCGGATGCGTCAAACTCTTTATTGAATTCCATGGGATGTCTCCGTGAGTTGGATGAGGTCTTGAGCAGTAGCAGTTGCATACGGACGCACCGTGACGGCCAGCAACAACTGCACTCGCTTATTTTTGAATACCCCTGTGGCCTCGTCTATCACCACAGAGGGTGATGTTAGGTAGCCCATATGGGTAATGGGGTTTTGGTTTGGTTTGAATGGGGTGTCTGGTCAATTCACGGCTCCTACACCATGCCAAATTCTTTTGCACAGGCGCGCTGGCTCAAATTGCAGCGAGAAACGTGTCGAATTACCCAAATTGGAGACCGCTTTGCCTGAATTCTGGGAAATGATGGTGGCGGTGGCCATAATCAATAAAACATAGCCCTGCACCAGCGACTCCTCCGAAGATGGATCCTTCCGCGCGCCGCTCCTGCACTTTTTAAATTTGAGCCTGTGATGGCTTTTGATAGGATGAAAAGCAGAAGGAAATAGCATGCCACAACATCTTTCTAATGGTGCAAACCAACGTTTGATTGCAGGCAGTCGAAAACGAAATAAGGTGGACTCCTCTGGCAATGACATGGCATATGCCAAGGCGGAGATTGAGCGGCTTAAGCTGGAACTCGCACAAGCGCGTGAAGAGCTAGAAAGCCTCACTGAGGCGACCTCGGATTTTGTCAAGCTGATGCTCTGAGTCTTCTGGCACGCGAGCGCTGTCTTTAGGATGTCGTCCGACTTTTCGGTAACACGGCAAACAGGATCATGGGGCTGAGCAGTTCCACACCCATCAAGAATCTTTCAGATGTGTCGTTAGGTTGCTCAGAATCTTGGGTTTTTTTGCACCAAGCCATCCTTCCGTGTACTGCAAGTTGAACTTTGGCATCTTCGTACTGGATTGCAACGCTCGCCGACACTGGCAGGCCCATGCCTATCTCGCACCGGATACCCGATTCTGAAATGTCTTTTAAGCCGTAGAGTTTGTAGGCATGGTTGTTGGCAATCAATGTCAAAGTGTCTGGCCGCAATTGAGGTACAGCAATGCGGGGTACAAGTCTTTTTTCAGATTGATGCATAGGACGTCGGGGTTAGTGGGTGAGCCAATTGCGAATCTTTTTGTGCCAGTGTTACAAGTCCTTGAGAAACAGCAAGAAACCTGCGTTTAAGCTTACACTGTAAAGCTTAAAAATCGCGACCAACCGTAAGAGAGGTTTTTAATGTGGCCACACTTACAAAAATAGAGTTACTTAAACGCGTTCCGCTGTTTGCCAAGTTGTCGGACACTCAGGCCATCTCCTTGATTGGCAGCCTTGAAAAGCTCCGCTACAAGCGCTCCGAACATATTATTGACATTGGCGAAAAATCCAATGCCCTTTATGTGATCATAAGTGGCAGAGCGCGCGTTGTCATTATCAGCGACAAAGGCAAAGAAGTCGTGTTGGCGACTTTGGGTGTGGGCGACTGCATCGGTGAAATGAGTTTGCTGGACGAGTTGCCGCACTCGGCGACGGTGGTGGCGGATACCCAGATGGATGTGTTGGTGCTGGCGCGAGAGGCGTTTTCGTCGTGTGTCATGCACAACGCACCGCTGGCTGTGTCAGTGATGCAAGGGCTGGTAGACAGGTTGCGAAAAGCGAATCAAAAGATTGCTTCACTGGCATTTGTCAGCGTGTACGGCAGGGTAGCCCGGGCGCTGCTGGAATCCGCCGAGCATGACGAGTCTGGACAACTCATCATTACGAAAAAGATTTCGCATGCGGCAATGTCGCGTGAGATTGGGGCGTCGCGGGAGATGGTGAGCAAGGCACTCAAGGAGTTTGAAAAGCAGTCCTTTATCCGCAGGCTGGACGATGGTTCGTTGTGTATCGTTGAAAGACGGAGCATAGACCGCGGTTAGGCAAGTAATGCACCCTTCACTTGTTTCAGATCGATTTGGCGGGGTCGGCTGTTGCTTGCTGTTGCTGTTCTGTGCTATGAGTCTGGATGTCCATGCGCAGATTTATACCGGCTTCAGTGAAAGTGGTTCCGTCGTCTTGTCCAGTTCGGAAGACGATGTGGCGCAGACGGTGCTGATAGAAGCCGAGCGCGTGGTGCCTGCGCCAGTTGTAGCGCAAGTTCAGTTGGAGCAGGCATCTTTGCCGTCTGTTCCTCCAAACTTCATGCCATTTATCAAAGAAGCCAGTTCGACATATCGGATCCCAACCGAGTTGATTCACGCCGTAATTTCGGTGGAATCAAATTACAACCCCGACGCAGTGTCCCCAAAGGGTGCCCGTGGATTAATGCAGTTGATGCCCGCAACTGCCAAGCGATTTGGTAGCAACAACAATGCTGATCCGCGCCAAAACATTCTTACCGGTAGCAAATATTTGCGTTGGCTATTGGATTTTTTTAATGAGGATGTGGAACTCGCCATCGCCGCGTACAACGCGGGGGAGGCGGCCGTGGTCAAGGCGGGCCACAAGATTCCCCGCTTTGCTGAAACCCAGCATTACGTTCCCAAAGTGCTGTCGATCTACAAAAAGGCCAAGCCACTGACCTGACGCGTCAGTGTGTGGGTTCAACGCCTGCGTGGTAAGGGTTGTATGAAGCCAGGTGGTGCGGTTCCAGGCGATGGCGCGGGTACTGTTATTGGCGGTAGAGGTTGCGGACGAATTTCGCCGGGTGGCGCGGTACGAGGCGGTTGACTGCCTGTGCCTGGCGCGGTGTAAGAAGCGCCTGGTGCTAATGTTGGGTTTGCAGCGGGTAGAGCAGACCTGAAGACCCAATCGGAATACCGAGTTTTTTCCGCAAAATCTTTGTCGCGCAGTGCAAAGCCTGTGACTTTGATGGGTTCTTTGTCGGACAGGCTATACACCCCTACCAACTGTCCACCAGGGAGCCTGACTTCACCCCATTTTTCAGAATTGGTGATTGGATCTAGGAAGAGTTTTCGCAGGTATCTGCCTGGTTTGTCCGGGGCACGAACGTCTTCCAGCAATTCTTCAAGTTGCAGCGGAAACCGGCGGTTTGCGGGTGGTGAACTCAGGTAGTACAGCGTGATTGCCTGTCGGATTTGATTGCCAACAAAAAGTAGTTCTCGCTCGCGTTCCCGTTGCCGAGACTGGGTCCACACCTCAGAGACCGCACTCAGGCTGATGCCCACAATAGCCAAACCAATCAGCAAGGCAATGTAAATAAAGCCTTTGTCCCTACCATTGTGCATACGGCACACCATTTGAGCCGGCACCTTCGGCGCTGCTGCGGATGTTGTAGACCGCCCCTGGCTGTCCATCCGCCGGTGCCTCAAGAACCCAGGCGTCGGCCCGCTCCAGCACCGGGTCCCAGGGCAAGGCGCGCAAGTAATGTTTGGTGACCAGATCGTCCAACTGATCTGGGTACTTTCCGGTGTCACTGTGGTACTTGTCCAATGCATCACGTGTGGATGTCAGATTGGCCTTCAGTACGGTCTCTTTGCTGCGCTCGATTGATTTGAAATAGCGCGGTGCAGCCAGCGTGAGCAGCAGGCTGATGACCGTCATCACCACAATCAACTCAATCAACGTAAAACCACGTTGCATCAGATGTCGAACTCCAGGCGTGTGCATGGTCATTACCAATCCCGGTAGGCGACACCGTTGAGTCCGGTGCCTTCAGAGCGGGAGTAAACATCAAAGACGTCGGCCCCCGCTTGCGGGTTGGTCGGTGGGCTGGCATAGCTGCGCAACCCCCAGCCACCACCAGTTGCTTCACTTTCAGGTGCAAAGGGGTCAGGTGGAATGCGACGCAAGAAGTAAATCATCTGAGATTTATTGGGGCTCTTGGCATCTACCACACCCGAGACAAGCACCTCAAGACTAGGCGGATAACCCGAGCCCTTGTTCTCTTCCACGATTCGACCCTCATCAACCCCTTGCTTGTAGCTGTCCAACGCCGTTCGAATCTGCCGAAGAGCGTCGCGCAGCTCTTGTTCGTGACTTCGCTTGGCAGCCAGTTCCAGCATCGGAAATGCAATCGTCGAGAGCAACCCGACAATGGTGACAGTCACCAACATTTCTATAAGCGTGAACCCCCTGGGTCGACGCATGACCTGCAACAAAGTCATGGTTTTGGCTTGACATCCAATTCAACCGGTGCCGCATCCGGAAGTGGCTGGCTACCGCTTTCAATGCTGTTGAACAGGGCGTTATCGACCCTGAGCTGCGTTGGTCCGGTCACTTGCAGCACTTCAAACTGCAACACCGCCAATGGACCACCGTTGCTTGGCAAAGTCTCACCTCTCCCGGCTACCAGCTCAATCCGAGCGGCGCTGCCGCCGTCAGCCTCCCCGGTAAACCGAATGCCCTCTGCGGTATTTTTGGTGCTGTCGGGGTCAGTCACGTTGACCAAGCGAAGACGATCTGCATCAAATCCAATCGTGGCTTCCAGATTGGTAGCTGCCGTCAACGGTGGAAACGATACATTGACGCTCACGATGTCACCGACTTGTGCGCTTGGCGGGACCACCACGGTCAACGGGCGCAATGGGTTGGGCGCCGCGGCCATGGCAGCGATACCCGCTGGCGCTGGCGCTGGTGTACCTGCAACGGGCCTGGGCACCACCACGGCAGATTTGGCTCCCACCGAAGCGGGTGGTATCGCTTTGGGTACAGGTACTACGACGCCAGTGGCTGTCGTGGTGGTGGCCGGCGCGGTCAAAATAGTTGATGTTGGCGCCGGCAGCGGGGCCGAAGCGGGACGAACGGGAGGTGTAGCGACAGACGTCGGTGCGGTTTTGGCGGCGGCAGGCCTTGGGGGGATGGCTGCCGCACCCACAGGTGCTTGAGCAGCGGGAGCAGCTGTGGCCTGCAATTTGGGGTTGCCTAATTGCCGTGCACCAAAGCGCATGTTGTTTTCGGTGCCTGACCACATCTCTAGCAAGTCGCTGTCAATCTGACGGTTGTTGCGGATGATGCGCGGGGTGATCGACATGATGATTTCTTTTTTATTCTTGGTATCGGTCTGCTTGCCAAATAGGCGTCCCACCAAGGGGAGTTCAACCAGGCCTGGCAAACCCGCAATGCCGTGTTTGTCTTCGTCCTGAATAAGACCGCCAATGATCTCGGTCTGCCCATCCTTGAGTCGCAATACGGTGGTCAAGCTGCGTGTTCCGATCGGATAGGCAATGGTGCCTTGGGCAGCAGCCAACGCATTGGGTGCGCCGGCGGAACTAACTTCGAGCGAGAGACGGATGGCGACTTCGCCGTCGGCATAAATGGTGGGTTCGGTTTCAACTTTAATACCCACTTCCACATACTGCACCGTTGTGTTTTGGATCGGAGTGCCAGTGCCAGTGCCACCAGCCGATGGCACCGATGCCGTGGAAATAACCGGGAGCCGATCACCCACCAAAAACTTGGCCTTTTCCTTGTTCCTGACGCGGATGCGCGGTGTGGCCAGCGTATTGACGTCGTCATTGGTCTGACTTGCAGTTATCTTGACCCCCGAATTGGATAGAAAGTCATTGCGCCCTAATGCCTTCAACTGATCTATCGTCAAGCTCGTCACGCTGGTGGCAAAACTGGTGGGTAGATCGATGCCAAGCGCCAACAAACGGTCGCGCGACACTTCCATTACGTCAACTTCCAACATGACCTCAGCTTCAGGTTGATCCATCGCGGAAATCAGCTTTTCTACCATGCGGATAATCTGCGGCGTATCCCGCACCACCAGCGCATTTGTCTTCTCGTCAACAAACATGTCCTTGGTTTTGGTTATGGTTTTGATCATAGCCATGACGTTTTTTGGATCCGCGTTGGTCATGGCGAAACGGCGAATCTTCAATTCGGCGTATTCGCGTGATTTGGTCTCAGTGTCTGGGTAAATCAGGATCGAGTTTTCGCCCATCACACGTTTCGCAGTCTGGGTTTGCATCAAGATCAGGTCGATGGCTTCTTCCACCGGGGTATCACGCACAAAAATCGTGACCTTCAGATCAGCCTTGACATCTTTGTCAAACAGCACGTTCAACGACGTGGTGCGTGAAAGGGCTTCCATCACCATGCGCAGGTTGGCGTCCCTGAACTGCAAAGTCACCGGTTTGCGGCCTTTGAGATTCAGGCTAGCCCCGTTTAACGAGCTATTAAGGGTGGCTTCGGTGATCTGACCGCGTAGCTGAAGTGCCCGGAGGTTGGCAGGGTTTTCGATCAGCACCCGACCAATCAAGTTGTTTGCTTGCTCAAAGTCGCCCTTACCATAAAACAAAGCGGCCTCGTCCAGCAACGCAATCTGCTTGCGTTCAAGGTTGATTTCTGACGCTGCTTGTTGTGCGCCAAGATGGCCAGGGTCCAAAGACAACACACGGGCGTAACGTTGAGCTGCGGCATCCCACTTCTGGTCGTTCCGGTCCCTACTCGCCTCTTTCATCAATTTAGCAGTTGCCGAGTCGCGTTCGGTCAGCCAGTCTTTCTTGAATTTGCCGTTGCCAGGATCAGCTTGGTGAGCTTGGTAAAGCTTTTTCAAACCCTCCTCTGTGCGGCCTTCGGCCAAAAGCGATGCGCCCTCCCGGTGAAATCGGTCCGCCGCACAACTTGTAATTGCCAGCGTCAGGAGCAGCGGGGTAAGCCTCCAAAGCAGAGTTGTCAATGTTTTCACTGGGAGCTCCCGGTGGATAAAGTTTGCGATGTGCCCAAAGGCAAATAGGTAAAGACCACGTTGTTAGCCTCGATGCGTTCAATTCGGTAATTTTTGTCCAAAACCTCACCAGGGGCCACGGTGAGCACACGGCCACCTTGGTTCAGGATAAGCACCTGGCTATCCCCTTCAAGGTACTTACCCAGGTAGATAAAGGGCAGTGGTGGCGCAGACGGCGGCGGCGGTGGAGGAGGCGGCGGCGGTGGAGNNCGGAGGCGGAGGCGGTGGAGGAGGCGGTGGCGGGATGAACCAGGAACTCTTGGCCAATATGCCCGCGCTGGCTTTGTCCTTCAAGGTGGGTCGCGCCGCACTGGATGGTAATGCCGCAAACAGGCTCTCGGCTTTGGACTTTGACTCGGCTGGGCTTTGGTTTGCTGCCCTCGCATCTTGTGGACTGCGCAGTGTTTTGCTGACCTTGCTGGATTCGGATACGCCCAGATCTCCATCTTCTGGTGAAAACAAGATCAAGCCCGCAGTGGCAAGCGATCCGACACCGAGGGCAATGTGTAAGCGACTGAGCTTCATGGGCGCGAGTCCACCAACACGACAAATACCAGTTTGGCCTCAACCACCGCATCGTCCACCTTGTCGCGCTTGAACGAGGCGTTTTCAAGGGCAATTGCAGCGTTTTGCTTTAGCACAGCGTCCATGAAATCAAGCATTGGTTTGAAGGCGCCTTTGACGGGCAAGGCAATGCGGTAACGCACCAAGCGCTCGGTTCCAGTCTGTACCAGGGAATATTCTGCGGTTTCAAAAGCCAGACCATGCGTACCGGCCGCTTGAAACACTTGTTTGAGCAGGTCGGGCACCTGCAGTTCATCCGGGAACCCTTTGTAGAAAATGGCGAGTTGCTCTTCCTTGCTCAGTATCGGGTTGCTGGGCAAGCTGCTTCGCGCAGCGTCTTGTTTTCGAAGTGCCTCAAGCCCCTCGCTCAATCGAACCAGTTCCTTTTCTCCGCCTTGAACCAGCGTGAACCAACTTATCAGCGCAGCAATCAGCAGGACAATGCCGGCGCTACCCACCAAGCCCAGCTGATCCAACCAGTAACCGAATCGGCGCTGTACTGCAATCCAACTCATGGCTTGGTCCTCCACTTGGTGGACAAACGAAACCGGATCGGCTGCTCGGGTACCGCCTTATTGATCAAATGTGACTGCAGCGCTACCTCCGAAAACTCATCACTGATTTGCAAGGCCGATACAAAATCAAGCATGCTGTTCAGGTTGCGGGCCTCAGCTACCACCACCACCTGGCCCTTTTGGGCATCTGGCTCGATGGAGATCAACGCCACTTCACCGACGCTTGATGACTCACCAAGCGAGGCAAAAAAACGGCTCCATGGAAGATTCAGCTGAACCGCCGCATTTTGGGCGGTGCGCCAAGCGGCGGAAAGCTCGTCTGGATTCATGGTTGACTCGGTCACTTTGCTGCCCATTTTGTCGCGTTGACTCGCAATCAATTGACGCTGCGCATCAATTTTGGGCTTGAGCACGGTGCGTTCAAACCCCAACACGCCAACAATCGCTGCCAAGCCCGCTACCAGCAAAATGCCGCGCACCCACAGTCGGGGGCGAGGAGCGGCAATCAAGTCGAAATAAAACGACCTCATGCTGGCACTCCCAGTTGCGTAAAGCGGACCTGTCTTGGTTTTAGTGCCGTGATCTGAACGCCGGGCAGGCGGTCAGTTTCAGGCTGAGTCAAGGGTGGGGAATAAATCGCCACTGAGATGGGCTGAGTTGGGCTGACCTTTGTACCAGATATGGTGAGCTCCTGGCGCAACAAGGCATTCAAATCATCGGTAGATTCGGCAGATGCGCGAACCGTGTTGATCCAAGTCCAACCCATGGCGGACCAACTGCCAAAAGTTACCGAGTGATCTTCCACATTGATCAACCAGCCGACTTTAGACAGCGTTCGCTGATGAGTCGACATGGTGTGTGCAAAGCCGGTTGTGATGGACCACACCGTCAGCAGTTTGCCTGAAAAATTACCAGTCAACAATTCAAAGAGTGATTTAGGCACGGCTACCATCAGCCTGGATTTTCCCGGGCTGGCAAGGCTGAATGCCAAGTGCCAATCCAGGCTGGCATTTGCACCATAAACGTCGTCAAAATTGAGCTGCGCAAAAGCCAGATCCTCCTGGGCTGAACGCAAGTCATTGCGCCAAGGGAAACAGGCATGGCGAACCATGCTGTCAGACAGGACCACTTGAATCGTTTTGGCTTTCAACGCCTTGCAAAGTGCCGCGCAACCTCGGGTTAGATCAAGCCAACCGTCAGTGGCATGTGCCGTCACCTCCACCTCAAAAGCTGAAACGACCCGCCCACTCATGCCCGACGTTCGCACGCCTTGCACTTTGCTCGGTGAAATATACAGTGTGACTTTGTCAGGCGATAAAAGTGACACGGTTGATCTCGCTCAAAGTAGTTTCGCCTCTACGCACCAAATCCAAAGCTGACTCGCGCAGAAGTCTTGTGCCATTTGCCTGCGCAGCCTTCTTGAGTTGCCGAATGGGTGCGCGCGCAATGATCAGTTCGCGAATCTCATCGTTCAGGTTCAGAATTTCAGCGATCGCTTTTCGTCCCTTAAAGCCGCTGCCACGGCAATGTCCACAACCCTTGCCGGCGCGAAAACGCCAGTTCTTGACATCGTCTTCCTGCAAGCCAGAGGCTTTCAACAGGTCGAGGTTGGGGTGGTCAACCGCGATGCAGTGGGTGCAATTGACACGCAGCAGGCGCTGAGCCAGCACGCCATTCAGGGCCGACACCAGGCTGTACATGTCCACACCCATGTGCATGAAGCGACCAATCACTTCAAACACATTGTTCGCGTGCACGGTGGTAAAAACCAAGTGACCAGTTAAGGCCGACTGAATCGCGATCTGGGCAGTCTCGGAGTCCCGAATTTCGCCCACCATGATTTTGTCTGGGTCATGACGCAAAATAGATCGTAGTCCGCGCGCAAATGTCAACCCCTTTTTTTCATTGACAGGGATTTGCAACACGCCAGGTAACTGGTACTCCACCGGATCTTCAATCGTGACGATTTTTTCCGAGCCATTGTTGATCTCGGAGATGGCGGCATACAAGGTCGTGGTCTTGCCGCTCCCGGTTGGTCCGGTCACCAGCATCATTCCGTAGGGCAGCCGCGCCAGGTGGCGCAGGCGAGAGGCNNGCCAGGCGGCGAAGCACCTCGGCGACCTCCTCATCAAAGCCAAGGGTTGTCAATTGCAAGCCCTTCATCTGGTCACTCAGCGACTGCTTGTCCAAAATACGCAATACTGCGTCTTCGCCGTGGATGCTAGGAATGATCGATACCCGCAGATCAATCACGCGACCCTGCAAGCTCACCCTGAAGCGGCCATCCTGCGGAACTCGGCGCTCAGAAATATCAAGCTCCGACATCACCTTGATTCTAGAAATTGTCTGTTCAGCCAACTCGGCGGTGGACACTGAGCCCACGGTACTCAGCACTCCGTCCACCCGGTACTTGATGACCATGCCAACCGAGGTGGATTCCAGATGGATGTCGCTCGCACTGGCGCGCAGCGCGTCAAAAATCGTAGAGTTGACAAACTTAACGACCGGGCTGGCATCTTCACTGATAGCCCGAAAGCTCAATTCTTCGACGGATTCGTCCGACACAATAGCCGAGGCATCCCTAGATACCAGCGATTCCATAGCCCGCAGGCCGCTCTCTTGCTTTGCCAGCCAAGCGGTGATGTCACTGCGGTGTGCAATACATTTACGTGGCGCGAAGTCAAAGCGAGCGCCAGACCACTGGCGCAGCTTTTGATCAAAAGGGTCAGCAAAGACCAGACTGACCTCACCTTTGGGGCTGCGCAGCAACAGACATTCATGCCTGAGCATGTCGCTGAACGAAAGCACATCCAAGGCTGGCTCGAGCATGTGAATTTGTTCCATGCTGAGCACGGGATAATTCAGTTGCTTGCCCAGCAGAGCCGTCATTTGGTCGTCGGCAAGCTTCAAGTTTTCTTGCAACACCTCAACTACCGGTCGGCTTTCGCCCGCAGCTTGGGCCTGGGCTGCTTGAAGCTCATCAGCAAAATGCACCGGAAGAGTACCTGCAACGGCGTTCATCGAATACTGCCTGCCAATTCGAATATGGGAAAGTACATCACAACCACAATGAATCCAATCACCAGACCAATAAATGCCATTAACAAAGGCTCAAACAGCTTAACGAACCAGTCAATCCACTGACTGATCTCGTTATCGTAAAACATGGCGATGCGCTCCATCATTTCGCCCATCTGACCTGTGCGTTCGCCAACCCGCAGCATACGCGCAGAAACGGCAGATGTCAGGCCGGAGTGTTCCATGGCTTGTGATATGGGCGTGCCTTGACGAATGAGTTGTGTGGCTGCAATCAGTTGCTGATGCAAGGCTCCCGGGAGCAGCCCAACAACCAAATCCAGTGACGCCACTGCCGGCATACCGCCACGCAGCAGCATACCCAATGAACGGTAAAAACGTGCCAGTTGGTAAATACGTATTCGTTCGCCTATGGCTGGAATTTTTTGTAACCACTGAACCATCTTCGCGGGTGTCCCAGGACGTGTCAACCACACGCCAATGAGAATCGCAATAGTTACCAACACGCCCAGCAATGCCGCACCGTAATCTTGCGCAAAGTGTCCCCAGCCAATGAGCAACTTGGACATCCACGGCACATCACCACCCAAGTCTTCAAAAATTTTGGCAAACCGGGGAACCACATAGCCCATCAAAAAACCGATCACCAAAGTGCCAACCGCCATCAGCAGAACTGGATAAATGCTGGCACTGATGATTTTTTTCTTGACCGAATCCAATTGGCTTTGGTAGGTGACATATTTTCCAAGGGCCTCTGGCAGGCCGCCAGTTTTTTCACTTGCCCGCACCGTAGCGACAAAAAGCATCGGAAATGTGTTGGGGTATTCAGCCAAGGCATTAGAAAAAGAACTCCCCTCATACAGGTCAGCCACCAATTTCTCCAAGACACGCTTGCGTTCTGGGTGGGTTTCCTTTTCAGAGAGGGTTTCTATGGACTCCACTAACGCCAAACCCGCGTTCAGCAGGGTCAATAACTCCTGGCTGAACTGCCCCAATGGAAAGTCGTTGCGGCTGGAACGGCCGCCCGGCATACGCATGGCACCACCGCCCTTGATTGATACTACCCGCAGCCCCCGCTCGCCCGCAATTCGGAGGGCTTGTTCTTTGGAAGATGCGTCTAGCGTAACCGTGCTAACGCTGGATGTCTTGTCAATGGACCGGATCGTGAACTGCATAGAGCTTGGCGAGCCATTGGGCGCTGGTTCCTCGCCGGCTACTCCCAACTGCCAATGTCAGCGTCCTCACCTGTTCCACCCGGCGCACTGTCTTTGCCCAAGGAAACAATGTCGTACTCACCTTTGGTGCTTGGCCGCTTGTAGGCATAGGCGGCACCCCACGGGTCCGTTGGCACACCCTTTTTGAGGTAGGGTCCGTCCCAGCGGGTTTCGTCAGCCGGCTTGGTAATCAGTGCCTGCAACCCCTGTTCAGTGGTGGGGTAGTGACCAGAATCCAGTCGGTACTGGTCAAGCGCTTTGCCAAACGCCTCAATTTGGGCGCGCGCCACCTTGACCTCAGATTTGCCTACTTGCTTGAAATACATGGGTGCCACGTACCCGACCAACAAACCGATGATCACCATCACCACCAGCAATTCAAGCAAGGTAAAGCCCCGACTGGGGCGACTTGGGCGCATTATCACGTTAGCTGCTCCTTTGTTGTCGGAACTCTTTGACCACCTGCTCAGCGCTTGGGAAGCCTTGCAACTGCACCCACGATTTTTTGCCACCACCGTTGATGAAGATCAAAGGGACATGGTTCATTTTGTCACCGCGGTAAGCGCCAAAAACCTTTTGCGCCGCAATACTGTCTTGAAGCGTACCGGTGTAGTGCTGCCACTGCGGCTTGGCATCGAATTTCTTTGCATACGCAGTCAAGCGCTCGGGAGTGTCGTACTCGGGGTCAATCGAAATCGAGACAATGCGCGAGCCTTCCAGGTCTTTTCCGAGCAAGGCTTGTGTTCCTGCCAGAATTTGGCTGGTTACTGGGCATACCGTGGTGCAAGACGTATAAAAAAACGCCAACACAGTGGGCTTGTTACCTTCCAGTTCCTTGCTCAGCGTCGTCTTCGTGCCGTTTTGCCGAATCAGCGGGGTGGGTGTCAGTTTGAGATCCACCATGCTGCGCTTGGTAGCGGCAGCGGTGTCGACTACGTGACCGGCGTGCGGATCGGCCGCACTGGGCATGGCGTGCCCCTCATGCCCTTTCATTTGAGACATATCGTGGCCATTGTGTGCATCTGCAGCCAGGGTCGAACCCGCCGCCATCAGAGAAATCGCAAGTGCCTGACCGAGCGTGGCCAGAACTTGACGCCTAGAGTTGTTTGATGCGCTCATTTTCGATACCTTTCTTTGCATTGAAAGCTTAACTGGTATTTTCCGATTGTTGATTTGGTTTACCAATTGACAAAGGTCAATCGAGGCTGTTTTGGGTGCCAAAGCGTTGTTCCATTGAGATGTCACGACGCTTTGTTCTCCGGTTTGCCCAAGGTCGTTCAAGGTGCCCCTTGAAACAACTGACGCAACGAGCAATCCTAGTGTGCGATTCTCTTCCCTTCAGGCATTTCGCCCTAGCATTTGTAAGAGGTTGAAGGTTATACAAGGCTACAAACACGGTTGAGTCGGACTTTCACAATATCAGGCTGCGATTTTGCAATGCGCCTGGTCGTCCTGCTCCCATTGGCTGCAAGAAAGGCGGATGAAGTGATAGAAATTACCCGATTCTGAGCCTTATCAGCTGCGTGCGTACGCATTTGTTTCTTGACAGCAGCTGGGGTTTGTTCCGATGTTTTAGGGTTAGTGAAAACATCATTTTGCTCTGCGCTGATTCACCTGCTGAGCTAAGTTGCACACGGAAAGTTTGGTGGAGACGGGCGGGATCGAACCGCCGACCTATTGATTGCGAACCAATCGCTCTCCCAACTGAGCTACGCCCCCAAGACAATTAAATTCTAGGCTGGAAAGCCCATTTTTGGAAACACTTGCAGCAAGTGCTGACAACGGCCGCACACGGTTTGGCGGATGGGTTTCACCGATAATTGGGTAAACCTTAGCCGCTTTTTTGTGACTTTTTTCGATGTTTTCAGGCTGTTTTGGCCCATTTTTGCTGGATTTCAAGTTGCATGACTGACCATTACGCCGTTTTGAACTTGCGAAGCTCGGCCAGTTTGGCCGACATTAAAAAAGCCTTTCGCCAGCAGGCCTCTATCCACCACCCGGACCGCAACGCCGCTCCTGAGGCGGCGGCACGTTTCAGATCGGTGCAAGAAGCCTATGATGTGCTGTCAGACCCAGTGCGGCGCAAAGCCTATGACGACAACCGCCAGCGCAACCTGTTGGACAGCCCGTTAGATACCGCCCGTGAAATCTGGGCTGCGTATTTCAGCCGTATTGTTTGAATGCCAACCACATACCAGAGACCATCATGAGCATGTCTGCCTTTTTTCGCGCGCTGCGTGCCTCCTATCAGGCAGAAATTGACGACCTGAGCTTTGATTCTGAAGGCAGAGATGTACTGCGCCACCGTTTGGAAGAAAAGCGTGGGCAGGTGGTGTTTTTGAAGCAAATGATGGAACTGAGCCCCGAGATGGTGGCTACGGTGTTCCACAAGGGATTTCACTTCGAATTGCCCGCTGCCATGGAGCATGTACTGACACTTGAACCCGATGAGTTTCCCGAATGGGAGAGCCTGAGCGATGCGGTGCAGTTGGCACCTTGGGCAAAGGACCTGGCCGAGGTGTTTTTGGAAGAGCCGCAGGGCGAGTGGTTCATGGTGACGGCGGCTGCGCTTGAGTACTTGTACCGACGTGCCCCAGCGCACGGACATGAGGATGCCCATGAGGCGCATGATGAGCATGGCGAAGAGGCACAGGCCGCAAGCAAGCGGCGCGACCATGACCACGGGCATGACTTTGACCGTGACGATGCACACAACCACGCCAACGACCATGACCACGAAGAATCTAGCGCAGACTGGCTGGAGGAACACGGGTTTGACCGCAAGGAATGATGCCTGTCCTCTGTGGACGTGTGGGGTGATCCGGTTCAATCAAGATTTCAGGGAAGCTTTTCAATGCAGCATTTGGCTTTGATCGAAAAAACACAGTCGCTGATTGCGGCCGGCGACATTGTGGGTGCCGAATCCGCTTTGGTGGAGTTGGCGGACCGTGAGGGCGACGGTGCCTTAATGGAAGTGCTGGCGCAGTTGCCGCCCAAGGATGTGGTGGCGGTCATTCGGGAGTACGACAACTCCAAATCGTCCATCATCAATCTGATGCTCACGCCTGAGCAGTTTGCCCGCGCGGTGGTCATCGAAAAACAATACCGCGATCTGACCCGAAGCCACTTGCGCGGCATGATGAATTCAGTCATCTTCCGCGATGGCGCCGACCCATTGGAGTTTTTGAACGCAATTGGCGATCTTGAGGGGGGCAGCGAGGCATTGGCTGACTATTTTGAAGAAAAATGGAGCCGCATTGAGGCATTCGCCCGCACCGGCACGTTTGAGACAGCAGAAGACGACGGCGAAATGGTCTCGGAAGACGACTTGCGCGCCAATGCCTATGCCCGTGCCCGCCTGGATGAAGACGAGGTGGCCGACTCCGACTGGATGCAACTGGCCTGGCTGCTGCGTTACCAAAACCCGGATCTGTTCATTGAGATGCTGCTGGTGCTACGCGCCAAGGCGCGTGCGTTCGCCTTGGGGTTGGATGAAGAAGACCTTCTTGAGGACGATGGCAAGGTGGAAACGGGTGACACTGACCGCGGCAAAGCTACCCCAGCGGCGATTGACCCGGATGAAGAGTCAGCCATTTAGGAATCTGGCGCTGCGAATTGCATGAATTCCCCCGCTGCCAGTCTGGCCGTTTCCCACTTTGACGCCCGACCGTTTTTTGAAAAAGCCCTCAGCTACGGTCGGCAACATGGACTGCTTGATGCAGCCCGGTTCGAGGCCATGGCGCAGGAGGCACCCAAGGGCATGGTGCAGATTGCGCGCTACTTTGGCAGCGAGTTTTTGCGCCCAGAGCTTGAAAAAGCCCGCGAACGCCTGGTGAACATGATCAGCCTGCACTTGGAAGACTCCACACACGGTGATGTGCATGCGGCGGCGGCGCTGTTGCGGGATAACACACTGCTGTCACGCTCCAAGGCTGGGTCGGACATGCTCAAAGCCTTGATCGTGATGCCGCAAGCCACCCACTTTGGCATGAATGAGCGTGGCGGTTTTACCGACCGGCATATCCCGCAATTGGCCCGTTGGAGTCTGGCAAGTTATGCCGAATATCAGGCCGAGTTTGCCGCCCGCCAGCGCAGCGCCATGGTGGTGGACGCCGCCCTGTGGCTGGCCGATGCCTACGGTTTGTCGGCCGATGAACTGCAAGACGCCGAACCCGATGCCGAAGCGGTAATACGCACCTCCTTGCTGGTGGGTATGACGCGCCGCAAGGAACTGCCTGATTGGGTGAGCTTTGAAAAAATGATAGCGACACTGCGAGACAAGCAGAGGGCTTCAACCGAATTAAGGCTACAAGCCAATTTGCCAGAGGAATTCAAAGCGGTGGTGGAGTCGGTGCGCCAATCGGTGCTGAAAGACTGGCCCAAATTGCTGGATGTGCGCCTGGGTGCGCGCAAGCTGTTTGACCAGACGCCCGCCTTCATGGGTCGCTATTTTTGGCTGGAAGACGCCTTGAGCGAGGTCGATCACCACGACCGCAACCGATCTGCCGCGTGGGAAAAGCTGACGCAGGGCCACAGTGATGACGGCACCGTGCTGACCCTGTGCCTGTGCGTGGCGGCGGGCAGCCCAGTGAAAACCTTGCTGTCAGAAAAGGCAGCGGCCAGCCTGATCCGCAAACTGCGCAAATACGGTTGGCAACCGCCGTTGGCGCGGGACTATCTGTCGCAGCACGCGCCGGAGCACCTTCAGCCGGATTTTTTGAACCTGTGGGAAACCTTTGTGGCCGAATCTCAAGCCACCTTGCTGAGTGACCGCGATGCCAAACTGAATGAGGCGATGGCGTTGCTGCGCCGGGAGTGCAACCTTAGCTGACTTCATTACCCAATCATCTGGGTCGCTCTGGCTTTGTAATGTGGCAGGTCCGTGCAGCTTGTGCCTTCGCGCCTAGACACACATGGTCTGGAATCGGAATTTTGGGATTAACTGGCTTAGGACAAGGGCATGGCAAACAGTTGCGCCAGTTCACGGTCCATCAGAGCGGCGTGGCCCGTGTTCAGTACCAGCAAGCGGCGCAGGTTGGTCAGGCTCTGCAAGTCGATATCGGCGCAGGCCATGCCAAGGTGATCCGCTTCAAGGTGCGCTACTTTGCCGCGCATTTCAATGGATTCATTGCCGTCAGCCAGCGGAAACACCAAGCGGCACGGTGTGTGCAGTGCCACCTTGAGTGGCCCAGGCGTCTGAAGTAGCGCGCCTTTGAAGGCGATGTCGAGCAGGGCCACATTCAGGGTTTGGTTGTCCAAGTGCAATTCAACCTGCGCCACAAACGGCACACGGGAGTATTGGCGATGGTTGTTGGCGGGTGAGGCATTCATGGGCGCATCCTGTGACCTGGGTCGCCCGGTATGGCACACCCATGCCCCAATGATAAGACCGGTGGGCTCGCGCTTGGATGGTGACGTTGAGTTGCGGGTGCAGTGGGATGGTGCCGGGTTAGAATCGCGCCCGCTGGAAGCGTGGCAGAGTGGTCGATTGCACCGGTCTTGAAAACCGGCGATGTTTTACGACATCCGTGAGTTCGAATCTCACNNCCAGCCCGTCGGACATCACTTCGACGGCCAGTGCCGCCAAAATCAAGCCCATCAGTCGGGTCATGACGTTGATGCCAGTTTTGCCCAGACCCCGGGCGATCGGCTGAGCCAGTGAGAAGCAGACTGCTGTGGCCAGTGCAATGACCAGACCAAACCCCACCAAGGTGGTTAACTGCCAGAATGACTTAGCTTTTTCAGCGTAAATCACCAC
>DFWT01000038.1:0-9233 GCA_002381045.1 Rhodoferax sp. UBA4127
CGAACGGAGGCATGTTGTAGTGGAGCATGAAGCGGTCTTCAAAGTCGCCGGCCAGCGCATCAATGCGCTGTGCATCGCGCTCGGTGCCCAGCGTGGTCACTACCAGCGCCTGGGTTTCACCCCGGGTGAACAGGGCTGAGCCGTGGGTGCGGGGCAACACACTGTTGCGGATCTCAATCGCGCGCACGGTGCGTGTGTCGCGGCCGTCAATACGGGGCTCACCCGCCAGAATCTGGCCACGCACAATCTTGGCTTCAATTTCGAACAGCAGACCTTCAATGGCCACGCCATCAAACGCCACACCTTCCGCTTTCAGGGCAGCCATCACTTCAGAGTAGGCCGCGCGACAGGCCTGGGTGCGCGCTTGTTTGTTGCGGATTTGGTAGGCCGCCACCAGCTTTTCTTTGGCCAGGCTGTCGATCTTGGCGATCAGTGCTTCGTCCTTGGCAGGCGCTTTCCAATCCCAGGCGGGCTTACCGGCATCGCGAACCAATTCGTGGATGGCGTTGATGGCAATCGCACCTTGGGTGTGGCCGAACACCACCGCACCCAGCATGATTTCTTCAGACAGTTGGTCCGCTTCTGATTCAACCATCAACACCGCCGATTCGGTACCGGCTACCACCAGTTCCAGCTGACTGCCCTTGCGCTCAGTCTGACCGGGGTTGAGCACGTATTCACCATTGACGTAACCCACACGGGCCGCGCCAATCGGGCCACTGAACGGCACACCGCTGATGGACAGCGCCGCGCTCACGGCGATCATCGCGGCAATGTCCGCGTCCACTTCCGGGTTTAGCGACAGAGTGTGCACCACCACATGCACTTCGTTGAAGAAACCTTCAGGGAACAGCGGGCGAATCGGGCGGTCGATCAGGCGGCTGGTAAGGGTTTCGAACTCGCTGGGGCGCCCTTCCCGCTTAAAAAAGCTGCCAGGAATCCGGCCAGCGGCGTAGGACTTTTCAAGGTAGTCAACAGTCAAGGGGAAAAAGTCTTGGCCGGCTTTGCCTTCGGTCTTGGCGACCACGGTGGCCAGCACCACGGTGCCGTCCATGTCCAGCATCACGGCGCCACTGGCTTGGCGCGCAACTTCGCCGGTTTCCATGGTCACTGTGTGTTGACCCCATTGAAAGGTCTTGCTTACTTTGTTAAACATCGTCATTTGTCATCTCCTGTGAGTGTGCTGGGGTGCAGGCCACCCCGGCGAAGCCCGGAGACGCATCACAGAACACGATGCCATTCCAGAGCGGTACGCCCGCTATGGGCCTACCGCATTGGAATGACACAGCTTCGCTCCGTTTTTGCCGACTCCGAAGTAAAAAACGCCTGAGCTAGTGACCTAACTCAGGCGCTTCATATTCATTGTTTGACCAATTACTTGCGCAGACCCAGCTTGGCGATCAGCGCGACATAACGATCTGCGTCCTTGGACTTAAGGTAGTCCAGCAGCTTGCGGCGACGGCTCACCATGCGCAGCAAACCACGGCGACCATGGTGGTCTTTCGCGTGGGTTTTGAAGTGAGGGGTGAGTTCGTTGATGCGGGCTGTCAACAGCGCCACTTGAACTTCGGGGCTGCCGGTGTCACCGGCGGCGCGTGCGTTGTCTTTGACGACAGCGGCTTTGATACTGGTTGCGATCATGCTATTTCCTGTAAATTAAGAACTTGCGTCAGGCGCTGGAACTGCCCCTGACGTGCACTACTGGGTTCAGCAGAACCGCAGATTATAGCGATGGTGTGGACTGCGAACCTAGACTTTGGTTCGCTTCAAAGTGATGTGCGCTAGGACAAGGCCACTACGCCCACCTTGCGCAGCAGGCCGAGCCAGACTAGTCGTGCGGGAAAAACCCCGTAATCCAAGCCTCAAGGTCTCTGCATCTGGCAAGTCGTGGGCGCTTCTGCCGCCGCCGCAGAGATGGTTTTGATCACCCGAAAGCCGTAGCCCGAGCCTTCCACATCAAACTTCACGCCGGGCAAGCCTTTGCGGTCCATCACGCCCACCACCAGCGGTTGCTGGAACTGGTGGTCGGCAGCGCGCATTTGGCCAGACTGTGAAGAAAATGTAAGGCTAGCCCTTTCCAATTCTCGTGCGACAGCTATGGATTCTGTAGTACCTGCGGTTTGAATCGCCTGTGCCAAAGCTTCCACCATCAACTGCATACGCATGTGCACATAGTCGTCTTCCGGCTTGGGAAAGCGGGCGCGAAACGACTGGTAAAACGCCTCACTCTGGGGGTTTTTCACATTGGGTAGCCAGTCGGCCACGGCGATCACCTTGCCTACCCCGGCATCGCCCATGGCGGTGGGTGCGCCCAAGGCATTGCCATAGAAGGTGTAGAACTTACCCTCAAAGCCCACATCCTTAGCCGCCTTGACCAACAGGGTCAGGTCATTGCCCCAGTTGCCGGTAATCACGGCCTGGGCACCAGTGGCCTTGATCTTGGCGGCGTAGGGCAAAAAGTCTTTGACGCGCCCGATGGGGTGCAACTCTTCCCCAACCAATTGCACGTCAGGCCGCTGCGCGACCAACTGGCGTTTGGCCTCGCGCGCAACGGCTTGGCCAAAGCTGTAGTCCTGGCCAATCACATAGACCTGTTTCAACGCGGTATCGTCTTTGAGCACCGACATCAGCGCGCTCATGCGCATGTCGGCATGGGCATCAAACCGGAAGTGCCAGAAGCTGCATTTTTCGTTGGTCAAAATCGGATCGACCGCCGAGTAATTCAAAAACACCACCCGCTTAGTCGGCTCGCGGTCGTTGTGTTTGTTGATGGCGTCAATCAGCGCCGCAGCCGCGGCCGACGAATTGCCCTGCACCACAAACTGCGCGCCTTGGTCAATGGCCGACTTCAGGGACGACAATGCCTCTTCATTCTGGCCTTTGCTGTCAAAGCGCTCCAGCGCCAACGGACGCGCCCCACCGGGCAGCTTGACGCCACCCCGCGCATTGACACGTTCCACCGCCCACAACAGGTTTCTGAAAACCGCCTCGCCGGTGTTGGCGAAGGCACCGCTCATGCCCTCGATCATGGCAATTTTGATCGGCGCAGCATTGGTTTGTGCCCAAGCGGCCAACGGCAACACCGTCACCAGTGCGAGCCCCAACACGGCACGACGCAATTTTGCTTTCAACATCTCGTTTTTGTTCCTTGGAAAATCAAAATTCAGCGCGCCAGGATTTCATCCAATGGCCAGCGCGGCTTGACGTCAAACGCATAGACCTCGCTGGCCGCCTGCACGCCTGATTGCAAACGCATCGCGGCGGCCATAGCGATCATCGCGCCGTTGTCGGTACACAGGTGCAGTTCGGGGTAATGCACCCGCACACCGCGGCGGGCACATTCGGCATTGAGCTGGTTGCGCAGGCTCAAATTGGCACCGACACCGCCGGCGACCACCAGCCGCTTGAGGTCGGTTTGCTTCAAGGCGGCCAATGACTTTTTCACCAGCACCTCCACGATAGCCGCCTGTGTGGACGCCGCCATATCTGCCCGAACTTCATTGGGCAGGGCATCAACGGTGCAGCTTTGCGCTGCGGCGAGCTTTTTGACTTGCACCATCACCGCAGTTTTTAAGCCGGCGAACGAAAAATCCAGGTTGTCGCTGTGCAGCAAGGGGCGCGGCAACTTAAACGCATCCGCCCTGCCCGCGTGCGCCAACTTGGCCAGTGCTGGCCCACCGGGGTAAGCCAAGCCCAACAACTTGGCCGACTTGTCAAACGCCTCGCCGGCGGCATCGTCAATGGTTTCACCCAAAATCTGATACCGCCCGACACCATCCACCTGCATCAGCTGCGTGTGGCCACCTGACACCAGTAGAGCCACAAACGGAAAATCCGGTGGGTCCGCGCTTAAAAACGGCGAGAGCAAATGCCCTTCCAGGTGATGCACGCCAAGCACCGGCTTGCCCAGCGCAGCCCCCAAAGCGCAGGCCACTCCCGCACCAACCAACAAGGCCCCTGCCAACCCGGGGCCGCGGGTAAAAGCCACCACATCCACATCCTGCAAAGAGGTGTTTGAGGCTTGCAATACCTCTTGCGTCAGCGGCAACACTCTGCGAATGTGATCGCGGCTAGCTAATTCTGGCACCACGCCACCGTAGGCCTGGTGCATGTCGATTTGGCTGTACAAGGCATGGGCCAGCAGGCTTGGCAGCGCGCCGCCCTGCAAGCGGACCAGGGCCACACCAGTCTCGTCACAGGAGGACTCAATACCCAACACATAAGTCGCCTTTGTCATGGCGGGTGAGTTTAGGGGATGGGTCCCTGCGTGACCTGCCCTTGGCAGCCAGCAGTCGATTCGACTATGCATGACAATCCAGCCTCCGTACAAACCCTTGCTTTTGGCAAACGCCAATTGAACGCCATGCGCACGTTACCCGCCCCACTGACACCCACACTCCTCCCCGCCCTTATGCCACTCAGCCGCGTTTACCTGGTCTGCTCGGCACTCGCCGCAGGCCTGTTGCTGGCGGGCTGCGGCCAAAGCAGCGCACCGGCTGCTGGTCCTGGTGGCCCCGGCGCTGCACCGCCGCCAGCTGAAGTGGGCGTAATCACCGTCAAGGTGGGTGATGTCGGGTTGGTCACCGAATTGCCTGGCCGCTTGGAGGCCTCTCGGGTGGCGCAAGTGCGGGCACGCGCTGCAGGCATTGTGCAAAAGCGCCTGTTTGCAGAGGGCAGCAGCGTGCGGGCCGGGCAGGCATTGTTCCAGATTGACGCCAGCCCCTACCAGGCTGCGCTGGCTAGTAGCCAGGCGGCTGTGGCCAAGGCCGAGGCCAATGTGATGCAGGCCAGTGCGCAGGCCGAACGCTTCAAACCACTGATTGACGCCAAAGCCATCAGCCAGCAAGAGTTTGTCAACGCTCAAGCCGGGCAAAAGCTGGCTGAGGCCGACTTGGCAGCCGCCCGTGCCGCGGTGCAGACTGCCCGCATCAACCTGGGTTACGCCGCCATTACCGCGCCCATCAACGGCCGAATTGGTCGGGCCTTGGTGACCGAAGGCGCTTTGGTTGGTCAAGGCGAAGCCACACCCATGGCGGTGATCCAGCAGACCGATCCGCTGTATGTCAACTTCACGCAATCGGCCTCTGAGGTCATGAAGCTGCGCAGTGCTATGGATGCCGGCCAGCTCAAACGCGCTGGAGCCCAAGCTGCAAGCGTCCGCGTGGTCCTTGAAGATGGCACCGAATACGGCAAGCCGGGTAAGTTGCTGTTCTCAGACCTCACGGTAGATGCCACTACTGGCCAGATCACCTTGCGTGCCGAAGTGCCCAACCCGGCGGGGACCCTGCTGCCCGGTCTGTTTGTGCGGGTGCGCCTGGAACAAGCCCAGGCCAGCAACGCCATCACCTTGCCACAGCAGGCGGTGACACGTTCGCCCCAGGGTGATTCGGTGATGGTGGTTGGCGCCGACGGCAAGGTGGTGCCACGCCCGGTCAAGGTCGGTAACCAGCAACGCGGTCAGTGGGTCATTCTGGACGGTCTGCAAAACGGTGACCAGGTCATGGTGGACGGATTCCAGAAGCTGCGCGGTGGTGCACCAGTGAAGCCCGTGCCATGGCAAGCACCCGGCAGCGCACCTGCCAAGCCAGCGAGTGCCTCAGGCACAGCGGCCTCTGCGGTAGCGCCGGCTAGCCCCGCAAGTGCGGCCACCAGCGCTGCGCGCTAAGGAGCCCGTTTCATGGCGAAATTTTTCATCGACCGCCCGATTTTTGCGTGGGTGATCGCGCTTTTCATCATGGTGATGGGCGCAGTGTCCATCACCCAGTTGCCGATTGCGCAGTACCCGCCGGTGGCACCACCGTCCATCGTGATCTCAGCCACTTACCCGGGTGCCTCAGCCCAAACGCTGGAAGACAGCGTGCTTTCCATCGTCGAACAAGAGATGAATGGCTCTCCCGGCTTGATCTACATGGAATCGGTGGCGCAAGCCAACGGCACCGGCTCCATCACCTTGAGCTTTCAACCCGGTACCAATCCGGAACTGGCCCAGGTGGATGTGCAAAACCGACTCAGCCGAGCCAGCCCGAGGCTGCCCTCGGCGGTGACGCAACAGGGCGTTCGGGTGGACAAGGCACGCAGCAACTTCCTGCTGTTTGCCATCCTCTCAAGTGACGACCCCAAGCTCACGCCTGTGGCTTTAGGCGACTACGCCTCGCGCTCGATCGTGCCTGAAATTCAGCGTCTACCAGGTGTGGGGCAGGTACAGCTGTTTGGCACCGAGCGGGCCATGCGCATCTGGATCGACCCGGCCAAGTTGCAGGGCTACAACCTGTCAGCCAGTGAGGTGACCAATGCCATCCGCGCACAGAATGCCCAGGTGTCTGCCGGCGAAATTGGCAGCCTGCCCAACGTGGCCGGTCAGGGTATTTCTGCCACTGTGGTGGTGAATGGACAACTCAGTAGCGTGGCCGAATTTGGCAACGTGGTGCTGCGCGCCAATACCGATGGCTCCAGCGTGCGCCTCAAAGATGTGGCCCGCGTTGAACTCGATGCCCAAACCTACGCCACATCGGCTCGTTTGAATGGCAAACCGGCCACTGGTATTGGTGTCCAGTTGTCACCCAGCGGCAATGCACTTGCGACAGCCAAGGCGGTGCGCGCGCGCATGTCCGAGCTGGAAAAGTTCTTCCCCAAGGGCATGACCTGGGCCATTCCGTATGACAGCTCGCGCTTCATCGAGACATCGCTGCGCCAAGTGGCCGAGACCCTGGTCGAAGCCATCGTGCTGGTGTTTTTGGTGATGTTCCTGTTCTTGCAAGACTGGCGCTACACCCTGATCCCGACCCTGGTGGTACCGGTGGCCCTATTGGGCACCTTTGCCACACTGCTGGCATTGGGCTTTTCGATCAATGTGCTGACCATGTTTGCCATGGTGCTGGTGATCGGCATTGTGGTCGACGATGCCATTGTGGTGGTGGAAAACGTTGAACGCATCATGAGCGAAGAAGGCTTGGCGCCAGTGGAAGCCACACGCAAAGCTATGGGTCAGATCTCGGGCGCGATTGTGGGTGTGACCGTGGTGCTGATTTCGGTGTTTGTGCCGCTGGCTTTTTTCAGCGGCTCCATTGGCAACATCTACCGCCAATTTGCCGCGGTGATGGGGGTGGCGATCGCTTTCTCGGCGTTTCTTGCGCTCTCACTCACGCCCGCTCTATGCGCCACCTTGCTTAAGCCAGTGGACGCTGGCCACCACCATGCCAAAACGGGTTTTTTTGGCTGGTTCAACCGCGGCTTTTCAAAGACCGCCAAGGCCTACGAAGGCGGTGTGGCCAAGCTTCTGCCGCGTGCGGCGCGCTACCTGGTGATTTACCTGGCCATCGTGGCCGGTGCAGCCTGGATGTACCAGCGCCTGCCGACCTCGTTCTTGCCCAACGAAGATCAGGGCACGATGCTGGTCAACGTGCAACTGCCCCCCGGCGCCACCCGCGAACGCACCCTGGCGGTCATGCAGCAAGTGGAAGGCTTTATGCTGAAGCAGCCCGAGGTGCAAGGCATGGTCGGCGTACTTGGGTTCAGCTTCTCCGGTCAGGGGCAAAACGCCGCGCTGGCCTTTGTGACCCTGAAAGACTGGTCCGAGCGGCCTGGGCCGGGCAGTTCTGCCCAGGCACTGGCGGGGCGTGCATTTGGCGCACTGTCTGGCATTCGTGACGCTTTCATCTTCCCCTTGAGCCCGCCACCCATACCCGAACTGGGTGCATCCAGCGGCTTCAGTTTTCGCTTGCAAGACCGGGCTGGCATGGGCCATGATGCGCTGTTGAACGCGCGTAACCAATTGCTGGGCATGGCTGGGAAAAGCCCAGTGCTGACTCAGGTGCGCCCGGACGGTCTGGAAGACGCGCCACAACTGCAGCTTGACATTGACCGCGACAAAGCGGCGGCACTTGGGGTGAGTTTTGATGCCATCAACGCCACCATCTCAACCGCGCTTGGCTCCGCCTATGCCAACGACTTCCCCAACGCCGGGCGACTGCAGCGGGTGGTGGTGCAAGCCGATGCGCCGGCCCGCATGCAGCCAGATGATTTGCTGAAGCTTTTTGTCGCCAACAACAAGGGGCAAATGGTGCCCTTGAGTTCCTTCGCCAATACACGCTGGGTGACTGGTGCGATGCAAACCGTGCGCTACAACGGCTACCCATCCATGCGCATTGGTGGCAGTGCCGCCTCTGGCTACAGCACCGGCGCGGCGCTGGCCGAAATGGAAAAACTGGCCAGCCAGTTGCCCGCCGGTTTTGGCTTTGAATGGACCGGCACCTCTCGCGAAGAAAAACTGGCCGGCTCGCAGGCCATCATCCTTTACGGCTTTGCCATTTTGTCGGTGTTTTTGTGCCTGGCCGCCTTGTATGAGAGCTGGACCATTCCACTGGCTGTCATTCTGGTGGTGCCGCTGGGTGTGCTGGGCGTGATTGTGGCCACGCTACTGCGCGCCTACGCCAACGACGTGTACTTCCAGGTCGGTTTGATCACCATCATTGGTTTGTCGGCGAAGAACGCGATTTTGATTATTGAGTTTGCCAAGGACCTGCAGGCGCAGGGCAAGGGCGTGATCGAGGCGGCACTGGCTGCCGCCCACCTGCGGTTTCGGCCGATCGTCATGACCTCGATGGCGTTCACGCTCGGCGTGCTGCCGCTGGCCATTTCCACGGGTGCCGGCTCGGCCAGCCAGCGTGCCATCGGCACCGGCGTGATCGGCGGCATCCTGAGCGGCACCGCGCTGGCGGTGTTGTTCGTGCCGATCTTCTTCGTGGTGGTGCGCGGCCTGTTCAAGGACAGCCCGCGACAGCAGCAGGTGCACGCCGAGCAGGCCGCGCACATGGGGGTGCATTCCGATGACTAAGCCCGCAACACCACGCCAAGCGCGTTCCCCCTTCGCACGCACCCTGCCGGCGCTGGCCGTGGCAGCCGTGATGGCCGGCTGCTCGCTGACTCCCACCTACGAGCGCCCCGCCGCGCCCGTGGCTGCCGACTGGCCGGCGCCGGCACCCGCCGCCCCTGCTTCCGCCACGCGGTCGGCCAGCGAACTGCCCTGGGCCGATTTCGTGGGCGATGCCTCCCTGCGCGAGCTGATCCGGCTCGCGCTGGTGAACAACCGCGACCTTCGCGTGGCGGTGCTCAACATCGAGCAGGCCCGAGCCACCTGGCAGATCCGGCGTGCCGACCAGTTCCCCACGGTGAACCTGGGCGCCACCGGCGCCGTGCAACCCAAGACCGATGGCAGCGGTACCAACAGCGCCTAC
>DFWT01000038.1:9311-9560 GCA_002381045.1 Rhodoferax sp. UBA4127
GGTTGCGGCTGGACAACGGGGCTTCATCGGCGCTGGATGTCCGCCAGGCTGAATCCCTGACCGCCGGCGCCCTGGCCGCCCTGCAGCAGCAACAGCGCCTGCGTGCGCAGGACCTGAATGCCCTCACCCTGCTGGTGGGGCAGCCCCTGCCTCCGTCCCTGCTGGTGCCCGCACCGGCTCCCGCGCCCACAGCAGACGGCCGCAGCGCCGGGCCGCCCCAAGCAAGGCCAGCCCCCTCGGGGGGCAGCG
>DFWT01000005.1 GCA_002381045.1 Rhodoferax sp. UBA4127
CGAACTCACCCTGCACGCCGCATTCCTCGCAGGCGATGGGATCGGGCACGTCCACCTGGAAGTGCATTTCGTCGTCGGTTGATTTGCAGCCCAGTACTTGGTATTGCGGCAGGTGAAGGATGTTGTCGGGAAGTTCGGTCATGGTGTTGTATAGGCGTAGGTGTCAGTCAGATCCATCCGACTCGGCATTGGTGTTTGCTTTTTTACCCAACAAGCTGCTGGAAACGAAAAGTAAGGCACCGAGGACAATTGCAATATCAGCCAGGTTGAAGGCCGGCCAATGCCAGTCTCGCCAATAGAAATCAAAGGAATCCACAACATAGCCGCGAAAGACCCGGTCAATCAGGTTGCCCATGGCGCCACCGAGGATAAGACTGTAAGCGATGGCTTCTCCTTTATGACGATTTTCAAGGATCAGCTTGATCAGAAAAATCGAGACCACTACCGCGATTCCGATAAAAAAGTAGCGCTGCCAGCCTCCACCATTCGCAAAAAGACTGAATGCGGCACCGGTGTTCCATAGGTGCACCCAGTTAAAGAACGGGGTCACCGAAACATACTCGCCATAGGCCATTGATTGCTGCACCAGCCACTTTACAGCCTGATCAGACGCTGCCAGCAGGCCCGATATGGACAATAGGGCATACGGCGAGAGCTTTTTGCCAATAATGAGCATTATTTAACCCTTCAACGCCAAAATGCGTCTGGCACCGTTAAGTACAATGCCCCCCGCGATGGTGCCGATAATCAGATCCGGATAATTGGAACCGGTCCACGCGACCAGGGCGCCGGCGGTGATGACCCCCAGGTTGATCACCACGTCGTTGGCCGAGAATATCCAGCTTGCCTTCATGTGCGCCCCGCCTTCCCGATGTTTGGATATGAGCAGCAGACAACTGGTATTGGCAATCAATGCGACGAATGCGATAGCCATCATCACCAGCGATTCAGGCTCACTACCGAATACAAAGCGTCTCACCACCTCTACGAGCACGCCCACAGCCAAGATCAGTTGCAGTACACCAGCAAGATGCGCGGCACGTACCTGCATTTTCACGCTATGTCCAACCGCATAAAGGGCAAGCCCGTACACCGCCGCATCGGCAAAATTGTCCAGGGATTCTCCAATCAGGCCGGTGGACCGGGCGATCAGACCGGCAGTCATTTCCACCACGAACAGAAGTGCATTGATGCCGAGCAACCAGCGCAGGGTCCCGGATTCTTGCTTAGCAGAAGCTGCCGAAAACTCGGCGGCCTTGATGGTCTCCGGATTTGCAGCGACGGTTTCCTGAAGCGAGGCGCCTAGCCCCAAGGTCTTCAGTTTCGAGGTGACGGGCTCGACCTCGCCGTCATGCACGACCTTCAGCCGGCGGTTCGACAAGTCGAAGGACAGCGCCCGAATCTCCTCAAAGCCGTTCAGGGCTAGGCGAATCATTCGTTCTTCTGATGGACAGTCCATCTTCGGCACGGCATAAACACTGACCCATCTCCCTGGCGCCTCGGAGGAGGCCTGTATATCGGTATCCGCTGCGGACGTTGCATCACCGCCACAGGCGCCACCACAGGATTTGCTCATGATACGACTCCACTTGAACAATGTTGTGGTACCATTTTAAACTATAAAGCTACTATAAGGTCAATAGAGTAAAGAATCCGTTGGGGAGGAGGCTGATGCGCATTGGTCAGTTGGCGCAGTTGGNNGTTACCGTGTCTATACCGAGAAGCATGGTGAGGGGCTGGCCTTCATCCGTCGCTGCAGAATCCTGGGCCTGTCACTGGCTGAGATTCACGAACTACAGAGCTATCAGGACGACCCTCATCAGCCTTGTACCGCCGCCAACGCCTTGCTCGATGATCACATCTCTCATGTGCGGTCGCAGATAACCGCTCTGCAAGCGCTTGAGAAACAACTCGTTTCACTGAGAGCGAGTTGCAACGATGACCGGGAAGTTGAGGCGTGTGGGGTTCTTGCTGGAATTAGCGAAGGAAACATGCACCAGCAGTAGGTGAAGCATCAACCAGATAATCCGATGAGATGCCGGTCTGTCTCACTCTCATGCAAAGGTAAGATCAACCATTTAATCCGCTTACCCGAAACTTTGAAAGAGTAGAAATTTTATTATCTAAATAAGAATCGTTCTCATTTGTGTTACAGTAATGGCTTAAGGATTAATTCTGAGTCAATACTTTTAATACTAATGGAGGTTCTTTTGGGTACTGTATCGCACGCTCTAAAATTTAAACAACCGTTCACTTTGTTGCCGATTGCTGCGGCTGTGATTGCTGTCAGCACGTCGTCTTGGGCGCAAACCACGGCCACGGCAGAAAAAACCTTGAAACCCGTGGTGGTGGTTGAAAAGGCAGAAGCTATTGGCAAAAATTCATTGCAAGTGACTGACACCAGCATCGGCAAGGGCAAACAAGCGCTGCGCGACATTCCGCAATCCATCACGGTGGTGACCGAAAAATTGATTGACGATCGCAATTTGGATACCTTGAAAGAAGCTTTGCATCAAACTGCTGGCATCACGTTTTTAGCGGCTGAAGGTGGTGAAGAAGACATTCGTTTGCGTGGTTTTTCATTGGCTGCCACGGGCGATATTTTTGTAGACGGCATGCGCGACCCCGCGTTTTATGACCGCGATACCTTTAACAACGATCGCATTGAATTGTTGCGAGGCTCTGCATCCATGCTGTTTGGGCGTGGTTCCACAGGTGGCGCCGTGAACCAGGTTAGCAAACCAGCACGTGCGATAGATGAACACTCTGTGGACGTGACATTGGGTAACCACAACTACAAACGCATTGTGGGTGATTTCAACATCCAAACCGGCGAAAACGCAGGCTTGCGCATCAACGCCATGGCGACCAACGCCGATAACAATGGCTCTGGTAGCAGCATAGACAAAAAAGGCATGGCCTTGACATACCGCTTGGGCATTGGTACCAAGGATGAATTTTCTGCCAGCCTTTACTATTTGGATAACAAGAATGGCATGAACTACGGTTTGCCTTGGATACTGGCCAAAGGTGCACCTGTTGCAGAAACTGGTTTGATGACCAATTTGGACCCGAGTGCCTACTACGGCATGGCAAGTGACGGCAATGCGGGCGGTGCTAAAAACGTGACATTGAGCCACACACACCGTTTTGACGATGGTGGTGAGCTCAAAACCATCGCGCGCCACGGCGATTACGAACGCGACCAACGCGCCAGCACCATTCGCCGTCAACCGGTCAATGCGGAGAACAAAACTTCGTGCGCCACACCATTTGTTAGCGGTACATCAGGCGCGCGTCAAGCAGCCGTTTTCAACAGCGTGATTGACGCACAAGTGCTGTGTCGTGGTACGAATAACAAAATTCAAGACATGACCACCACCTATGTGCAAAGTGACTACAGCAAAAAGTTTGAAGCTGCTGGCATGAAGCATGAATTGCTGGCTGGCATTGACTACGCACACGAAAAATTCAACAACTACAACGCCACTGCCACGCCCGCATTGGTGAAAGCCACCACACGTGTTGGTACGCCTAACGACGGTGCCAGTGTGGACGAAAGCAAACGTGTGTTGAGCGTGGGCCGTTCATTCGATGCCACTGCAGCCGGTGTTTACGTGCAAGATTTGGTGCAGGTTGCGCCGGGTTGGAAAGTGTTGGGCGGTTTGCGTCTGGATAATTTTAAAGGCAAATACAAGGCTGCTACTTCTACAGCCACCGCAGCAGCGTACAACGAGCGTTCGGACACTTTGCTCAGCAAGCGCTTTGGTGTGTTGTACCAACCGTCAGCGACATCGTCTTTCCATGCCTCGTATGGCACGTCGTTCAACACCTCAGGCGATACCTATCAGTACGACAACCAAACTGCCAATACACCACCAGAAGGCAGCGAAAACTTTGAAATTGGTGCCAAGATTGATTCTGCTGACAAGCGTTTCACCACCCGTTTAGCAGCTTTTTACGCAGTAAAAAAGAACGAACGCAACCGTGACCCTGATTCAGCTGCCACGCAGAATTTGCTTTCCGGAAAACGCCATTCTGCCGGCATTGAGGTTGATGTGACCGGTCGTTTGACCAATGAATTGGAAGTGTTTGGCTCATATGCATTCACCCCCATTGCCAAAATTGATGTGGGCGCGCCAGGCTCGGTGGCGGGCGTGGGCGAAGGTGCGGGTACGCGCTCATCACTCACACCCAAGCACAGTGGCACGGTGTGGGCAACCTACAAAATCACACCGCAATTCCGCGTGGGTGCAGGCTTGAACTTCCGCAGCGAGCAAACGCCTAACCGTAATCCAGGTTGGTCAGCAGCCAGTTTTGCGACAGCTGACTTGATGGCTGAATACACCTACGACCGTTACACCATCAAGGCCAACGTGAGCAATGTGACCAACAAGCTGTATGCAGATGGTTTGTACACCGGTCATTACATCCCAGGTGCTGGTCGTATCTACCAAGTGACAGCTTCAGTGAAGTTTTAAAGATAGTGTAGGAATGAACATCATGAACCGACAAGATTTTTTGCGCACAGCCAGTTTGGGCTTGGCTGCCTTGGCTTTTGCACCACGCACGTGGGCTGTATCTACGGCGGCAAGTCAGCCGTCGCTGCAGCGCATAGGCGCGGCATGGCGTCGGGCGGTGACCGCCACCAGTGCACAAGATTTTGTCGGTCTCATGGCCTTAGATTGGGAACATAAAAAACTATCTATACAAAGTGAGCATGCTGTGCCAACACGTGCGCATGGAGTTCTGGCAGAGAATGGCGGCGGATTTCTGGTTATTGCAGCGCGACCCGGAACGTGGATACGCCGCATCGGACCAAATGGCGAAGTATTGCAACATGTGGATATTCAATCTGAATCGCCCAGCCGGACATTGGCGGGACACATTTTGTACAGCCAAGACGGTAACTGGCTCTACACACCTGAATCAGACAGCAGCTCACAAGCCGGTTGGGTCAGTGTGCGCGATGCCAAAACCTTGAAAAAATTAGCCGAATGGCGCACCCATGGACGTGACCCGCACCAATGCTTGTTGGATGACAGTGGCGCTTTGGTATTGGTGAACGGCGGCATTTTGCGCGATAAAGACGGCAATAAGCGGGACTTGGATCAAATGAATGCATCTTTGGTGCGCTTGGATGGCCGCACGGGTGAGTTGCTGGGGCAATGGCGTGTGAATGACAGGCGATTGAGTTTGCGCCACATGGCTTGGAATCAAGCTACCAATGGCGAACGTCCCTTATTGGGCATTGCCATGCAAGCGGAGCATGATGACTTGAATACGCGCCGCAGTGCCCCGGTGCTCGCGGTGTGGGATGGCAAGCAACTTGCTGTTCCCAGCAGCGATGCAACAGCCTCCGGCTATGCGGGTGACATTGCAGCAGGACCAGGGGGTGGTTTCGTGCTCAGCGGTCAGCACGCATCCAAAGGTGTGATGTGGCATCCCGACGCGCCAGAAAAATTATTTGCCATTGCGGAGCTTAAAAGCATTTGTGCTTTGGCCATCATGGACAACGTTGCGAAAGACAATGTCACCAGCAAAGTCTCCAGCAAAGGCGTCCTCATGGGCAGCGAACGTGGCGTGGCATACTGGCACCCGCAACAAAAACCGCGCATGATGGCTTGGCCCACTGCATTGACCCTCGATAATCACTGGGTGGTTTTGTCTTAATTTATTGGTTGAAATTTTTCATGTCATTCGTCGATTCCGAGGATTCACCTTCTTTGTTTGCTCAGCACCGCAATGCCATCATTGCAGTGTCGGTATTGCTGTTTCATGGCTTGGCCATTTGGGCATTGCAAACAGGTTTGTTGATGCGTGCCATGGAGGTCGTTGTGCCAGCCGAAATATTGGCGCAAATCGTTGATTTGCCTGCACCCAAAGTCACACCTGCCCCCAAGACACCCGAACCCGTGAAACAGGTGTTGAGCAAACCCAAGCCCGCCACCCAGGTTGCACCCACTTTGCTCGCGGTAGAAAATGCCACGCCTGCGCCCAATGCGCCAACAGTACAACCCATCGCACCCCCTGCACCCTACGTGCCAGCAGTGACAGTAGCATCAGTGGCTACGCCAGCACCACCAGCGCCGCCCGCAGCGCCCAAAGTGGTGTTGCCATCCAGTGATGCCGACTATTTAAGCAACCCCAAACCGCCTTACCCGCCCATGAGCAAGCGTTTGAACGAACAAGGCAAGGTGGTGGTACGCGTTTTGATTAGCAGCACTGGTCAACCCCTGAAAGCAGAATTGAAGCAAAGCAGTGGTTACGACAGGTTAGACCAATCAGCCTTGGCTACAGTAATGAAGTGGCGCTATGTGCCCGGAAAACGCAACGGCGTGGCAGAGGACATGGCTTTTAACGTGCCTATTACCTTTCTTTTGGAATAGTCAGAATAATTGGAACATGCAATTGTTTTAGAGAGAACGACAGTTTTAGTTTTAGTTTTTTTGGAGTTTGAACAATGAATTCGCAATTTGGNNCAAGGTGATTTGGTTACCAAGATCGTCGCTCTGCTGCTGCTGGCCATGTCATTGGCGTCGTGGATGGTCATCATCATCAAGGCTTTGGACATCATGAAATACAAACGCCTTGCCAGTGAGGTTGAGACTTTTTGGAAAAGTCCAGATTTTGCAAAAGGCGTTGCCAATTTGTCGGATGGTTCGGACAATCCATTGAGGCAATTGGCGCAACAAGGGATTGAAGCCGCGTCGCATGTTCAAGGCAACTCCAATCCACAGTTGCATGACGGCTTTGACGTGAGCGACTGGATCACCCGCAGTTTGCGCAACACATTGGACGAATTCAC
>DFWT01000208.1 GCA_002381045.1 Rhodoferax sp. UBA4127
CTCATCGACCATTCGAACAATGGTGTCACGATTGATGCCAAACTGGTCATCGCCCATCAGAGCCTCACCCGAAAGTTTCAGCAAGATTCTTTTGTAGGCAGGCAATTCTGTGGTCATGGCGTACTCAGTTATGGACAGGCGCAACGGGCAATATTACTGCTCAGTGGGCTGCGACTTGGGCCGCAGCAACCTGCGCAGCCACTTCTGCGGCAAAGTCATCTACTTTTTTCTCAATGCCTTCACCCACCACGTACAGCGTAAAGCCTTTGACATTGGTTCCAGCAGCCTTAAGCATCTGCTCAACTGTCAATTTGTCATTTTTAACAAACGCTTGGTTGTAAAGGGAGACTTCCTTCAGGTATTTCTGAACACCGCCTTCGACGCGCTTGGCCACAATCTCTGCAGACTGAACCGCTTTACCAGCAGCCGTCGCTATCACTGCGTCCTCGGCAGCCTTGGCCACCGCGACTGAGCGCTCACGCGCCACCAGTTCTGCCGGCACATCGTCGCTTGACAATGCCACTGGCTTCATTGCAGCCACATGCATGGCGACATCTTTGGCGGCAACGGATTCACCTTCAAATTCGACCACCACACCTATACGGGTGCCGTGCAAATAAGTGGCCAGTTGCGCACCGGAGGCAAAGCGTTTGAAACGGCGAAAGCTCATGTTCTCGCCAATCTTGCCAATCAAGCCCTTGCGGACATCTTCGAGGGTTGGCCCGAAACCATCTTGTGCGTAGGCAAGCACCTTAAGCGCATCAACGTCTGCCGGGTTATGCTTTGCGACCAACCCAACTGCCGCATTGGCCAGGGCCAAAAAGCTGTCATTTTTGGTGACAAAGTCAGTTTCGCAATTGACTTCCAGCATGGCGCCGACGGAACCCTCCACGCTGATTGCGACCACGCCTTCCGCGGTCACTCGGCTGGCAGCTTTGCCGGCTTTGCTACCGAGTTTGACGCGCAGCAGTTCTTCAGCCTTGGCCATGTCGCCATCAGCCTCGGTCAGCGCACGCTTGCATTCCATCATGGGTGCGTCTGTCTTACCACGCAGTTCAGCGACCAGACTTGCAGTAATTGCGGCCATATCTATTCTCCGAATTCAGTTTATTCAACACACATATTTAACTAAAAAAAAGGGGCAGCAAGCCCCCCTTTCTTGGGGTCGACGTCAACTCAGGCGGCAGCCTCGTTCACCTCAACAAATTCATCCGAGCTCTCAGCAACCACAGCTTTGACCACGTCGTCAACCGCATTGGCGCGGCCTTCGATGATGGCGTCGGCGATGCCGCGGGCGTACAGAGTCACTGCTTTGGAAGAGTCATCGTTGCCAGGAATCACGTAATCAATGCCTTCAGGCGAGTGATTGGAGTCCACCACGGCAATCAGCGGGATGCCCAACTTGCGCGCTTCGGCAATGGCAATTTTGTGGTAGCCCACATCAATCACAAAAATGGCATCTGGCAGCACAGACATGTCCTGGATACCACCAATATCGCGCTCGAGTTTTGCCAGCTCGCGCGCAAACATGAGTTGTTCCTTTTTGCTCATGCTGTCCAGGCCCGCTTCCTGTTGAACTTTCATGTCCTTGAGGCGCTTGATCGATGTCTTAACAGTTTTGAAATTGGTCAGCATGCCGCCAAGCCAACGTTGATCAACAAACGGCACACCCGCACGTTGCGCTTCTGCAGCCACAGTTTCACGGGCTTGGCGTTTGGTGCCCACCATCAAAACCGTGCCACGTTTGGCAGAAATCTGCTTAACGAACTTGGCCGCTTCTTGAAACATCGGAAGCGATTTTTCAAGATTAATGATGTGGATTTTGTTGCGATGGCCAAAAATAAAGGGGGCCATCTTAGGATTCCAGAAGCGTGTTTGGTGCCCAAAGTGGACGCCGGCTTCCAGCATTTCGCGCATGGTAATTGCCATGAATACTCCAAAGGTTAAGTCTTAAATCCAGTTCGTTTTGACATCAGGCTTACTGGCCTGTCGACGTCAACACCTTGATGAAACTGGTTTGTGAATTTACTCTGTCTACCCGTGTCACCACAGATTGCAGAGCCTTTGGAGTATAGCATTGGTGGCAGTGCTCGGAAGAAGTGGCCCCTGCCGGGAATTGCCTAACTAAACAGTTGCGAGCCATTCTCAGCCGCATTTGCACGCTGTTAAAAACCTTGCAATCCGCTCGAATTCTGCGAGCAATAGCGTGATTATTGGCCGTTTTGCGTAACCTGATGTTGCGCTCGGTGTTACCCTTGCAGCACTTATCTATTATTGGACTATTCAGCATTTGCTTTTAAGGAAACAAGCGAGTTGTCCAGTCTTTAGGGTATTCAATGAAAGTTAAATTCTGGGGTGTAAGGGGTTCAATCGCGTCTCCAGGACCCGCGACCGTGCGCTATGGCGGCAACACCACCTGCATTGAGATTCGCACTGACAACAACGAGTTGATCATTATTGATGCTGGGACTGGCATCTTCCCTCTGTCGCAATCCCTCTTAAAAGAGTTACCCATCACAGCCAACGTGCTGATCTCACATTCCCACTGGGATCACATTCAAGGACTTCCTTTTTTTCAACCCAATTTCATTCCTGGCAACATTCTGCGTTTGCATGGAGCTTTTGATCCAGTGTCGGGCAAAGGCATTGAACAGGTCATGGCGGTGCAATTGCAATACAGCTATTTTCCGGTCCGGGAAGCCGAGATGAAAGCCCAGATCGAGTACGTGACCCTGGTGCCGGGGAAAACCGTTCTGGTTGGTTCCGCCAAAGTGACCCCCACCATGATGAACCACCCAGTGATCAACTTTGGCTACCGCATTGAGGCCGACGGCAAGTCAGTGTTTGTGACCGGTGACCATGAACCACCAGCCAACATCTACAGCCAAGGCGACCCAGACTACGATGAATATCAAAGTTTTGTCGACGAAAAGACTGACAGTATTCTTCAAGCGATGAAGGGAGTGGGCGTTTTGATTGCCGATTGCTCCTACACCTCAGCCGAATACGTCACCAAAAAGGGTTGGGGGCACGGCACGTTTCATTCCAGCATCACGTACGCGAAACAAGCCGGGGCCAAAGTACTGTATTGCACCCACCACGAACCCACACGAAGCGATGACGCCCTTGAGTCTGCCTTTGCCGATGTGCTGGACGACCACCCGCGCCGAGAGGTCGATCCGCATTACCGCCTGGCTAGGGAAGGCGAAAGCTTCGAGTTCTAACAAGTGAAGCGCATTGGTCACGGGTCGGGCGAGTATCTGCATGACGTCGCCGGCACCCGCGCGATCGAGTTGGCCGCCCTTACTGCTTTGCCGTCCCACACACTGATGCAGCGTGCCGGGCTGGCGGTGGCCCAGTTGGCGCTGGCGACGGTGCCGCATGCCCGGCGCATTTGGGTCGCCTGTGGACCTGGAAACAATGGAGGCGACGGTTTGGTAGCCGCCTTCCATCTGCACCTTTGGGGTAAAGAGCCTGTCATCACCTGGCTTGGTTCGTCAAGTCAGGCTTCTCTCGACACACAAGCAGCCTATGAGAAGGTCTGTGCGCTGGGACTAGCGATTGCCGATGACCCGCCTACGCAATACGACATGTGCATTGACGCATTGCTGGGCATCGGTGCAACACGGAGGGAACCCCACGCACAAATGGCGCGTTGGATCGACCATATGAACGGCTCAGGTGCGCCAGTTTTGGCCATAGACGTGCCCAGTGGTCTGAATCCGGACACCGGTTCTGCACCACACCTTCACGTCAAGGCCAGTCACACCCTCAGTTTGTTAACCCTAAAAGCAGGGCTGTTCACCGGCGAAGGCAGAGACGCGTCTGGGGATATTTGGTTGGACGATCTGGATGTGCCCTGCAACGTTGCTGGCGCGCCCGCGCCAATCGCACGACTGAACACGGCGTCCCGTCCTGCGGCGCGACCACATGCCAGCCACAAAGGCAGCTTTGGCGATGTGGCCGTGATTGGTGGAGCCCCTGGCATGACTGGCGCTGCCCTGCTTGCCGCCAGCGCGGCCTTGCATGCAGGTGCCGGGCGGGTGTTTGTCGGTTTGCTTGACGAAACCGCTCCCGCCCTGGACCCGCTGCAGCCTGAACTGATGTTTAGGCGCACTGACAGCCTGGATCTCAGCACCATGACCACCGTGTGTGGCTGTGGCGGTGGCTCTGCCATTGCAACCCATCTACACGGCATTTTGATATCTCTGGCCCCCGTCGTGATTGATGCAGACGCTCTTAACGCTATCGCATTCGATGCCGGACTTCAGGCTGCATTAAAGCTGCGGTCAAGCCATTCGCTGGTTACCGTTCTGACACCTCATCCCTTGGAAGCGGCTCGCCTGCTGGGATGTGACACCGCACAGGTTCAGCACGATCGTCTTCAGGCAGCCAGCCAAATGGCTGCCATGTTTGGATGCACGGTGATTTTGAAGGGCTCCGGGACAGTGATTGCCGAACCGGGCCAGATTTCGGTGGTCAATGCCACCGGCAATTCCCGACTGGCCACATCTGGCACTGGGGACGTGTTGGCTGGCATGGTGGGCGCGCATCTGGCTGGAGAGCAACCCGCATTTCAGGCCGCCTGCGCTGCGGTCTTTGATCACGGTGCGTTTGCCGACCGATGGCCAGGCCCTCAACACCTGACGGCATCACAACTGGCTCTTGGTTCCGCCAGAGCACCACTTTAGCTACTATTTAAATAGCAATTTACGCTTCATTGATAAGGGCCGGAGGCACAATTTTCATATACCGCTAGCCGCGACCTGCAAAAGGCATGTTTGTGGCCATGACAGTATGAAACATCACATTGGCTTGCAGCGGCAGGTTAGCCATGTAGACAATGGATTGACCTACAACGGTCACATCCATCACTGGCTCAATCGTCACACTTCCGTTGGCCTGGAGGATGCCCGATTGCATGCGTTGTGTCATATCCGTCGCTGCATTGCCGATGTCAATCTGCCCGACGGCAATGTTGTACTTGCGTCCATCGAGCGACGCGGTCTTGGTCAGGCCAGTGACAGCGTGTTTGGTGGACGTGTAAGCAATCGAATTGGGCCGTGGAGTGGTAGCTGAAATCGACCCGTTGTTGATGATGCGCCCGCCCNNACACACCGGCGGGCGCACTGCGACCCGCGTTGTTAAACAACAGATCGATGCGTCCAAACCTTTCCAATGCAGCGTTAAAAAGTGAAACCACTGATGACTCTTGCGTCACGTCTGCTGATACCGCGTAACCACGCTCTGGCGCGCCCGACTGTGCCAGCACCTGCTGCAGGGGCTCCAAGTTGCGTCCAGCAAGCACCACTTGCCAGCCGTCCGCCAGCAAGGCAATGGCCGCGGCCTTGCCTATGCCTGACCCAGCACCAGTAACCAGCGCCAATCTGTTTGAATTTGTCATGCTTGAAAGATCATGATGGCCTTGAGCTCAGCTGCGCCGACGAGACTTGCGCGCCTTATCTTTCGCCTTTGGCGGTGGGGCAGCACCGGAACTGGCCGAGCGCTTACCAGTCGGGCTGCGCTTCGCCCGGTCTGTCGCACCCAAGCCGCGTGATCCACCTCGCCCGGCTTCGAACTCATCGTCGCCGCCTTTCTCAGGCACGCTTTCCCGCAGAAAACCGCGCTCTTTGGTAGAACGCAAAGCTGCCACGTCACCATCCAACATCAATCTGAAATCGATGCGACGCCCATCCAAATCCACCCGGCTCACCTGCACCTTGACGCGGGTACCCAATGCATACCGCATGCCAGTGCGCTCGCCGCGCAGTTCCTGGCGCAATTCATCAAACTTGAAGTACTCGCCACCCAATTCGGTGATGTGCACCAGGCCCTCAACAAACATCGCATCCAGCGTCACAAAAATGCCGAACGAAGTGACGGAACTGACCACACCGCTGAACTCTTCGCCGAGATGCTCACGCATGTACTTACATTTGAGCCAGGCCTCGACGTCGCGGCTGGCTTCATCAGCGCGGCGCTCGTTAGCACTGCAATGCAAACCGGCGGCTTGCCAGGCCTGCATCTCGGCGCTGGGTTTGCGAGGTTTCTGACCCGGTTCAGCCACTTTGGATGCGAGGTTTTTCTCCAAGCGCTTGGACAACTTGGCGTGCGCCTCGCCTGGAATCGGCAGAACCGGCAACTGGTATTTGCCCTTGGCCAAAATGGCTTTGATGACCCGATGCACCAACAGGTCAGGGTAACGCCGGATCGGACTTGTGAAGTGGGTATAAGCCTCAAACGCCAAGCCAAAATGCCCGCTGTTGATGGGCGTGTAGATCGCCTGCTGCATGGAGCGCAGCAGCATGGTGTGGATCTGCTGCGCATCTGGCCGGTCTTTGGTGGCCTTGGCAATGGCCTGAAACTCTCCTGGCGTAGGGTCATCGCTGATGCTCAAGCCGACGCCTGCCAACTTCAGAAAGCCGCGCAAGATTTCTTTCTTTTCGGGTGTCGGACCCTCATGCACGCGGTAGAGGCCTGCATGTTTGCTCTGAGCAATGAAGTCCGCACTACAAACATTGGCGGCCAACATGGCTTCTTCAATCAGTTTGTGGGCGTCGTTGCGGGTACGTGGCACGATTTTTTCAATGTGCCCGGCTTCGTCGCACACGATCTGCGTTTCCACCGTTTCAAAGTCCACTGCGCCACGGCGTTCACGTGATTTGAGCAAGGCACGGTACACATCGTGCAGGTTCATCAAGTCAGTGATCCGGTCTTTGCGCTTCGCAGCCTCCGGCCCACGCGTGTTGGCCAGAATCGCTGCCACTTCGGTGTAGGTAAAGCGCGCATGGCTGTACATCACCGCCGGGAAAAACTGGTACGCCGACACCTCTCCGTCTTCGGTGACCAACATGTCACAAACCATACACAGGCGCTCGACCTCGGGATTCAACGAACACAGCCCGTTGGACAATTTCTCAGGCAGCATGGGAATAACCCGGCGCGGGAAATACACGCTGGTGGCGCGGTCATAGGCATCCACGTCAATGGCTGAACCGTTCTCTACATAATTACTCACGTCGGCAATGGCCACCAGCAGTCGCCAGCCGGACACAGCAGCGCGCCCCTTGCCAATTTTGGTGGGTTCGCAATACACCGCATCGTCAAAATCACGCGCGTCTTCGCCGTCAATGGTGACCAAGGACACGTCCGTCAAATCCACGCGCAACCTCTTGTCTTGGGGACGCACTTTGTCTGGCAAGGCCCGCGCCATGGCGATACAAGCGTCAGAAAAAATATGCGGCACATCGTATTTGCGTACTGCAATTTCGATTTCCATGCCGGGGTCGTCCATCTCTCCCAGAACTTCCTTGACGCGGCCAACCGGCTGCCCAAAAAGTGCGGGCGGTTCGGTCAATTCGACCACCACCACCTGCCCAGCTTTAGCCGCACCCGTCGCAGCCTTTGGAATCATCACATCCTGGCCATAACGCTTGTCTTCTGGCGCCACGATCCAGATGCCGCTCTCGCACAACAAGCGGCCGATGATGACCTTGCTGGTGCGTTCAACAATCTCCAAGACACGGCCTTCTGGGCGCCCTTTGCGGTCACTGCGAACAATACGCACCTTGACCCGGTCCTTGTGCAACACGGCACGCATTTCATTGGGCGCCAAGTAAATATCGGCTTCGCCGTCATCACGAACTACAAAGCCGTGCCCGTCGCGATGGCCTTGTACGACCCCTTCAACTTCTTCGAGCAATGAGCCAGTTTGTTTGGTATTTTTGATACAATTCTCCTCTTTCCTGAAATGCCCAGGTGGCGGAATTGGTAGACGCACTAGTTTCAGGTACTAGCGAGTAACTTCGTGGGGGTTCGAGTCCCTTCCTGGGCACCAATGTAAATGAAATTCGGGGGTGTTTTAAGACACCAACCCAAATGCTTTGAGTGAAATTGCCGTCCCTAGTGAGACGGCTTTTTTTCGTCTGAATATTTGTCAAGAATCAGGCTCAAATCGGTCTGGCGATCAGATCGTGACCTTCCGTGGCGACGACCCTGGCCTTGGTGAACTCGCCCACCCGCAGCGTTTTGCTGATTTTCTCGGGGGGCAGCAATTTCACGATGCCATCAATCTCTGGCGCATCCGCATAGGAACGACCTGTTGCACCCTTTTTTCCAAGCGCCGGTGCCGAATCCACCAAGACTTGCATGGTTTGTCCGATGCGCTGCTGCAGCTTCGACGCGGACACTTGCTCGGCTACCGCCATGAACCTGGCACGCCGCTCCTCGCGCATTTCAAGCGGCAACGCCCCTGGCAGTTCATTGGCAGCGGCACCGCCAACCGGGCTATAGGCAAAGCAACCGGCTCGGTCAATCTGTGCTTCTCGCACGAAGTCGAGCAAATGCTCAAACTCTTCATCGGTTTCACCGGGAAAGCCTGCAATGAAAGTGCTACGCACCACCACCTCGGGGCAGGCCTCGCGCCAACGCTGAATGCGCTCCAGGTTTCTTTCGCCACTGGCCGGACGCTTCATGCGTTTCAGTACATCCGGATGGCTGTGCTGAAACGGCACATCCAGGTATGGCAGCACATGCCCTGAGGCCATCATGGGCAGGATGTCATCCACACTGGGGTACGGGTACACATAGTGCAGCCGCAGCCATGCACCATGGTCTTTGGCAAGATCTCCCAAGGCTTGCACCAGTTCCTGCAAACGGGTTTTGATTGGCTTGCCATCCCAAAATCCGGTGCGGTACTTCACATCTACGCCGTAAGCCGAGGTGTCTTGGCTGATCACCAACAACTCTTTTACGCCCCCTTCAAACAGCGCCTTGGCCTCTTTGAGCACATCACCAATCGGACGGGACACCAGGTCACCACGCATGGAGGGGATGATGCAAAAGGTACAGCGATGGTTGCAGCCTTCGCTAATCTTGATGTAAGCGTAATGCCGTGGCGTCAATTTCAGACCCGCGGTACCGAACGCATTCGGCACCAAATCCAGAAATGGGTCATGCGGCTTGGGTAAATTGGCGTGCACTGCATCCATCACCGCTTGGGTCGCTTGCGGGCCAGTCACCGCCAGAACACTAGGGTGCATCTGGCGAACCAGGTTTTGACCACCTTCACCGGCTTTCACACCCAGACAGCCGGTTACGATGACTTTGCCGTTTTCAGCCAAGGCTTCGCCGATGGTATCCAAGCTTTCTTTGACTGCATCGTCAATAAAGCCACAGGTGTTAACAATGACCAGATCCGCACCGGCAAAGGTTTTGGCGGTTTGGTATCCCTCGGCACTGAGTTGAGTCAGGATCAGTTCTGAGTCGGTCAGTGCTTTGGCGCAGCCCAAACTAACAAAACCGATCTTGGGTGCATTGGATTGAAGGGAAATATTGGCGATGGGTTGAGTCATTCTTATTTGTCGCTCAACTGTCAGTTGGGCGTCTTGATTCCGAAGGCACCGAGCATTTGTCCAGTCTGTTTCTGCATACGCTCCTGCATTTGCGCCAACATAGATTTGCTTTGCTCCAGGCTGCCGCCCATCATGGCTTGCAACACGGGAGGTTGCAATGCCAGGTACTGGGTCCAGGTTTCGGGAGTAAAGCCCTTGGACTGCTCGGCAAATCGCGTTTGAACCTCAATCAAAGACTGAATGTTTTTCTCAAGGTAGCCGCCCAAAAAACCTTGCATTGCGTGCCCGTAGAAGCGGATGAGGCTTTCCAGCACCGGTGCCGTGAACATGGGAGACCCGCTGGCCTCTTCTTCCAAAATAATCTGCAGCAAGATGGCCCGAGTGATGTCTTCACCCGTTTTGGCATCCCGCACTTCAAACGATTCCCTGGACATTACCAATTGCTTGACCTCGGCGAGCGTGATGTAAGTCGATGTCGTCGTGTCATACAAGCGCCGATTTGGGTACTTTTTGATGATGCGTTGATTTGCCCCGTCTGTAGGGGTGTTGGAAATGCTCATGGTGGTTCCTCGGGCCGCAGTCATGCCAATAGGCTTTTTTTGGACAAGTCATGTTACACCGCGGCCACGAGCTTGCGCACCCCTCAAACCCGCCAGCGCCCAGGGAACCGCAAGAGGCCCGAAAGAGGCATCCAGATACCGTTGTGCCAAGACGCTTGTACAGGGAATTGCTACTATTTGCTCCAAGATCGTTGCGTTGAATCAGGTTGGATTCAAACAATCTTGGTAGGCGCGATTGGACTCGNNTGATTGTAGCCAGATTCGAAAGTGTGCCTCATAAAGTCACTCAGGGCACAACGGACTCATCCGTCATAATCCCTGTTTTGTTGACGTTAACGTAAACGTCAACTTGATCAAATAGGAAAAACTGATGAACATCGAAGGCAAAGTTTTTATCGTGACGGGCGGCGCCTCAGGCTTGGGCGAAGGTACCTCGCGCATGCTGGCGAGAAAAGGTGGTTTGGTCGTCATCGCTGATATGCAGGAAGAGAAAGGCAAAGCCGTCGCCGAAAGCATCGGCGGACGTTTTATCAAGTGCGATGTCAGCAACGAAGCAGATGCCACAGCCGCAGTCACACTGGCCTGTAGCCTTGGCAAGCTGATGGGTCTAGTCAACTGCGCGGGCATTGCTCCCGCCGAAAAGACCGCTGGCAAGTCGGGCGCCCACTCCCTTGCCTTGTTCACCAAATGCATCACTGTGAATCTGATTGGCAGCTTCAACATGATTCGGCTTTGTGCCGATGCCATGAGCAAAAATGCACCTGAGGCCACCGGTGAGCGCGGAGTGATGATTTCCACCGCCTCGGTGGCGGCCTACGACGGCCAGATGGGTCAAGCGGCTTACAGCGCATCCAAAGGCGGTATTGTGGGAATGACTTTGCCTATTGCCAGGGACCTGGCACGCAACGGCATCCGCAACATGACCATCGCTCCAGGCATATTTGGCACACCCATGATGTTCAGCTTCCCACAAGAGGTGCAAGACTCCCTGGCAGCCAGCGTACCGTTTCCTTCGCGGCTGGGCACGCCAGAAGATTACGCGAAACTGGCAATGCACATTTTTGAAAACGACATGCTCAACGGGGAAGTCATCCGGCTTGACGGCGCCATTCGCCTTGCACCGCGGTAAATTCTGCGCCTGCGCCTGCGCTTGTCTGTGCTGAACCGACTAGTGGATGAGCGCGGGCCAACCGATGCACCTGCGGCGACTGAGTCATGACCGGCTTCCTACAATCGTCCCATGTCCATCCCGCAAAGTTTTGTCCAGGAACTGTTGGCTCGCGCCGACGTGGTGGAGATAGTTGGACGCTATGTCACCCTAAAAAAAGGTGGCGCCAATTTTGTCGGCCTGTGCCCTTTTCATTCTGAGAAATCGCCGTCTTTTTCTGTCAGTCCAAGCAAACAGTTTTTCCATTGTTTTGGTTGTGGCAAAACCGGCAACGCGGTCGGCTTCCTGATGGAGCATGCCGGGATGAGCTTCGTCGAGGCGGTGCATGACCTGGCGCAACAGTTTGGCATGCAAGTGCCCGAGGACGACACAAGCCCCCGAGACCGAGCACAGGCAGCACAGCAGCGCGACAAGCAAACCACTTTAAATCAGGTGCTGGAAAAGGCTGGGAAGGCCTACCAAAAACACCTCAAAGCCTCTGCACGCGCAGTCAGTTACTTCAAAGGCCGGGGCGTGTCTGGCCAAATCGCCAAGCAGTTTGGCCTGGGATATGCGCCTGAAGGTTGGCGCAGTCTGTCCAGCGTGTTTCCGAGCTACGATGACCCGCTGCTGGTTGAAAGCGGACTGGTCATCGCCAGCGAAGAAGATGGCTCCGAAGCCAAACGTTACGACCGGTTTCGTGATCGGGTCATGTTTCCCATCCGCAACATAAAAGGCGAGTGCATTGGGTTTGGTGGTCGGGTGCTGGGCGACGACAAACCCAAATACCTGAATTCCCCCGAAACCCCGGTGTTCAGCAAAGGCCGCGAGCTGTACGGACTGTTTGAAGCGCGGACAGCGTTGCGCGAACTGGGGTACGCGCTGGTGACTGAGGGCTACATGGACGTCGTGGCCCTGGCGCAACTGGGTTTTCCCAATGCCGTCGCCACGCTAGGCACCGCGTGCACAACCGACCACATTCAAAAATTGTTTCGATTCACCGATAGCGTGGTGTTCAGCTTTGATGGCGACAGTGCTGGGCGCCGTGCAGCGCGCAAAGCGCTTGACGCAGCCCTGCCGTTTGCCACGGATGTGCGCAGTGTCAAGTTTCTTTTTTTGCCGCCAGAACATGACCCTGACAGTTTCATCCGCGCGCATGGCCGCGAAGCCTTTGGCCACTGCGTAAGCGAAGCCGTACCGCTTAGCCGCTTTCTGATTGACGCGGCGCGCGAGGGTTGTGAACTCAACAGCGCCGAAGGACGCGCGCATTTGGCTAGCAACGCCAAGCCGCTTTGGGAAGCCTTGCCCGACGGAGTGCTCAAGCAGCAGTTGTTTTCAGAAATTGCCAACCTGGTGCAATTGCAAAGCCGCGAGTTGACCGACATCTGGTTTGCCAAAAGCGGATCAGCGCGAAAACCAAGAGACTACAAGAGTGATAGCGCACAGCGCAGGTTAAATAAGGGCTCAAGCACTAATTCTCATAGCAATGATTCATCCAAGCTGTCGGTGTTTGGCAACCGCGTGCCAGCCAGTCGGGCCGATCACGCCGCCCGTTTGATCCTCGATCAGATGACTGTGCTGGACTCCTTGTCCGCCGAAGATCAAACGCTCCTGCGGCAGCTCCCAGCACCCCATGGTCCTTTGTTTGCTTGGCTGGAACGCCAGCACCACGAGCATGGTCCGCAGCCATGGTCCGCCTTGCGCGAGGGTTTGCGGGAAACCGAATTAGAGGCATACGCCCTGCAACTGATGGCTGGGTTTGAGTTTGGCGTGCAGACAGACACCGAAGAGGCGTTTGGCGAACTTCGTCACCTGCTCAATCGCATGCTTGTGGCGCAATTGAAAGTGGAAGAAACGCTGGCCATTGCCGCTGCCAAGAGCGATCCAACCGCACTTGACCACTACCGCAGCTTGCAGGCCCGCCGCCGGGCGCTCGAATCAGAAAGTTGAGTTCAGCGACGCTGTTCAAGGCCGCAGGAGCCGTTCGCGCACCGTTCCACAAAACAGCCACACCTCCCAAAAAAGGGTATAATCCGATCCTTGATTTTCGGCAAGCGCGACAGCAGCACCTCCGGACCCGACCTACAGATGCTTTGAGCCATCTGGTCACTCCACCGCAAGGACTGCACCCCAAATGTTCGCCCCCACAGCTTGCCAAGCCAAACCACACCTATAGATTTGTCGAGCATGCCTCGCATTTCGTCGTTTCTGTGAGCCTTTTTTCGAGGGATCGTCATGCCTGCCAGCAAAACAAAAGTAGCACCTGCCAAACCCGCACCGGCCACTACAACCAAAAAAGCCAAAGTGGTGGAAGCCGAAGTGACACCGTCCGCCAGCAAGGTTAAGTCAAAGGTCGAGACCAAGAAGCCCTCCAAACCAGGAGCCACACCCTCCGAAAAGAAGCCTGCGGTCAAGCCCGCCAAGGCGGAAAAAGTGATTGCAGGCGCAAAGCGCGGGCCAAAGCAGAAGGCCGGCAAAGCGGCTGATGTTGATGAACTCGACATGTCCGACATTGAAGAGGACTTGGTAGGCGAACCCGAGACCGCTGAGGCCAGCACCGAAAAGGTCAAGCCGCTGCGCATGAAAATCAGCAAGGCCAAAGAGCGCGCCTTGATGAAGGAATTTGGTCTGGACGAGACCGTGCTGTCTGAAGAAGACTTGGCAAAACGCCGTCTGCGCCTCAAAGCTTTGATCAAGCTCGGTAAGACCCGCGGCTACCTGACCCACGGCGAAATCTCCGACCACTTGCCCGACAAGTTGGTGGACGCTGAAACCATGGAAGTGGTGATCTCCATGCTCAACGACATGGGAGTGGCTGTCTACGAACACACCCCCGACGCTGAAACCCTGCTGCTCAACAACAACGGACCCACCGCGGCGACTGAAGAAGAAGCCGAAGAAGAGGCAGAAGCGGCACTCAGCACCGTGGACAGCGAGTTCGGTCGCACCACCGACCCGGTGCGCANNCATGTACATGCGCGAAATGGGTACCGTGGAACTGCTGACACGCGAAGGCGAAATCGAAATCGCCAAACGCATTGAAGGCGGCTTGATGGCCATGATGGAGGCAATTTCTGCCTCGCCCGCCACGATTGCCGAAATTCTGAAACTTGGCGAAGACATCCGCAGCGACAAAGTAGTCATCACCACCATCGTGGATGGCTTTACCAACCCCAATGAAGCCGACGACTATGTGGCGGAAGAAGACTTTGACGAATTTGACGCAGACGATGACGACGATGGCAATGGCGGCTCTAAAGCACTGACCAAGAAGCTGGAAGAGCTCAAAAAAGAGGCCATGAGCCGGTTTGACCGCCTGCGCGAATATTTTGAAAAAATTCACAAGATCTACGACAAAGAGGGCTACGGCACCCCCGCGTATGTGAAGACCCAACGCGCACTGTCTGACGAGCTGATGTCGATTCGCTTCACCGCCAAAACCATCGAAAAGCTCTGCGATATGGTGCGCGGTCAGGTGGATGAAGTGCGCAAAAAAGAGCGTGAGCTGCGCCGCATCATTGTGGACAAATGTGGCTACCCGCATGCCCAGTTCATTGCTGAATTCAGTGGCCGCGACAAGCACCACAACCGTGTGCTCAGTCACCTGCTCGATCTCAAATGGATTGAGAAACAGGCTGGAAGCGGCAAGCCCTGGAGCACCGTCATGGCCCGCAACATTCCGCCAGTGCAAGAGTTGCAGCAACGCCTGATCAACTTGCAAGCACAAGTGGTGGTACCTCTGGATCATTTGAAAGACATCAACAAACGCATGAACGAAGGCGAATACGCCTCACGTGCGGCCAAAAAGGAAATGATCGAAGCCAACTTGCGCTTGGTCATCTCGATTGCCAAGAAGTACACCAACCGTGGCCTGCAATTTCTTGATTTGATCCAGGAAGGCAACATTGGCCTGATGAAAGCCGTGGACAAGTTTGAATACCGCCGCGGCTACAAGTTTTCGACCTACGCCAC